>JALCHG010000023.1:0-26197 GCA_022644565.1 Solobacterium sp. | reverse complement strand
TGCAGATCGCGAGTCAGTTCAATCGAATTAAAAAGTCACAGTCAATCAGCTCTGGTATCATTGCCAGAGTTTCATTTTGACGTGTGACTTCTTAATTCTCTAATGTATTTTGTATCTGCACATATTCATTCTGTTCTGCCGTACTTTCCAGCAGAAAGGAATTGCCTGCCTTGAAGACAGGACAGGGACCGGCAGCGTTTCATCAAAGTCACAGATATCAAAGACCAGTCTTCTTTCCGGTGTGACAAAGATATCGAAACTGGCAATATTTGCATCACCGCACGCCTGTACCCGGATACCGGCAGTACCAGCTTCAGCAAGATCACTGGCAATAATGACATCAGCATCCCCGGAAGAAAGCAAATGGCGATGCTCTCATTCTTTCATGCCTTAATGGCAGCAGTTCCGCCACTCCTCCCTTTTCCTCTTCCAGAACAAGAAAATTTCTTCTCTCTGTTTGTCTGTACCTTCCAGGTGCCAAGATCTTTCCCTGTTCCCTGCTTTCCTGTAAGCCAGAAGAAAAGCACCCTTATCAGGTGCTTTACGTTAATCTGCTTTCAGTTCTCTGAATGCACCGCTGCCATTCGGCTTTATGCCATCCAGTGTCATAGCCGGATTCTTTTTTTTCAGAAATGCAGCAAGGCGTTCTGCCTGCAGTCTGTTATCTACGGTAAAGAAATCTTCATCCAGCTGGATCAGATACTTTCCTTTGGCTGACGGCGTGACTTTCATCATCTTCACTTCAGATGTGGGCCGCTCTTTGATGCGCATGGCATCTGAACACAGCAGCATCCTTTCTTCCAGAAAGAACGATCTGCCAAGCACTGCTCCATCATCATAATAGCGGTTGAGATGTTCCACCGGTTTAAGCTGACGGACCATACGTGCTTTGGCAATCTGCACATACACCATCACCCCTACTAACAACAGGCCGCTGGCAACAGCTGCCCAGTATACTGCTTTACTGCCGGTACGGAATGTAATAAAAGCGAAGATGAATACAAGGAAGGCAGCGATGGTCTGAACCGCCGCATACTTCAATGTAATCAAGGAACGGTAGTAACGTTTGATCATTGTTTACTGACTCTTGATATTGATCCGGTTGATAGCCTTCTGCAGAGCGATTTGTGCTCTTCTGAGATCAATATTCGGATCATTGCTCGAAAGGCGCTTCTCTGCTCTTTCCCTGGCTGCTTCAGCCCGGGCCAGATCAATATCCTCTTTGTTTTCAATGGCATCCGTCAGGATTTCCGCCGTGTTGTCACGGAAGTAGAACAGACCTGAGGCAACCGCATAGATCTCCCTCTTTCCATCCTCATCGGATGTCATTTTCCCGACTTTAAGCATGGTGACAAGGGGCATATGCTCAGGCAGGATGCCCTGATCGCCCTCCGTTGTCTGAATGTTGAGGATCGGGGTATCAAACTCTTTGTATATGCCTTTAGGCGTCACAATGCGTACGTGCAGCGTACTCATTTGAGACTCTCGGCTTTCTTGACGACATCTTCAATCGTACCGACCGACATGAAAGCCTGTTCCGGCAGATCATCATACTTGCCTTCCAGAATCTCAGCAAAGGAACGGACCGTATCCTTTACCGGCACATAGACACCGGGGATACCGGAGAACTGTTCCGCAACAGAGAACGGCTGGGAAAGGAAATTACGGATTCTTCTGGCCCGGTTCACTGTCTTGCGGTCTTCTTCACCAAGTTCTTCCATACCGAGAATGGCGATGATATCCTGCAGTTCCTTATAGCGCTGCAGAATCTTTACGACTTCTCTTGCCACTCTGTAATGTTCTTCCCCAACGACTAACGGATCCAGCATACGGGAAGAAGACTGCAGCGGATCAACCGCCGGATAGATACCCAGAGCCGCAATGGAACGATCCAGAACAAGTCTTGCATCAAGATGTGAGAATGTCGTAGCCGGGGCCGGGTCAGTCAGGTCATCAGCCGGAACGTAAATGGCCTGTACGGATGTGATAGAGCCTTTATCCGTTGAAGTAATACGCTCCTGCAGCTGGCCCATTTCCGTAGCCAGAGTAGGCTGGTAGCCTACGGCTGAAGGCATACGGCCAAGCAGAGCGGATACTTCCGAACCTGCCTGGGTGAAACGGAAGATGTTATCAATGAAGAGAAGAACATCCTGATGTTCCTCATCACGGAAATATTCCGCCATCGTCAGAGCACTTAAGGCAACTCTCATTCTGGCACCCGGTGATTCATTCATCTGTCCATAGGCCAGAACGGTATTCTTCAGAACGCCTGAGTTCTTCATTTCATAGTACATGTCATTGCCTTCACGGGTTCTTTCACCGACACCCGCCACAACGGATCTGCCGCCGTGTTCGATGGCAATGTTATGAATGAGCTCCTGCATAAGGACAGTCTTGCCGACACCGGCACCGCCGAACAGACCGATCTTGCCGCCTTTGGCATAAGGACAGAGCAGATCGATGACTTTGATGCCTGTTTCCAGAATTTCAGATGTTGTCTGCTGCTGGGCAAAGGTCGGTGCTTCTCTGTGAATCGGCATGTACTTTTTCGCATGCACCGGTCCAAGACCATCAATCGGCTCACCCAGCACATTGAACATTCTGCCTAATACTTCATCTCCTACCGGCACTTCAATCGGAGCGCCCGTATCTTCACATGTCATGCCTCTGACAAGACCATCCGTACTGGACATGGCAATGCAGCGGACCACATCATCACCGATGTGCTGTGCTACTTCACATGTCATCTTACTATCGCCTTTATCAATTTTAATGGCATTGCGGATAGCCGGCAGTGCATCTGCACTGAAGCGGATATCAACGACAGGTCCGATGACCTGTACAATCTTACCTGTATTGCTCATATGCACCTTCTTTCTCATACCGCCGATGATCCGCCGACAATTTCGGTGATCTCCTGGGTAATGGCGGCCTGTCTTGCCTTGTTATATGCCAGCTGCAGTTCATCTGCCAGATCGTTGGCATTATCCGTTGCAGTCTTCATGGCCATTCTGCGGCTGCCCTGTTCTGCCGTTGTGCTTTCCATCCAGTTGGAATAGGCTACATCGGTAATCATCATCGGAATGAGCTGATTCAGAATCGTTTCCGCATCCGGTTCAAACAGTGTTTCCACATGTTTATCATTCGGCTTCTTCGCCTCTGCTTTTACGTCACAGGGAAGCAGCTGATCAACAGCCGGTACAAATGTCATGGTGTTGACAAAGCGGGTGTACAGAACCTGTACTTTACCGGCTTTGCCATCCAGATACGCATCCACCGCCTCAGTCACACATTCTCTTAATGTGGAGAAATCCAGCTTATCGGATGAGATGGGCGTCTCATTCACCAGATGGAATCCTTTCTCCGTCATTTCATGGTAAAGAGAAGTACCGATGAGAATACATGGATCCTCTTTCTTCAGATTCTGTTCAGCTTCTTTTAGAACATTGGCATTGTAGCCGCCGCATAAGCCGAGATCAGATCCGAAGACAATCGTGAATACTGTTTCGGCATCATTCTTCTTCATATAGATGGATTCAGCATCAGGATTGCTGGAAACAATCTCATTGACCGTTTCCTGCAGACGGGTCGCATAGTCACGGTTAGCTTCCATCTTTGTTCTCTGTTTGAACAGCTTGGCATTGGCAATCATCTCCATGGCCCGGGTGATTTTACGGGTTGAATTCACGGATTTGATACGGGTGCGCAATGCCTGTCTGGACTGGGTCATGCCGCGGCTCCTTTAAGCAGCCTGTACTGATCCAGTGCTTCATCCATGGCATCATGCAGCTTAGCATTCAATTCATCACTGATATCTTCCTTGACTTCGATTTCCTTTACCAGATCTTCATGCTTTTCATGGAAGAACTTATGCATGAACTTTTCAAAGGAAGCCACTTCCTCCACCGGCACTTCATCAATCTCATGATTCTTTGCCATATAGAGAGATAACACCTGATCCGCCATGGACATCGGAGAATACTGCGGCTGCTTCAGCAGTTCCGTTACTCTTGCGCCATGATCGATGATCTTCTTTGTATTGGCATCAAGGTCACTGCCGAACTGGGCAAAGCTCAGCATTTCATTGTACTGGGCCAGATCCAGCTTCAAAGAGCTGGAAACTTTCTTCATTGCCTTTGTCTGGGCATTGGAACCGACACGGGATACGGATAAGCCGGAATCAACCGCCGGTCTGACACCGGATGCGAACAGATCAGTCTGTAAAAAGATCTGACCATCGGTAATGGAAATAACATTGGTCGGAATGTAGGCTGAGATATCGCCTGCCTGGGTCTCAATGATCGGCAGAGCAGTCATAGATCCTCCGCCCAGCTCATCCGACAGCTTGGCTGCTCTTTCCAACAGACGGCTGTGCAGATAGAAGACATCGCCAGGATAAGCTTCTCTTCCCGGAGGCCTTCTCAACAGCAGCGACATGGTTCTGTATGCTACGGCATGCTTGGAAAGATCATCATAAATGATCAGAACATCTTTGCCCTGTTCCATCCATTCTTCCCCCATGGCACATCCGGCATACGGAGCAATATACTGCATCGGCGCACTTTCTGCAGCCGACGCATTGACCACTACCGTATAGCGCATGGCATCTGCTTCCTTCAGCTTCTGTACCATACGGGCAACCGTAGACTCCTTCTGTCCGATGGCAACATAGATACAGTAAACATTCTTGCCCTTCTGGTTGATAATCGTATCTACTGCAATGGCCGTCTTGCCTGTTTCACGATCGCCGATGATCAGCTCACGCTGTCCCTTGCCGATCGGAATCATGGAGTCAATGATCTTAAGTCCGGTCATCAATGGCTGACATACGGACTTACGGGCCATGACACCCGGTGCCACTCTTTCAATGGCACGTGTCTTATCTGTTTTAATCTCACCCTTATTATCAATCGGCTGCCCCAGGGAATTGACAACCCTGCCTAACAAAGCATCGCCCACCGGAACTTCTACAATACGTCCGGTACGGCGTACTTCATCTCCTTCTTTGATGGCAGCATCATCGCCTAACAGTACAACACCGATATGATCTTCTTCCAGATTCTGCACCATGCCCATGACACCATGCGGAAATTCAAGAAGTTCTGAGGACATGGCTTTATCAATGCCCTGTACCATGGCAATTCCGTCACCAACGGAAATCACATAGCCGACATCATCGGAATGAATTTTCGTATCATAGTTTTTGATCTGTTCTTTGATCAGTGAACTGATCTCTTCCGGTCTCAGCTGCTTCATGCCCTGCCTCCTTTCAATAACGCTTCTTTCATATTTTCGATCCTGCTCTTCATGGATACATCCGTCACCCGTGAGCCGACTCTGACTTTAATGCCGGCAATCAGAGACGTATCAATCCGGTTCTTCAGCACGATCTTTTTGCCTGTCTGCTTTTCCAGCACTGCCGCAATCCGCTTCATATCCTCTTCTTTCAGAGGTCTTGCGGATAGTACTTCGGCTTTCTGTATGCCAAGATGTTCATCACACAGATCGATAAAGCAGTTCAGTATTTCTTTCAGATAATAAGTACGGTCTTTATCCACCAGAAGTTTGAGAAAGCTCACGAAGTCATGGTCCAGCGACGTGGAAAACATTTCATCGATTGCCTTTTTCTTTTCTTCCGGGGTAATCTTCACGGCACGCAGAAAGAGCAGCAGATCATCGCTCTCTGACAGTACTTCTGCCAGTTCTTCTGCCTGCTGTTTTTTGGATGCTGCAGTATGGTCCTCAAGCGCCAGGGAAAACAGGCCTTCGGCATACCTTTCTGCCACTTCACTCGCCATGATCTGCGGCTTCCTTTACAAAAGCATCCACAGCCTGACGGTCCAGATCGGCACCATTTTCAGAACCGATAAGTCTGGCCGCAGCACTCATGGCAACATCCACCATTTCCTTCTGCATGGAGCCATACATATCAGCTCTTTCACTTTCGATCTGCTCATGGGCTCTGGCCCGCTCTGCATCTGCTTCCTGCTTTGCCTGGGCCAGGATCTGTTCCTTTTCATCCTGTGCTTCTTTAACAGCCGCGCTTACGATCTGCTCTCCGCGGCCGGCAGCCTTTGCCAGTTCATCAGCTGCTTTCTGACGGTCATCCTGTGCTTCTTTGCGAGCCTGCGCACTGGCCTCAAGATCCTCCTGCATGACATCGGCTCTCTTATCGAGAAATTTCTTCACCGACGGCCACAGGAATTTCTTCATCAGAAGAAACAGGACAAGCGTCGAACATAACTGTACGATCATTGTCAGTAAATTCGGGACCAGCTGTTCAACGATGTCAACATTGATCATTGAAGTCTTCCCTTATCAGAGATTCGGGTAAACGAACATCAGAAGAATAGCAACAAGCAGACCGTAGATCGCACAGGTTTCTGATAATGCAATACCAAGAATCATTGTTGATCTGATCTTAGATTCAACTTCAGGATTCTTGCCGATGGCATCACATGCATGTGCCGCACAGGTTCCTTCACCAAGACCTGTCATCATACCGGTCATAACAGCCAGACCGGCACCGATTGCGATTAAACCCTTGTTAATATCCATAATATTTTCCTCCTGGATTACTTCTTTATTTCCTCGGGGATATCATTCCCGACGAGAACCACTGTTAATGTCACAAAGACAAGTGTCTGAATAAAACCGCTGAATAAATCAAAATAGGCATGCAGAAGCGGCGCCAGAATCGGTGCCATGAAATTGAACACCGTACCGGACGTACTGATCCATCCTAACAATAGATTACTCAGATTTTGACAGGCACTGTATACCAGCTGCATCATAATGCCGCCGCACAGAATATTGCCGAACAGACGCAGCGACATGGAAACCATCGTAGAAAATTTGCCGAAAATGTTCATCGGCAGCATCACCGGAATCGGCTCCAGGAACGCATGCCAGTATGCTTTCCATCCGCCGTACTTTACTTCCACATACTGAATCATCACCCAGGTGATGATACTTAATAACAGCGTGACACTGAGATTGGCCGTCGGTGAATCAATACCGAAAAGAGAAATGATATTGGCAAGGAAGATAAACACCCACAGTACCAGAATATACGGTACATAATGATCTGCCAGCTTCTTTCCCATGTTATCGCATACGGTGTCATACACCTTCTTCACCAGCAGCACCACCGGCAGTACAATGCCTTTCGGTCTGGCCATCGGATCTGTCTTATCAATCTTCTTTGACAGAATGACAATAACCGCCCCGATGAAGATGGTTAACCCGATAATGGTATAAACATCAGACTGTACTTTCATTCTCTGTTTCTCCCTTCTTATGTATGAACAGCGTTTCTGCCACAACACTGATCTTGATCATCATCAATCCGACCGCGGCCGCAAAGATATTCATCACCTGCGGAAACAGTGCCGCAGCTATCATCGGCGCTGCCATAATGGCAAGATTGACAGCAAAGTGGAATCCATATCTGCTTCCCTTCGGTGTACCGATCTCCAGTATCTCCGTCCAATAGCTTTCATTTCTTTTATAGAGAAGGATGGCTAATAGACTTCCTGCCAGATATCCAAGTGTAATTCTCCAGTCAATCAGTACCGTTACAATACATCCGGCAAGACAGATCACTTTAAATACTTTCCATGACTGTTCTGTCATATTCTTATCTTCACACTCCATTTCTGAAGCGTTAAAAAAAATTTCTTCCGTTCTGATTCTTATATTACCACAGCCATCCAGGCATTGAATACCGCTCATTTCTTTTCATTGACATTATTTGAATATTGCTCATCTTTTCTGCTTTCTATCCATACAGAAAACATGCACACTGCCGTATGCATGTATATCATGACAGATCGATGCTGATGGTATCCGTCTGTTTATTGCCGCAGCGCAGGGAAAGAGAGATGTTTTTCAGATCATCAAGCTTTTCCACATCACAGAGATCCGCATCCGCATGCCATTTTTGTCTGTATTTCTTTCCTGCTCTAATCTCGGCATCAGAACCGCTGAATGTCAGCGGCATGCCGTTGATGAAAGTATTCTGGGCAGCGATGATAACTGTCTCATCTGTTTTATTCTGAAAGATGAAAACCATTTCCACCTGTCCATAGGAAAGAGCGGTGCTCTTCAATACCGCACTGACATCCCCATCATCATAGACCTGCTTATTTACTGTTTCTTTCTGCTTTGTCCGGCATGCGCTCATATTGACCGTCAATACACATGCACATACTGCCTTCAGCCATCTTTTACCTTTCATACACCCATTATATGCCATCATCTTTCAGACTGCCGTCACATTTATATCCTTCTCTGTTCAGGTTCATCATGTATCTTAATAACCGTCAGATGAAAGATCATCTGTGATATACAGTTACAAAGCTTTCTCTGCTCATCCTTTCTGTCCGGGATGAGCTTTTCTTTTTGACCTTTTTCTGTATAAGCTGATAAAATGTAGTGCTTTTATTAGGAGTTTGCATATGGCACTTGATACAGATCTTTCACTCAGAAATAAGATGATTTATTCCGTCTTCGTTCGAAACTACAGCAGCGAAGGCACATTGAAAGCCGTGGAAAAAGACCTTTCACGCATCAGATCTTTGGGTACGGATATCATATGGCTCATGCCCATTCAGCCAAGCGGCATTGACCATCGCAAGGGAACTGTCGGTTCTCCTTATGCCATTCAGGATTACCGCAGGGTAGATCCTGCCCTTGGCACCATGGATGATTTCATTTCTCTGTGCAATGCCATTCATGTAAGAGGCATGAAGGTTATTCTTGATATTGTATACCACCACACATCCCCGGATTCCGTTCTTGCCAAGACGCATCCGGAATGGTTCTGGCACAAGGCAGACGGATCCTTCGGCAATCGGATCGGTGACTGGTGGGATGTAGTCGATCTTGACTTCAGCGATCATGCCCTGTGGGATGAGCTGATTGATACCCTGAAGATGTGGGCACAGTATGTGGATGGCTTCCGGTGTGATGTGGCACCGCTTGTACCGGTAGCGTTCTGGAAGGAAGCACGGGCAGAGGTAAAGAAAGTCAGACCTGACTGTATCTGGCTGGCGGAGAGTTCTGAACTGAAGTTTGTTCAATACTGCCGCTATATGGGCATTGGAAGTGCCAGCGACAGTGAAATGTATGAAGCTTTTGATATATGCTATGACTATGATGCCCACCCTTTCTTTGACGGCTATCTGAATGGAAAGAACAGTCTGGAAAGCTATGTTGATATCCTGAATCTGCAGGAATGCATATACCCGGAGAACTATGTCAAACTGAGATATGTTGAAAACCATGACCGGGAAAGAGCCGCCGCATTGATTCATAACACATCCGCTCTGATCAACTGGACAGCCTTTGCATGTTTCCAGAAAGGCACTGCTCTGATCTATAACGGTGAGGAATACGGCATTACCCATAAGCCTTCCCTCTTTGATCCTGATCCCATTGACTGGAACCATGGTACATATGATCTGACTTCACTCATCGCTTCCATGCATGCCATTCATGCCGATCCGTTCTTCTCTGATACATGCTGTCATGTGACTGCTCTGGACAGTCATGTTCTGCAGACAGTGCATACAGGGTGTTTAAGAGGCAGCGTAAATGATGATCGAAAGTGTGCCGGTATCTTCAATGTCAGCGGACAGGCCAGAGCTGTCCACACTGACCTGCCGGACGGCACCTATACAGATCTTCTTTCCCATCGTTCTGTTTCCATTGAAAACGGAACGATGGAACTGGACGAAAATCCTGTTATCTTCTGGCTCAATTAATCAGTAGAGGACATGCTCCGCATGTCCTTTTTTTATAAGAAAAAGGAATGATGTTTCCATCACTCCTGACTGGATTCTTCAATACATCCAAGCATATCGAGAATACGGTTGAGATCCTCTGTATCAGAATAGTGAATCCTGATTTCCTTCTTCGATACTTCTACCTGTGTCCCGTACTTCTCGGACATCCTGTTTTCCAGGTCGCTGTAGAAAGGATCTTTCTCTGCTTTCTTCTTCGGCTTATGTACCGGATTTTCACCATTTACAATGCCTTTGACATACTTCTCGGTTTCCCGGACCGACATATGCCGGGCAAGAATTTCCTCAGCAGCTTCTTCCATCTGCTCTTCATCCTTCAAGGCAAGCAGCGGTCTGACATGTCCGGCTGTCAGTTTCTTATCTGTCACAAGCGCTCTGACACCTGACGGCAGTTTGAGAAGACGCATCATATTGGCACAGTATTCCCGGGACTTGCCGACCCGTTCTGCCAGCTTTTCCTGAGTATAGCCAAGCTTCTGTACCAGCGCATCATAAGCCATGGCTTCTTCAATCGGATTGAGATCTTCACGCTGTACATTTTCAAGCAGCGCGATTTCCATCATTTCATCATCTTTGAAATCAACCTGAATTGCCGGCACGGTATCAAGACCTGCCATTCTGGCAGCTCTGAGTCTTCTTTCACCGGTAATCAGATCATAGCCCTTGATGGACTTTCTGACTAAAAGCGGCGTAAAGATGCCGTGTTCCTTAATTGATGCTGACAGTTCTTCCAGACCTTTCTGATCGAACTCTTTTCTTGGCTGATAGGGATTGGGACGGATCTCATCCACGGGTATCTGTATCTCCTTCCGCCCCGGCATTTCCTTGGCATTTTCTTCGATCTGATCCAGTACTTCCTCGACATTGCCGCCGAAGATGGAATCCAGACCGCGTCCAAGCTTTCTTTTCTCTGCCATTATCTGCCTCCGTTCTTCTGATTCTGAATCAATACTTCCTTCACCAGCTGTACATATGCCTTGGCACCCGGAGAGCTTGTATCATATTCAAAGATCGACTCTTCACGAGAAGGTGCTTCCGACAATCTGACATTGCGGGGAATGACCGTACGATATACTTTCTCCTTGAAGTACTTGCGGATTTCCTGCTGAATTTCAACCGACAGACGTGTTCTGACATCAAACATGGTCAGCAGCACGCCTTCAATGGACAGATGCGGGTTCCACAGCTTCTGCACCAGTCTGATGGTGCTGAGCAGCTGGGTCAGACCTTCCAGGGCAAAGTATTCGCACTGTACTGGAATCATCACACTGTCTGCCACTGTCAAAGCATTGGTATTGAGCAGGCCGAGGGCCGGCGGACAGTCAATGATGATGTAATCATATTTATCTTTGATCGGCTCAAGTTTTGCCTTGAGCAGTCTTTCCTTCCCGTTTTCATATGCAGCCATTTCCGCATCGGCACCGGCAAGATCAATGGTACTGGGCAGAACGTCCAGCGGCGGCATTTTCAGTCTGACAATCGCTTCTTCTATCATTGCATCGCCGCACAGTACATCATAAACATTGGCATCAAACCCTGTTTTGTATGCACCGATGCCTCTTGAGGCATTGCCCTGTGGATCAAAGTCAACCAGCAGGACTTTTTTCTTGAAATAAGCTAATCCGGCAGACAGGTTGATACTTGTCGTAGTTTTTCCCACACCGCCTTTCTGATTGGCTATAGCTATAATCTTTCCCATAAATAAAGTCCTCTAACTCACTTCGGGAAACGGACGGTCATCAGAATCTCATCATCCGTTTCTTTCTGATCCACCCGGGCATCAATCCCGGTCTTACGGATCATTTCCACACATTTGTTTACTGAATTGACGGCAATAACGGCATTGCGGGAGAAGCCCTTTGTCTTCTGTCGCTTATGTACCTTGGCCGGCATATTCATCTTTTCAATATACTGTTCGGTCTGCTGTACGGTCATATTCTGTTTGAGAATACGATGGTATACAGACTTGATCTTCTTCGGTTCTACGGTCAGTAAAGCCCGGGCATGACGTTCCGTAATCTTCTCTTCCACAACGCCTTCCTGGATCTCCTCCGGCAGATTCAGCAGTCTGATCTTATTGGCAATCGTTGACTGTGATTTGCCGATCTTATCCGCCAGTTCTTTCTGGGTCATGCCGGTCTGACGCATGATCTGTACATAGCCTTTGGCTTCTTCCACTGCGCTCAGATCTTTACGCTGAATGTTTTCCACAAGAGCCATCTGGGCAGCCTGGTCTTCGGTCGGCGTCAGGATGTAGCACGGTACTTTGGTAAAGCCGGCAAGCTTGCAGGCCCTGTATCTTCTTTCTCCGGCAATGATCTCATACTTTCCTTCCCCGATCTGTCTGACTGTAATCGGCTGGATCAGACCCTGGGAACGAATGGATGCGGCCAGGCTGTTCAGCTCTTCTTCATCAAATTTAAGTCTTGGCTGATAGCGGCTCGGTTCAATCTGACTGATCTCAATTTCGGCAATCGCTTTGCTGGATGGCTGCTTTTCAAATATATCCAGGATACTCTTTCGCATAGGTTTCTCCCCTCACAGCGGCTTTTTCTTGATCTGCCCGTAGCTGCGGGGATACTTTGCCGGTGTTTCTCTAACCTTTATATAGAACAGATTGATCTGTTCTCCCTCTTCTGTCTGATGTATTTTCACATCTTTTTCTTCACAGCCAAGCACTTTCATGGCATGCGCCGCTTCCTCTTTTTCCTGCAGGCCTTTCGTCCCCTTCATGGCAATAAAGACACCGCCTTCATGCAGGTACGGAACACAGAGTTCACTGAGCACCGGCAGAGCAGCAACAGCCCTGGCCGTTACCGCATCATAGAAGCCTCTTCTTTCCCTGATAAAATCTTCAGCCCGCGCATTGACAATCTCAGCATCCGTACCGATTTCATCCTGTACGGCATGCAGAAAATTACATCTTTTTCCCGTTGGTTCCAGCAGAGTGATACGCAGATCAGGTCTTGCGATCTTCCATACCATGCCGGGAAAGCCGGCACCGGAGCCTACATCCAGAATATTTCCCGAGAAATACCAGTCTGACAGCGGAATCAGACAGTCATAGAAATGTCTTCTGTACACTTCCTCAGGTTCATCCACAGCAGTCAGATTCATCTTCTGGTTCCATTCATGAAGCAGAGATGCGTATTTCACCAGCTGTTCTTTCTGTTTTTCATCTATATTCACACCCATGTCTTTACAGCATGCGGTGAGTTCTTCAATGGTCATTTCTCTCCCTTTCGGCTGTTTCATTCTAACACCATTAACAGGGATAAAAAACTATGAATTGTTGAAAAAATATTTATCCACAATTTTTGGTGAAATATCCGCTTTTTCTAACAAAATGTGGAAAACTTTTTCTCCCACAAAATAATAAGAGAAGACCGCAGCCTTCTCCTGTTTCTCTATGCGTTAATGAACTGTATTACTGCTCACTGCCGATGATGAACTCACTGTATGGCAGCGTTTCAATCCACTTGCAGAAAGCACGCCATTCCGGAAGCCGGTGATCTCTTCTCTGGAAGTAGATTGTCTTGAGCTGTCTGTAGTTAGTTGTCATACGGGCAGTCAGACGGAAGCCGGCCGGATTGGAATACAGGATCTGCAGATACTTGTCCTTGGCCACATCGTTCAGGGTTGTTGTATCCTTGCCTTCTGCCTTCAGTCTCTTGATATCCGCCTGCAGGTCATTGTAATCTTTGACCTTTTCCTTCATGATCTCAACAATCCGTGGGTCTACATAGCTGATATACACTTCATCCAGATCAAACTTGGTGATTCTGTGCATGGTGGACTGAGAAGAGACAAAGTCCAGGAAGTGATAGCGTTCCGCTTCTACCCAGGCTTTATTTGTAAAGGTCAGATCAAACTGCACAATGATACCATTCATGAAGTTGTCATGACCGCTGCCTGTTCTGGCATTGGCCAGTCTTCTGGTTGTGTTAGTGACTTCAGAAGTTACTTTATCCAGATCTACTGCCATCGGATACTTGGATCCTTTGACAGATTCTTCCAGTCCGTAGATCTGTACATTGGAAACAACGTCTTTATAATCCATATCAGTGATTCATCTCCTTCTGTTTCAGATAGATGGAAAGAACAGCCAGATCAGCCGGATTGACACCGGAAATACGGGATGCCTGTCCCATGGTTGCCGGCCTGTATTTTTCAAGCTTCTGTCTGCCTTCAATGGAAAGATTCTCGACATCTTCATAATCGACATCATACAGCTTTACCTTTTCCATGGCCTGCAGTTTGGCTGCTTCCCGCTTTGCCTTATTGATATAGCCCTCGTATTTCAATTCAATGCCGGCCTGATACACAAGATCATGGTCATAGCTGCGGCCAGCTTTTTCAAGCAGCGTATTCAGATCTACTTTAGGACGTCTGGCCAGTTCCGCGGTATTGATCCGATGTTCCACTTCATAGCCGAGTGATTCAAGATATGCCGCTGCTTCCGTATCTGCCGGACCGATATGATCTTCACCAAGCTGTTCTTTCAGCTCTTTGAGATCATTCATCTTCTTCAGATAGGCATCATGTCTTTCTTCGGATACAAGGCCGACCTGATATCCCTTCTCAAGCAGTCTCTGATCCGCATTGTCATGTCTTAACAGCAGTCTGAATTCAGCACGGCTGGTCAATAGACGATACGGTTCTTTGGTGCCTTTGGTAGTCAGATCATCAATCAGTACACCGATATAAGCTTCATCTCTGCCCAGAACAAGCGGTTCTCTGCCTTCCAGTTTCAATGAAGCATTGATGCCGGCCATAATGCCCTGGCCAGCTGCTTCCTCATAGCCGGAAGTTCCGTTGACCTGTCCGGCCGTAAACAGATTTCTGATGATCTTGTTTTCAAGACTTGGCCGCATCTGGATCGGATCAATGGCATCATATTCAATGGCATAGGCATATTTCTTGATGATGGCATTCTTAAAGCCAGGCAGACTGTGAACCATCTTTTCCTGAATATCTCTTGGCAAAGAAGTACTGAAGCCCTGTACGTATGTCGTATCCAGGGCAAGTGACTCCGGTTCCAGAAACAGCAGATGACGAGGCTTGTCTTTGAAACGGACGAGCTTGTCTTCAATGGAAGGACAGTAGCGCGGGCCTACGCCTTTAACAACACCGGAATACATGGATGATTTATTCAGATTGCTCAGAATCAGTTCATGTGTCTCCGGGGTTGTATAAGTCAGATAGCACGGCACCTGATCTTTGAAAGGACGGATTTGCTTTGTCGTATTGGAAAAGCAGACAAACGCATCGGTACCTGGTTCATACTGCGTCTTGGAAAAATCGATGGACTTAGTCAGTACTCTTGGCGGTGTTCCGGTCTTGAGACGAAATGTACGCAGACCATTGTCTCTCAGTGACTGAGACAGTTCATTGGTTGTCTGTTCGTTATCCGGTCCGCCCGGGGTAACTTCTGATGAAATCATGTTGAGACCAGCCATGTAAGTACCGGTTGTCAGGATAACGGCATCACAGTTAATCACAGAGCCATCCTTCAGCGTCACCCCTGTAACCGTACTGTTTTCAACATTGATGCGTACCGCCATGCCTGCCTTTACCGTCAGATTCGGTTCATGCAGGCAGACATCCTGCATATACTGCTTATAGGCCAGTTTATCCGACTGTACACGTAAGGCGCGTACACCGGGACCTTTGGCTGTGTTGAGCATCTTGAACTGCAGGGCAGTACGGTCTGCCGTAATCGGCATCTGGCCGCCCAGCGCATCAATTTCTCTGACTACAATGCCTTTAGCCGGTCCGCCGACTGAAGGATTGCACGGCATTTTGCCGATGTTCTCAATGCTTAATGTCAGTAACAGTGTTTTATGTTTGAGTCTGGCCGCTGCCAGTGCCGCTTCAATACCGGCATGGCCGCCGCCGATTACGATAATTTCAAAATCTTTCATTCCATTCCTTCACCAGAGCTTCCGCCTCGGGATCCTCTGTTTCTTCCAGCAGGGAAAAGACAATCCGATCTTTCAGATTTTCCAGGGATAACTTTAAGCTATAAAGCGTCATCCTGCCAAGTACTTCCTGCAGTCTGACCGTCCGGTCATTGATGCCGCATACAAACGGCAGCGCCATTTCGATATGATCTTTTTCCAGCTTCAAGCAGTCCGTATCCGATCCCCTGACTCTTTCCCAGCCTTCTTCTTTCAGTTTTTCTTTCGTCAGACGATGAGCTGCCGCTCTTTCTTTCTGCGACAGTTCCGCTTTTCCCATCTCCACGGACGCATTAGCCATGAAGTGGCGGATTTCATCCTGATGGAAGATCGTTTCCGGTACACTGTCTTCATCCTTTGTCCAAAGATCAATGCCAAGCCGGCTGGCCCGTCGCAGGATTCTGGCTGTTACCCTTGGATCATCCTTATCTATATAGCAGTAGGATTCAAGATGCGCCGGTATTTCAATGCCGACATCTTTAGGGTAAACCGGCGCGACAAAGAATACGATGTCCTTGAGAATCAGACACTGCATTGTTCTTGGTATTTCACCCTTGGCCGCATGTCCGATCGCTTCAGCTAAAAGCTCCCGGGAATCATACCCTGTCTTTGTTCCGTACAGGTTCCACATCTGGTTGAGAGAAAGACGTCTTGTCGCTACATAATGTCCATAGCCGACAAACCCCTTCTTTCTTTTGTTGACAGCTCCGCGCGCAAAGAAGAACAAAAGATCCCCGCTGTGAAAATCGGTGAACTTGTTCTTTGTACTCAGACGCCAGAAAAGAATCGTTCTGCTGCAGCACAGACGATGGTATTCCAGCATCTTTTCATCTGTTACATACGCGATGGAGCTCATTCTTCCTTCTTTCTAATCAGAACAGACCGTAAATCTTACCGTCATCATCAATGCCCATGTGATCAGCTGCCGGCACTTTCGGCAGACCCGGCATGGTCAGAATATTGCCGGTATAGACAACAATGAATCCCGCACCAGCGGAAATGGAAATATCCTTGACATGAATCGTGAAGCCGCGGGGTCTGCCCTTAAGCTTGGCATCATCACTCAAAGAGTTCTGTGTCTTGGCAACGCAGACCGGTACCTTATCCCAGCCGAACTTCTTATAGGTTTCGATCTTGGCTCTGGCTTCTTCAGAATATTCAACATCCTTTGCGCCATAGACAACTGTCGCAATGGTATGGATCTTCTCTTCAATGGAACTGTTCACATCATACAGAGGCTTATAGGTATTGGGCTGTTCACAGAGTGCCACAACCTTCTCAGCCAGTTCTGTCATACCTTCACCGCCTCTTGCCCAGCCATCAGCTTCCGCAACAGGATGACCGTTTTCATGGCACCAGTTCAGCAGTGCTTCCACTTCTGCCGGCGTATCTTTGGCAAACTTGTTGATGGCAACAATATACGGCAGACCGAAAGCCTTGATGGTTTCGATGTGCTTCTGCAGATTCTCTGCACCTGCAAGCATGGCTTCAACATTTTCTTCCGTCAGATTTTCAACATCCACACCGCCATGCATCTTAAGAGCACGGACAGTTGCGACAATGACAACAGCATTGGGATGCAGATCACCGACTCTGCACTTGATATCCAGAAACTTCTCAGCGCCAAGATCTGCACCGAAGCCTGCCTCTGTTACCGTATAATCAGCCAGCTTCAGGGCCAGCTTTGTAGCGATCAGGGAATTGCAGCCATGCGCGATATTAGCAAACGGGCCGCCATGGACAAGCACCGGTGTATGTTCCAGTGTCTGTACCAGATTCGGCTTCAATGCATCCTTCATGACAACAGCGGCTGCACCGGCCGCATGAATATCTTTGACCGTGACCGGTTTGCCGTCATATGTGTAGGCAACAACACATCTGGCGATCCGGTTTTCAAAGTCCTTCAGATCCTTTGACAGACACAGAATAGCCATGACTTCACAGGCAACCGTAATGACGAAATGATCTTTCCTCTCAACCCCGTTTGTCTTCTTATCCTGAGCGATGGTAATGGAACGCAGTGTTCTGTCATTCATATCCATGCATCTCTTCCAGACAACCTTATCCGGATCGATATTCAGTGGATTGCCTTGATAGATGGAGTTATCCAGCATGGCCGCAATCAGATTGTTGGCCGTGGTAATTGCATGCATGTCGCCGGTGAAATGAAGATTAATGGATTCCATCGGTACAACCTGGGCATAGCCGCCGCCGGCAGCACCGCCCTTAAGACCGAATACCGGTCCAAGTGACGGTTCTCTTAATGCCGCCATGGATTTCTTGCCGATCTTTCTGAGTCCATCTGCTAAGCCGATGGTTGTTGTACTCTTGCCTTCACCGGCTTTGGTCGGTGTGATGGCAGTCACAAGAATCAGTTTTCCATCCTTCTTATCTTTCAGTGCACTGAAGATCGAAGAATCAATCTTAGCCTTATCATTGCCATAAGGTTCTACATACTTCCGATCAATTCCTGCCTTTTCAGCAATCGTGTAAATGTCATCCAGTGTTGCCGCCTGGGCAATGCGAAGATCTTCATTCATGGGTTTTTCCTCCTGTGTTTTCATTCCATGCTTTTACGGTCACTTAAAGCATGTGACAGAGTCATTTCATCCGCATAATCCAGCATGCCGCCGGCCGGCAGACCATGGGCAATGCGGGTAATCAGTAAATCAGGATACTTCTGATGCAGAAGCTTTTCCAGATACATGGCTGTGATCTCACCATCACGGGTTGCACTGGTCGCAAGAATAATTTCCTTGCTGCCGTCTGCTCTTTTGACAAGCTGATCTATATTGAGATCCTCCGGCAGAACGCCTTTGGAAGTTGAAATCAATCCGTTCAGTACATGATAGACACCGTGATAGTCACCGGTTTTTTCCATGGCGATGATGTCACGTGAACTTTCTACGACAAAGATAGTCTGATGGTCCCGTGATTCATCTTTACAGATATCACATTCATCTTCATCACTGAGATTACCGCAGATCTCACAGTGTCTGAGATGCTCTTTCACATCCAATAGACTTGCGGCAAAGCTTTCCACATCAACCGGATCCATGTCAGCCACAGACAGTGCATAGCGCTCTGCTGTCTTTTCACCGACACCGGGCAGCCGGCGGAAGTTATCAATCAGATTTCTTAAACTCTTTGGATACATTCTCTTATAAACCCGGAATATTCAGACCGCCGGCAGCACTGCCAAGCTTTTTTTCTCTGTCTTTCTTGGCTGCCTCGATTGCATTGTTCACGGCAATCAGTATCATATCCTGCAGCATTTCCTTATCTTCTTTCATAAGAGCATCGGAAATTGTCACAGACCGTACTTCAAGATCACCATTCACTACAGCAATGACACCGTCTTCACCGCCCTGAGTTCCGGTGTATTCTCTGGCCTTGAGCTCATCTTCAAGCTGTGTCAGTCTGCTCTGCATTGCCTGGGCCTGGGCCATCAGCTGATTCAGATCCATATTTTTTCTCCTTATATAATATCTACGTTTTCTTCACCGAAGAGTTTCAGTACTTTCTCTTCGGTTGTTTCTTCTTTCTTTTCCGTATAGGCAGCTGCCTTGAATTTCTCCGGCAGGGTTCCCTCTTTAGCATGGATAACATAGGACTGTACGCCATTCTTGAAGAATACATTTGTCACGGCATAAGGACGTTTATCAATGCCGAGTTCTTTCTTCAGAAACTCATACAGATCTCTGTTCTCACTCTCACTGTTGATGCGATCGGCAGTGACCTGATCCGGTACGGCAAATACAACAATCTGCGGTCCGGATAATACAATTGATGCCTGCTTCAGCATGTTCTTGTATTTGGCAGCGGAGATGCCGAGAATGGAAGAAAGTCCGGCAAACTTCTGCTGGTCTTCCGCTTTGTTCTGTTTATCGGCAATCTGCATCATGCCAAGCAGATCATCTTCACTGATACTGATTACTTTCTGTGCATTGTCTGCCGGTTTGACTTCCGGCTGCACTGGCGCACTCTGTACAGACTGTACAGGAGGTGCCTGCGGTGATGCGGAAGGCATGACAGGTGCACTGATGACAGGCTGTTCTTTCTGAACCTGCTGCTGTACTGGTGCCTGTACGATTGTTTCACGTGAAACAATTGCGTCCAGGACAGTCACTTCAAACGCAGAAGCCTGACTCTGAGCAAACTTGAATCTGCCCTTTCCTTCCAGCAGAACATTGATCATATGCATCAGAGAGCCGGCTGTTTCCTGATTGGCAAACAAAGCTGCTTCTTCCGGTGTCAGAACTTTTAAGAGACTGCTGTCGTTAGCATACGTATAGACAACTGCATCCTTCAGCATATCCACCAGATCATCAATCATTCTCTGAAAATCAATTCCCTGATGTTCATACGCCTGGATCCGTTCCAGAATACTTTTGACATTCTTATCAAAAATATCATGCAGTAAATGAATCTTCTCTTCACGTGAAGTCAGACCATAGATTCTGTCGATATCTTCTTCTCTAATCACATCAGAGCAGAATGAAGCACATTGATCCATGATACTTAATGCATCACGCATGCCGCCATTTGCCAATAGAGCAATCTTCAGCGCTGCCGCTTCATCCATCTGAATCTTTTCTTTTTCAGCGATATCCAGCAGATGTTTCTGAATCTGATCTGTTCTGATCCTGAAGAAATTGAACCGCTGGCATCTTGAAACAATGGTCGGCAGCAGTTTCTGCGGATCAGTTGTAGCGAGAATAAAGATGACATTCTCCGGCGGCTCTTCCAGTGTTTTCAATAGTGCTGAAGCGGCAGCGCTGGAAAGCTGATGGACCTCATCGATGATATAGACTTTATGTCTGCCAACCATCGGTGCCAGTCTTGCCCTTTCAATCAGATCACGGACATCTTCCACGTGTGTTTCATTTGCCGCATTGATTTCAATGATATCCGGATGTGTACCTGCTGCAGCCATTTTACAGTTATCACATTCACCGCATGGTGCTTTTTCGGGATGTTCACAGTTGACTGCCTTGGCTAATAGACGTGCCATTGTTGTCTTGCCGGTACCTCTTGGACCGCAGAACAGATAGGCATGTCCTACTTTATTTTCACGGATCGCATTCTTGATGGTACGGACGGTTACTTCCTGTCCGACAACTTCATCAAACGTTGTCGATCTGTATTTCTGATAGAGTGCTAACTTACTCAAAATAGTATCCTCTCGTAACCTTAATTATAACAAAAACGCTCGCATGATTGCGGGCGTTCAGACCTGTTCAGAGGGATTATAATGCTTTTTTCCAGCTTTTCTCTTTCTTCTGAAAAAAGAAGTTAGTATCTCGGCACATTCTTCTCTTCTGACACCAGACACAACATTCAGATGATGATTGATATGCTTGATGGTTCTTACCTGAATCAAGGTATCAACGCATCCCCCTTTTGGATCCGGTGTACCATAATAGACTGTTCTGATCCGGGCAAGTTCAATGGCACCGGTGCACATCATACATGGCTCCAGCGTAACATACAGATCACAGTCATTCAGATAATAGTTGTTCAGTTTCTTTGAAGCTTTCTGGATCGCAAGCATTTCCGCATGCGCATACGCCTGCATTTTCTTTTCTTTCAGATTATGCGCACGTGCAATCACCTGATTATCTTTTACAATGACACAGCCGATCGGTACTTCATCGATTTCTTCTGCTTTACGTGCTTCTTTAAGGGCCAAGCCCATAAAATATTCTGGTGTTTTTTCCATAGACAAATAAAAAGCGGTACACACAAACAGAGGCACGTATGGCTGCTTCGTTCCCGATCTGACCAGGTTAGATACATGTTTGCTGTACCGTCAGTTATTATAATAGATTCTGAAGACTTCGTAAAGCTTGGGAGGAATTTTCATTATGCTATATCTGAATCACTTTCAGCTCTGTTCTGAGCTGGAGGAATACAGAATAACTCTGTCAGAAAAGAAATATTCATAACACCAATTATCCGCTTGGCATCTATCCATCTTTATCAATGTCCTCCCTTTCCTTTGAACCGGTTACGATCTTTGCCAGTCCTAATGGCTGCGGCAAGACTACTCTCTTGGAAATCATCCATCAGAAGCTGACCGGTCCTTCTGATGATGAAGCTGATCTTTTTCAGAATTATGTCAAAGCATGTGAAGCTGAAATGTCCTATCTGAGGCCTAATGAAATCTGCTTTCTATCCTCGGATGATGTATTTGATGAACTGCTGAATAAAAGAGCAATCAATGCCGGTGTGAACCGCCGTAAGGAAGAACTTGCACAGGAATATTTGAAAGCAAAATACAGTGAGAATGTTCTGTACCATTCTGATGATGAGACTTATGAAAAACTGAAGCGTCAGATTGAAGCCCGCAGCAGAGCCCAGTCCAGATACATCCGTACACCCCTTGCCAATAATACGATTGTCATGTCATCCAACGGTGAAACAGCTATTTCTTTTTTTGAGCAGAAGATTCATGAACATAGTCTGTATCTTCTGGATGAACCTGAGAACAGTCTTTCTGCTGAAAGTCAGCTGAAACTGAAAGAGTTCATTGAAGTTTCTGTCCAATTCTATGACTGTCAATTCATTATTGTGACGCACTCTCCGTTTATTACTGCTATTGATCATGCCCGCATTTATGATTTCAGTTTTTCTCCTGTTCAGGTCAGAAAGTGGTCTGAATTGGAAAGTATCAGAACTTACTATCATTTATTTCTGAGTCATAAGAATGAGTTTTAATGTTTCACGTGAAACATAGAAAAAGGATCCGACACTTCATTGCATCGGATCCTTGTTTTGTTTCACGTGAAACAATTACTTGTTCTTCTTAGGAACCAGCAGCTTCTGACCGCCCATATAAGGCTGCAGAGGTGCAGGAATCTTAACAGAGCCATCAGCCTGCAGGTTATTCTCAACAAAGGCAATTAACATACGCGGCGGCGCAACAACTGTATTGTTCAGTGTATGCGGCAGGTAGTTGCCGTTATTGCCCTTGACTCTGATCTTGAGTCTTCTTGCCTGAGCATCACCGAGGTTGGAGCAGGAACCTACTTCGAAGTACTTTTTCTGACGCGGAGACCATGCCTCAACATCACAGCTCTTTACCTTCAGATCAGCCAGATCACCAGAGCAGCATTCCAGTGTTCTGACCGGGATATCCATTGTTCTGAAGAATTCAACACTGTACTGCCACAGCTTGTTGTACCAGTCCATGGACTCTTCCGGTTTACAGATGACGACCATTTCCTGCTTTTCAAACTGATGAACTCTGTACAGACCTCTCTCTTCAATGCCATGGGCACCGACTTCCTTACGGAAGCACGGAGAATAGGATGTCAGGGTCTGCGGCAGATCTTCTTCCGGAATGATCTGGTTGATGAAACGGCCGACCATGGAATGTTCGGATGTACCAATCAGATACAGATCTTCGCCTTCGATCTTATACATCATGTTCTCCATTTCCTTGAAGGACATAACACCCTTTACAACATCGCCATGAATCATGAACGGCGGTACAAAGTAAGTGAAGCCTTTGTTGATCATGAAATCACGGGCATATGCAAGAATGGAAGAATGCAGTCTGGCAACATCACCCTTCAGATAATAGAAGCCGTTGCCGGATGTACGTCCGGCCGCATCAATATCCAGGCCGTCCAAACTTTCCAGAATATCCGTATGATACGGAATCGGGAAATCCGGCACAACCGGTTCACCGAATCTTTCATTTTCAACATTCTCGCTGTCATCTTTTCCAATCGGAACAGACTTGTCGATGATGTTCGGAATGACCATCATGCGCTTGTTGATTTCTTCGGTGAGTTCAGCTTCTCTCTTTTCCAGAGCTTCCAGCTCATCACCCATGGATTTGACCTTTGCCTTGACTTCATTGGCTTCGTCCTTCTTGCCTTCACGCATCAGCTGGCCGATGGTCTTGGACATCTTATTTCTATCAGCTCTCAGCTGATCGCCCTTCTGTTTTACCTCACGGTTTTCCTTGTCGAACTTTCTTACCTCATCGACCATCGGAAGTTTTTCGTCCTGGAACTTCTTCTTAATGTTTTCTTTTACCAGTTCAGGATTTTCACGAATCAGATTAATGTCAATCATAATATCTCCTTTCAGATAAATAAAAACACATCATCACAAAGGGACGATGTGTCGTTCGCGGTGCCACCCTTTTTATTCATCAGATCATAGGATCTGCTGGATCTCTTCATTGCCTGGATAACGGACAGAGCCGGAAGGAATTAGCTTCACTCGGGGATGGACAACATGATCATGATGACCGGCTTTCACCATCCGCCGGCTCTCTTACATCTGTGTCATGCATAGTTCCCTTCAACGTTTTACGTGTTTATTTAAGCATTGGTAAATTTGATTGTCAATCTTCTTTCAACAATGATAATATGAAATAAGAAATCAGGCATTGTGTATAAATAATTGGTCTGAGAAATGGAGCGGTAATATGCAAAAGGCGCATAAGGTTATGAAGAAGAGTGATTATATCAAAAAGCTTGCTTATAATAATGCCTACAACCGTCAGAACTACAAATCATTTTCCATCCGTCTCAACAGGGAATCAGAAAATGAAATGATTGACTGGCTCAATGACAAACCTTCCGTAAAAGAGTATCTTGTTCATCTGATTCAGAAAGATATGGAACGGGAAGCCAAGAAGAAGAACAAGAAAGCTTCATCAAAAGATTGAATAATATTCATGAAAACTTCAGAGAACTGCGGTATTCTATTTGCCTATGAGAAAAAGAATACGCAGTTTTTTATGTCTCAGCATCAGTGCATTTCTTACCGGAATATCCGTTATTCCTATACATGCAGAGGATGAGCCTGCCTCACTGTCAGATCAGGTACAGACATTTGTGGATGAAAATGGACTGGATTCTTCTTCCTTTGCTTTGCTCTACTACAATACAGAGACTGGTGAATCCTATGAATATAATCCGGATACAGCTCTGTTCTGTGCCAGTATCTACAAGCTGCCGCTGAACATGCTTTACTACGATAAAGAACGCAGCGGTGAGCTGTCACAGAACATGACCATTCTTGGCTATGATCTTGCGGATGCCCATTATCAGTCGATCGTACAGTCCAATAATGATGTATCCGATGCCATGATCTATGCCACCGGTACATACCAGGATTTCAAGCGGAATGTCTGTGCATCGTACGGCGGCGACCGGTACGGTAATGCGGATGCGATGGATCCGATCATCTACCAGGAAAATGATTTTCCAGCCGGACTTATGATGAGCGTTGAGAAGTATCTGTGGGATCATCAGAGTGATTACAGTGATCTGCTCAGTCTGATGTCGGCAGATGACCAGCGCAATGGCTTTGAACAGAATATTCCGGATAATGTGACTGTCTATCAGAAACAGGGCTGGTATCCTCAGACAAATACCGTCTGTGAAATCGTCATGGAGGAACAGCCGTATCTCTGTGTGATCATGGTCAATAACAGAGACGATTCTTCAGATATCATTCTGGGTGCCAATGCCCTGGTGTATGAATATCATACCGGCGAAGAGATGGCTGAGAAACATGCTCAGGAAGAAACGGAAGAAAAAGAAAAGCAGGCAGAAGCACAGGCAACTGCCGCAGCTGAGAAGAAAGAAAAGAATACAGCCGATGCAGTCGGCATTACAGCAGTGGCAGTTCTGACTGCCATCTGTGTCGGTGTCATCATCAAACAGGCTATATCCAAAGAGTGAAAACTGTCTGCGGACAGTTTTTTCTGTTTCACGCGAAACTTCAGGCAATCAAAGCTAACAGAATCAGAATCACAGCCAGCGCAATGAGAAGAATGGAAACTGTAATGATGTTTCTTTTCTTCTCTTTTTCATGGATGATCTTCACCGGTTCATAGCCGTGTTTCAAAAGCTCATTCACATCATAAACACGCCTGCAGTAAGGACACTGGATCTTCTGCTGTTCCCCATCTATTTCAAGCACCCTGCCGCACTGCGGGCATACTGTTTTTACCTTCATATTCTTCATACCCTAAGAATAGCATAGAAAAAGATCTGTATGCTTTGTGCACATACAGACCTTTCAAACAGCCTTATTCTTCTGGTGCTTCATCCGCATCCGGTTCATCATCCACTTCGCCAGAAATCGGAGTGACATCTTCTTCATCCTCTTCCGGTTCAATGATGGAAATCGCAGATACCTTGGAATCACCCTTGAGGTTGATCACCTTGACGCCGCCGGCACTTCTGCTGTAGACGCCGACCTGTTTCAAAGAGATACGGATCAGAATACCGTCGGTTGTCATGATCATGCAGTCTTCATCGCCATTAACTGCCCTGAGCGCAATCAGCTGCCCGATCCGATCAGAATCCTTCAGCACCTTCACGCCCTTGGCACCACGGTTTGTGGTACGGATCGTATCCAGTTCAGACTTCTTGCCAAAGCCGTTTTCAGATACAGTCA
>JALCHG010000022.1:0-28366 GCA_022644565.1 Solobacterium sp. | reverse complement strand
TGGCATTGACATCGCTTGCACGTCTGACAAAGGATGCGAAGATGAAGTCAACATCCATCTCACAGCCGAAGCGGATATCCTCAATGTCCTTCTTGGAAAGGAAAGGCATGGACAGTCTGACACCGGGAACGTTGCAGCCCTTGTGGGAGCTGATCGGACCGGCAACCTCAACACGGCACTTCATCTCCTTGCCGTCATTCTCCAGTACGGTCAGTCTCATCTTGCCATCGTTGATGAGGATGTAATTGCCCTGCTTCAGATCATCAAACAGTTCCGGGCAGGCAATGTGAAATCTCTCATGTGTACCGTCAATTTCGGCCTTTGTCAGATAGACGATCTCACCGATCTCATAGTTCTCCGTATCATTGACAAAGTTGCCGAGTCTGATTTCCGGTCCCTTTGTATCCAGAGCTACGGCAATCTCATGTCCTGTTACTTCAGAGACATGTCTGACTCTTTCAATTCTTGTCTTATGTTCCTCATGGGTACCATGAGAGAAATTCATACGGGCAATGTTCATGCCGGCAGCTGCCAGCTTTGTCAATACATCTTCACTTTCGGACGCAGGGCCGATGGTACATACAACCTTGGTCTTCTTGAACATGTGCTTATCGTTTTCCATGTGTTTTTACTATCCCTTCTAACTATACAAGTCGATCAAACAGACGATACAGCGCCTTGCGGCTCTTGGCCGGTCTTTCCAGTGCCTCATTGATCGGCATGGAAGTGATCTCGTTGTCGATGATGCCGACACAGTGGCCGCCGATGCCTTCCATCAGAAGGTCAACGGCTTTTTCACCCATCCGGCTGGCCAGCATACGGTCGGTCGGAGTCGGGGAACCGCCTCTCTGGATATGACCGAGAACAGTAGCTCTGCCGCTGAAGTCTGTAGCAGCAGTTACCTTCTTGGCCAATGCGTCCACATCACAGATCTTTTCAGAAATGATGACAATGGCATGGTTCTTGCGGACTGCTTCCCCAAGATAACGCAGTCTTTCAATGACCTCCAGCTCATCATATCCGGTTTCCGGCGTGATGACCATTTCAGCTCCGCAGCTGATGGCTGTATACAGAGCCAGGTCGCCGCAGTGATTGCCCATGACTTCAACGATGGAGCAGCGGTGATGAGAAGAAGATGTATCTCTCAGCTTATCCACGTTTTCAACACAGGTATGCAGGGCTGTATCAAAGCCTATTGTGAAATCGGTACCCGGAATATCGTTATCGATGGTTCCCGGCAGACCAATGCAGTTGATTCCCTTGTGTGTCAGCGCAAGCGCTCCTCTATAGGAGCCATCGCCGCCGATGACGACAAGCGCATCAATTCCTTCCCGCTTCAGATTTCTGATACATTCATCCTGAATTTCAGGCTCTTTGAATTCAGGCAGACGGGCCGAGCCGAGCTTTGTTCCGCCTCTGTCCAGAATATCAGAAACAGAAGATCTGGTCAGCGGTTCAAAAGTCTCTTCAAGCAGACCCCTGTAGCCGTTATGCACGCCTACAACTTCAACACCATTGTTCAGCGCAATACGTGTAACAGAACGTATTGCCGCATTCATGCCAGGGGCATCTCCACCCGAGGTCAATACACCGATCTTTCTGACCATAGTCCTCCTCCGATTCCGTTCTTTATCATAGCATCGTAAACGTTTCAGTCAATGCTTTTTCCTGCGATCTTTTCCGGTAAGCGCTTCACTTTCCGCGATTGTTCTGACCCGCTCCATAATGCGCTTTCCCTTCAGCGGTTCATCTTTGTTATAGACCGCTGAGAAGTGTTCATCAAGGGTTGTCATGTCATGATTGCTGGTAAACCATGTAGGCTTTCCATTATTCATCCGCCCGTCCAGAATCGGAAACAGAAGCTCATCCCGATTCCATTCCGTGACCTTCTCTGCCCCGATATCATCAATGACAAGAAACGGGATATAGATCAGTAAACGGATCAGATCGCGGTATTCTCCGCTTCTGACCATAGCCGCAGCTCTTGCTGTAAAAACGGGCCATGACAGAAACGCACACCGCTCCCCTTTTCTTGCCATTTCATTGACTGCACAGCAGGCAAGATACGTCTTGCCGGTACCCATGCCGCCATAGAGAAACAGGCTTTCATGCTTTTCACATGCCTCCACAGCATGCTTGAATACCCTGAGATAAGACGCATCACAGTTATCCGGATGCTTGAGATCAATTGTCTGAAATGACACTTCATACATGCTTTCCGGCATTTCATTGATGACAATACTGCCAAGGTGCTGGCGTCTGTTTTCCTGTTCTTTGCGGTAGCGGCACATGACCATGTTCTTATGAAGAATGCCGTCATAGACAAGCTCCATATGATAGCCCTTCTTAGGCTGGCGGCATTGTGACAGCCCTTTGCAGCCTTCACATGGGGCTATGGCATCGAGCCATCCTTTCACCTGCCAGATGTTGGAACGGATCTCTTGCGGGGTCATGATCTTCTGATCCAGAAGGTAATGGATCCCAGGCGTATCCCATACCGACTCAAACAGCGCCTGACTCTGCTTCTCATAGGAATCAGCCGGGGTGACATGATAATCCATTGTCTTCCACTTTCCGTTATTTTCAGCCATTGTCATTCTCCTGTCCTGACTTCTTCTGCCATTCCAGCAGCTCATCCATCAGTTTTTCATCCACTCCTTCATCTTTATGTTCCTGCTTCATGTAATCCGGCAGGCCGATCACCTTATGCTGTCTGCTGGAAACAGGCGCCGTAGCATTCTTATGGGTCTCTTCGATTGCCTGTTCACGTGTTTCAATTCCATCTCTGGCCCATTCTCCTGCCACAAGCTCCACAAACTTGGGTGACAGGCGGTTGTTGCTCTTTTGGAGAATGTATTCCATCATGATATTGATCACTTCATTGGAAAAATGCATTTCCACCGACAGGTACTCCAGTATCTTCTTATCCGACAGCGGCAATGGTCTGCCGTTCATATAGGACTGCAGAAAGCTTGCCGGAGGCAGTGCATAGCGGTCCTTTGTTTCTCTGGTCTGAACCTCATGCCGTGAACAGAGATCTTTGAGCCGATGAGGATGAAACACCGGCGGATCAAGTTCACAGCACCTCTTGACAAGCTTACGCATCTCATCCGGCCCTATGCCATACAGTGTGCCAAGCCGGCCGATCAGTGCCAGATTTTCTTCATTTCTGAGTTCCGTCGGAAAGACAAGCCGGCTTGTTCCGGCCAGAAACCGGTCATAATCAAAATTGATATCCCCGTCGCTGCTGAAAGTATACTGCGGGGTAATCCGGGTCATAGCTGCTTCTTCCACCGTATTCTCTTCATTGATCTCAACATGGCGGAACGGCTTGGTGACTTCCGTAAAGCCCTGCACGGAGATTCCGACATTACCGAGCCTTGCCGCAACTTCCTGAGCATCTTTCTTTCCCACGGCACTGACAAACTGACTCATGAATATCTTATTGGTAATAAAGTCCACACTGGGCAGCGGGGTGTTGAGATGATAGATATAGGTGGTATGATTCGCCCCTTCTTTGATAAAGGTGCGCATCAGATTGAACTCTTCCAGATGCCATCTTGTTCTTTCAATCGTATCAAGCGGCATATTCAGCATGCGGGAAAGATGTTTATGCGTGGTCTGGCTGCGCTGATGCTTGGCTTCTGCATGCAGCGTCAGATACAGAAGAACCCCTTCTCCGCCGATCAATGGCTGATAGAGGTTCAGAAGCGAGACAATGCTGTCTTCCGATATGCTGTTGACGCACTCGGTACGAAACGTATCTTCACCCTTCAGCATCTTCCCCTTGCCTTTCTGCGCAGTGTACCGACCATCTGATTCACCTTCTGGTCCAGTTCCTTCAATGTCCCGTCATTATGAATGACAATATCAGCTTTTGCGATCTGTTCCTCTTTATTGATCTGGGCGTGATACCGTGCTTCAGCTTCTTCTTCTGTATAGCTGCGATCCCGCATCATCCGCTCCACAGCCGTCTTTTCAGAGCATGCGACAACAATGATCGTATCAAAATATTCTTCCAGCCCCGCTTCAAATAACAGCGGTACTTCTGCAAAGACAAACGGCATATCCTGATGACTTTCAAAGAAATGATTCATGCCTTCTATAACATACGGATGCACAATGGCATTGAGCATCTTTCTTTTTTCTTCATCATGAAAGACCTGTGAAGCCAGTTTTGCGGCATCGATATCGCCATGTTCATCCTCTGTACCGGGGAAAACCGCTTTGATCTTCTCACAGGCAGGATGACCGTTATGTCTTGTAATGCGGGCATAGGAATCACAGTTGAATACCGGAAACCCCCTTCTTTTCAGCAGTAAGGCAAATGATGTCTTGCCGGACGCAATCGTACCGGCAATTCCGATTTTCTGCATGGCTACCTCCTTATTTCTGACAATGGGGACAGTAATAGCTCGAACGTCCGCCGATTGTTTTCACATGTATTTCTGAACCGCAGCGGGCACAGACTTTCTGGCTGTGCACCGTGCACGCCGACTGATAGGTGCCTTTGACCCCAAGCGAAGAAGTATAGGTACGGATGGTTGTCCCGCCGGCTTTGATAGCAGCCTGCAGAATGCGCTTGGTCTTTGATGCGATATGTTCCTCATCTTTGCGCGTGATTCTGCGGCAGGACCTGCCCGGCCGCAGACCGCAGGCAGCCAGGATCTCATCCGCATAGATATTTCCGATGCCGGCGGTAAAGCACTGATCCAGAAGAAGACTCTTCAGCGGTTCTGATCTGCCTGAGCGGTAGGCATGAATATAATCCGCATTGAAAGCATCACTCAAAGGCTCCGGTCCAAGATTCTTGAAATGAGTGAAGTCATAGTCCAGGGGAAACAGCTTCATCCGCCCGAACTTGCGGGTATCCTGGTATCTTAGCTGGCGATGATCTTTGAGCTGAAAGATCACATGCATATGGCGGTTCAAAGCATCATCGTCTTTCTGCAGATAGAATCTGCCTTCCATTCTCAGATGCGCCACAAGCGTCACATGATCCATCCGGAAGATCAGATACTTGCCCCGCCTTTCAAACCGGCGGAAATGTTCATGCGCCAGTGTCTTTTCAAACGTGTCCACATCATCCTCAATCATCTTGGGATAGCGCACATGCACGGCAAGAATCTCTTCATCCTTGATCTGCTTTTCCAGCGTTCTGACAACCGTCTCTACTTCAGGCAGCTCCGGCATTACTTGGCCTCGTACCAGTCCTTTCCGACTGCACACTCTGCCGTCAGCGGCACATTCAGCTTCATCGCATTGACCATGCCTTCATTAATCAGCTGTTTCATCAGCTCAATCTCATCCTCAGGCACATTGAAGATCAGTTCATCATGAACCTGCAGGATCATCCGGCTCTTCACGCCCTTTTCCTTCATCATCCGCTCCACATCGATCATGGCTTTCTTGATGAGATCGGCAGCGCTGCCCTGGATCGGGGCATTCATCGCTGCCCGCCGGCCGAATTCACGTACCGCTCTGTTTTTATCATGAATCTCCGGAATTTCACGGCGGCGGTTCATCAGTGTTGTCACATAGCCCTTCTTTTCACAATCGGCTACAACTTCATCCATGTATGTACGGATACGGGGATAATGCTTATAGTACGTTTCAATAAAATCGCGTGCTTCAGTAACACTTGTGCCGAGCTGTTCGGCCAGGCCATAGTCGGAAATACCATAGACAATACCGAAGTTGACGGTCTTTGCCTGACGGCGCATGAGCGGTGTCACGGCATCTTTATCAACGCCGAAGACATCCATGGCAGTTTTGGTATGAATATCAATACCGTCATTGAAAGCCTGAATGAGTGATTTCTCATCAGCCATATGCGCCAGCATGCGCAGCTCGATCTGATGATAGTCACAGGAAATCAGCACACAGCCTTCATCCGGCAGGAATGCCTTTCTGATTTCCCGGCCGGCTTCATCCCTGACACTGATGTTCTGCAGGTTGGGATCAGATGAAGAAAGTCTGCCGGTAGAAGTTGCTGCCTGGTTGAAGACGGTATGAATGCGTCCATCCGGATGGATATACTTCTTGAGTCCTTCCGCATAAGTGCTGTACAGTTTGGACAGCTTGCGATAGCTCAGAATATGTTCAATGATCGGGTGGGCGCCTTTGAGTTTGGCTAAGACATCCGCTGAAGTGGAACGCTTCTTCCCGCCGTAAAGGCCGAGATCATCATAGAGAACCGATGCCAGCTGGCGCGGAGAATTCAGATTGAATTCCTTTCCTGCCTCCATATAGATTTCTTTCTGCAGCGTATCAATCTCATCTGCTGTTTTAGAGGCAATTTCATTGAGAATGCCTTCATCCACACGGATGCCGGTCTCTTCCATTTCCCCTAGAATATCTTCCAGCGGCATTTCAATCTCATGGTACAGAGCTTCCATCTCATACTGTTTCAATAATGGCGCACACGCTTCATCAATCATCCGTGCCGCATTAGCATAAGCCCCGCCGTATTCAGCCTGTTTCTCTCTTTCCACGATCAGTACCGGCTTGTTTTTACGACCGTATACATCTTCATATTTCAAAGAAAGATCAGACGCATATGCCTCATAGATCTTATCAGGACTGGTCAGATTGGAATTGACAAGATTGGCCATGATCATGACATCATCTGAGAATGCACTTTCAATGCCATAACGCTTCAGAATGTGCTTCATGCGCTTTGTATCAAAACCGCAGCACTTTCCTTCCTTCAGTACCTGAAGGAAGGAAGCATCCTGTTTCACATCATCGATTGTTTCATAGTATGTGCCATGATCATCCGATACGGCGATGCCGTTGGCAGCGGCATCCATGAAGTGTTCTCCATCTTCATCCAGAAAAACATAGACCCTGCCGGACAAGGAAGGCATGGTGCTGACATATTCTGTCTTTTTCTTTTCAGCTGAAGCAGCACTGCTGTTCAGCCGTTCCCGATACCGCCCAGCTAATGCCTTCATTTCAAGAGTATCAAGGAAATGAACCAGAGAAGCATAATCCGGGCTGAACATGCAGTCTTCAATCTTCACATCAATATCTACATCTCTTCTGATGGTCGCAAGCTTCTTGGACAGCAGCGCCATGTCCTTTCCTTCTCTGACCTTTCTGCCAAGGGCACCCTTGATCTCATCCCCATGGGCGACTACTTCCTCCACACTTCCATACTGACTCAGCAGCTTGACAGCCGTCTTTTCGCCAACCCCGGGAATACCGGGAATATTATCGGACTTATCTCCCATAAGTCCCTTGAGATCAATGACCTGAAGCGGCGTCACACCCATTTCTTCCTGAATTCTTTCCGGGGTCATGATCTCCATTTCACTCATGCCCTTCTTCATCAGAAGAACCGATGTCGTATCATCCACAAGCTGCAGATAGTCATGATCACTGGTAAAGATCACGGTATTGAAATCCGGATACTTCTTACTCATTGTGCCGATCAGATCATCCGCTTCAATATCACTCATTTCACTCCAGCTGATGTGATAGGCACTCAGAAGATCACGGGTCAGTTGAAACTGGGGCACCAGATCATCCGGAGCAGGCTTGCGGTTACCTTTGTAGTCCGCATACAGATCATGGCGGAAGGTGTGCTTGCCTGCATCAAAGGCAACATATACCGCATCCGGCTGTTCACTGTCCAATGCCTTCTGCAGCATGCTTAAAAAGCCGAATACGGCATTGGTCGGCACCCCAGAAGAGGTACGCATCATCGTACTGCCGTATACCGTGGCATAGTAGGCACGGAACAACATGGAATTGCCATCCACCAGCATCAGTTTCTTCATATCATCACTCCTCAATGTCATCCGGTTCCACCGTTTCAAGAACCAGAAGATTTTCTTTCATCACGGAAAGGTAATCCTTTCCATCCTGCATCTGGGTTGTACTCAGAGAAGAAAGATTGGACAGCTCAATCCGGGTCAGTCCCATCTGTTCTTCCAATGTACTGAATACAGCCTTCATCGCATCACTCATATTGGGCTCATACACAATGTACTTTACCCCATCCTCGGCAAGATGCTCTTTGACTGCCGCAAGCTGTGCAGCATCAGGCAGTACGCCATAGCGCGACAATACCACCGGATACACTTCAAAGCCATAGGCATTCTGCCAGATCCCGAAACCGGAGGACATCATGGCAAACTTCAGCGTCTTCCCTTCCTTTTTCAGATCGGATGCCATCGTCTGATACTGTCCGTCCAGTTCAATCAGCTCATTGGCCAGGGTATCCATATTGCTCTGGTAGTAGTCCGCATCCTCCGGATACTTTTCCTTAAGCCAGGCACAGATACTGCGGCCCATTGATAACATGGAAATGGGATCCAGCCATACACTCTGTTCCTTCTCACAGACATCGACATTTTCAAAGCATTCATCCTCATAATATGGCCTTTCCGATCCGTCTGCGTAATACCTTGCAAAATCATAGATCGCGGTTTCCCCGCTGAGATCCAGCTCTTCCTTTGCGTACTTCTGCACATCTTCTTCATGTACGCTGAGAAATGGCTCCAGATCTCCCATATGAATGAAGACCGCACTTCCCGACAGGACCGTTTTGAAATCATCCACAGCCTGTGCATTCTGCACCATGGTATCGCTCTGCACCGATACGGCATGTATCGTACTGCCTGCGATCCGGTTCAGCAGATAGCCGATCGGGTACACCGTATAGGCAATGGTGCGTGAAGTGCCGCTGCAACCGCAGGATAAGACAAGGGCCAGGCAGAGAAGCCCATGCAGCAATGTTTTCATGATTCTATGCATGCACTGCCTCCCTTCCTGTCCCTGATCAACTTTCATTCTATCATTTCACAGGCTTCTGCGCCATCGGCAGAATTCCCTCCTGCTTGAAGGACAGATACTGTTTTCCTGATACAATCAGATGATCCATGACTTCAATATTGAAATAAGTGCCAAGATTGATGATTTCTGCGGTTGCTGTCAGATCATCGCTGCTGGGCGTGACTTCTCCATCCGGATGATTATGGACAAGCACCAGAGAAGTACAGTTGGAAAGCAGGGCCTGCTTGAATACCTCCCGGGGATAGATGCAGGACGTGTTCAGCGTTCCTTTGAAAAGAACTTCATAACTGATGATTCTATGCTGCACATCCAGATACACCACCAGAAACTCCTCCTGCATGCTTAATCCGATTTCCTTTTTCAGCCATTCCACCAGCACTTCGGGTTCCGTCACAAGATCACGATGCCTGGTTTCTTCCAAAGCAATGCGCCGGTTCAGTTCAAAGGCTGCTGTAATCTGCAGTGCCTTGACCTCTCCGATGCCTTTGATCTGGGTCAGTTCCTCTGTACTCATTGACGCAAGACGGCCGACACCGCCTGCTTTACGCAGCAGTTCATCAGCAGTCTCAATGGCATTTGTACCTTTCCGGCCGGTTCTTAACAGAACCGACAGAAGTTCGGCTGAGCTGAGTGAGCGGATGCCGTACAGCTTTGCTTTTTCACGCGGCTGTTCGCATACCGGCATTTCTTTTACTGTCATTTTCGTTTACCTCTCTACCAGATACATTCGCCAATTGATAAAAAGATCCACGCGCAAGAAAAGAAAAAACACAGATCTTTGCAAAAGATCTGTGCCTCAGACTTACAGAAGCGAGAGGAAACCGAACACAAGAGCAATCAACACCAGCAGCCATACACATCTGCCAAGCGTCCAGTTCTTCCGTGTCAATAGATGATACAGCAATAGCGTTACGCCAAGTCCAAGTACTGCAAAGGCAGGACTTGCATTGCCGGAGAGAAGACTGTTGGTACTCAGGGTAGAATTGCCGGTAAACCAGTAATGTACGCCACTTGCCCCGATCAAGGCACCAATGGTAAATACGCCCCAGATCGTGCATGTTTTCTTGAGACGATCCTCATCCCTTGCAATTTTTTCAAAGATACGTGCGCCCTGACGATAGCCGACATTGATCAGCACAAAACGCAGAATGACTGTCAATACCAGCAGAACAGCACCATAGATAACCGGCGCCAGATAATTGTTGCCGGATATCATGGCATTCAGCACCGTTAACAGCCAGGGGAATACAAAGCCGAACACAGCTGTCTTTTCCAATGAATGCAGGGCTAAGCCAAGTGAAGTACGGACCGAGCGGATTTCCGCCGGATCGCATTTCTGTGCCTCCATGGCCAGGGAAACACCCATCACAAGCGTACAGAACAGATGTGATGTCTCATTGTATTCCAGGTTCTGGCCAAGGCTTGTGGAAAGGTCCTGTTCATCCGTATGAATTTTGGCAAGCGCCGGGGCAATGGCCCATGTCCAGCCGATGGATGTACCGGTTTCACTGTTCTTGGAACCATGCATGAAGAAGGAACGCAGAGCAGTTCTGCGCAGCGTTTTACGATCGAGCGGATACGCTTCCCTGCGGTCCTGATAAGGAGTTGTTCCTACCACCATTTCTCTGCACTTCCTTTCTTTGTGACAGTACTGGATGAAGATGCCGTACGATCATTCTTTGTCACTTCTCTATGATGGAAATCATAGAAGGCAAAGCCGAAGCCGATGGCACTGCAGGCAAGCAGTGTCCAGCTGCTGCGCGCCCCAGCAAGAAGTGCGGTCGCAAAGCCGGCAAACAATGCGCCATAGTGATTCTGAAGGGAAAGATTGCGCAGTACAACCGATAGACCAAGAAACGGCAATAGACCTGCAAATACATCCACCGCGGTCAGGATGCCTGTATAGCCGGAATAGAAGCTGGTAATCAGACTGCTCATCCCTTTGGCATGCGTATAGGCAAATGCGCCAAGGCACACGGCCAGCACGCCTCTTAGCAGAAGCGGAATGAAATTGGCTGCGCCAAGTGAGCGGATGTTTCTCTTATCCGCGGCATTTCTGGCCATCGGAACAAAAAGACTCATCAGCGCTTCAAAACCGTACGCTGCCACCGAGGTCAATGCCAGCAGGGTCAGGGAAACACTGTCATCTCCCCCGCCTTTGATTACCGCCGGCAGAAGACATGCCGCAAATACACCCATGCCGGCTTCATCATCCGTCATCAGGCTGACGACTTCACACATGGAACCATAATAGAGTCCTGTAGCAGGATCCCCCAGTACAAGACCGAGCAGTGTACAGGAAACAAGCGGGGCATGCAGGAATCTGCTTCCCAGTCCCCCGTCCACTGCAATCAGAAATACCAGTAGACAAAAAGCTGTCATAAATTCTCCTTACTTTAACAGAATTGAATCGTCCTTCTTCTCTTCATAGGGAAGCGCCTGAATATACAGCACTGTTCCCATCTCTTTGATTTTACGGAACGCGTCCCGATCATCTTCACTGACAAATACCTGGGTATCCACCTGCACCGTATTGTCCTTCTTTTCCATCAGACCTACATCAGCTTCCGCAATCTGTATGCCGCCTCTGAGCAGCTGCAGCAGCACGGCCGGACTTTTCACTAACAGCAGTGTTCTTTTCTGGCTGTCATCATCCTTCAGACGGATGATCGTCTCCTCTGGCGACCAGTAATGCGTTTCCACACTGTTGGGCACAGCCATGTCCATCAGCCCCTGCCTGAAGTTGCTGGCAGCCGCTTCCCGGTCTGCCACAACAATACTGTCAAGACCGAGATACCCGATCCACTGCGCCGTGATCTGACCGTGCACGAGTCTTTCATCGATACGGCAGAGTACAATATCAGCCATTATTCTTCCTCCCTGTTTTCTTCAAAACATGCAATCTGCTTACGCCCTTCATCCAGAGCCGTTTCCACAAAACTGTTCATATCCCGGATATAGCTGCGGGACATGCTCATCTGCACAAGCATTCCCGTATTTGTCCCGGTAACCACTTCAATATCATATTCCATGATCAGATCTCCCCTGAGCTCAACCGCTTCCTTGTAAGGAGAAGTACCAGCCATATCCGTAAAGATGACAATGCCTTCCCGGCATTTCGGCCTGAGCAGCGCCACCTTTTCTTTCAGTTTCTCAGAAAGATCATCCGTACTGTCTTCCTGCAGAAAATCAACATATTCAAAACATTCCGGCTTTCCTGCAATCAGAGCAATCGCCGAATAAGTGCCGCTGGCATAATGTCCATGCCCGCACAGAATGATACCGATCATAATACTCCTCCTGAAAACTCTTCATTGATTATATCAATAAAGCGCTTTCTCTACATAGAGGAAACAAGTAAAATGAGTCTTCTCTTCAGCCTGTGATCAGCCGGCTGACATCCTGCCATGTCACTGCCAGCATCAAGAGGATCAGCAGAGCCCAGCTGATCAGAATCAGCGCCATCCTGACTTTTGTGGAAAGGCGGTGTCTGACAATGGCTTCCGCCAGGGTGATAATGACCTGTCCGCCATCCAGCACCGGCAGCGGCAGCAGGTTGAATACGCCGACATTGACCGAAATCTCCGCCACAAAAAACAGATAGCTTGCCACACCATAGCTTGCCATGGTGCTGGTAGCCTGATACACCCCTACCGGTCCGGACAGATTCTGCATGCCGGTTCCATGCAGCAAAGCACCGATGGCTGAAGCCAGCATCCGGAACATGAAGATCATTTCATAGCCGCCATAATACCAGCAGTTGGCCAGGTTCACATCCACAAGTTCACCAGCCGCGCCGGTAATACCGATCAGATAAGCACCTTCTTCTTTGTTATACTGCGGTGTCACGGTCAGTGTAACTTCTTCACTGTCTCTTTCCACCGTCACGGTCAATTGTGATCCATCGGTAATGAAAGACTGCATCTCCAGGAAAGATTCCGGTTCAATGGAAGTACCGTCTTCTTTGACAATCTTCACAATCCGATCGCCGGCCTCAAACCCTGCTTCAGCAGCCGGTGATCCATCATTGACCGATTCAACGATCGGCTTGGCAGACATGCGGAAAGAGCCATAGGAAAGCAGTACAAGCGAGAAGATGATCCATCCCAGTAAAAAGTTCATGAACACCCCGGCCAGAAGAATAATCACCTTCTTCCACCAGGCGATATTGATGAGTCTTCTTTCATCCGGCACTTTCACATCCGGATAGGCTTCATCTCCATCCACTTCGCCGGCCATGGCAGTAAAACCGCCTAAAGGCAGCGCCCGGATGGAATACTGCGTTTCTCCCTTCTTTTTCTTCCAGATCGCCGGCCCCATCCCGATGGAAAATTCATAGACATAAACACCGAAGGATTTGGCCGCGATATAATGCCCCCACTCATGAATCACAATGATGATGGAAAGCATCAGAATAAAAAGTATGACTGTAAGTACTGTATGCATTAATTCAGGGTCTCCTTTATCATGCGCAGTGCATAGTCCCGGCCGAAGCGGTCTGCTCTGATCAGATCGCTTTCCGTCCTGACCGGCTGCCAGGCACAGGCGCGTACTGCCCCCATCACAATCTCCTCAATCTTCAGAAACGGAATTTTCTTCTGCCGGAATGCCAGATTGGCTTCTTCATTTGCCCCGTTCATGACAGCCGGCAGGCTGCCGCCCTTCTTTCCTGCTTCATAGGCCAGCGCCAGCAGCGGATATTTCTCAGTGTCCGGCGCTTCAAAGTGCAGATCCATACCCTGCCACAGGTCCATGGGATTCTCCTCTTTGAAGTAATAGCGCTCGGGTCCGGTCAAGGCATACTGGATCGGCAGACGCATATCCGGCGCGCCGAGCTGCGCAATAAAAGAATGGTCGACATACTCCACCATGGAATGCACCACCGACTGCGGGTGCATGACTACTTTGATATCGTCATAATCCATGCCGAAAAGATAATGCGCTTCCATGACCTCAAAGCCCTTATTCATCAGATTGGCACAGTCAACCGTAATCTTGGGTCCCATGTGCCAGTTGGGATGGGCCAGGGCATCATCCACCGTTACATCTTTCATCTGTTCACGGGTTAAAGTACGGAATGCCCCGCCGGAGCATGTGATCCATAAGCGCTTCACATCGCTTCTGCGATTGCCCTGCAGACACTGGTAGATGGCACTGTGCTCCGAATCAATCGGCACCAGCTTCACGCCGTATTTCTTTACCGCTTCTGTGATCAGCTCACCGCCGACCACCAGCGTTTCTTTATTGGCAAGCGCAATTTCATGTCCTGTTTCAATCGCTTTCATGGTCGGGGCAAACCCGGCAAAACCGACTAAAGCATTAACCAGAACATCATAGTCTTTCAATCCAGCCAGTGTTAACAGCCCTTCACCGCCATACACAAACATGCGCTTGGGATATTCCTTCTGCAGCAAATGTGCATCCTTTTCTTCCTGCACACAGATCAGCTCTGTATCAAGACGGGCCAGGATCTTTCTCAGCTCTTCTATGTTATGACCGACACTCAATGCCCGAACATGGAAAAGATCGGGATGCTGAAGGACAATATCAACTGTCTGGGTGCCGATCGAGCCGCTGGCTCCAAGCAGAACAAGCTCTCTCATATCTTCCATAACAGCATCAGTGCTTCAAAGAACATCAGACAGAACACCAGACTGTCAATCCGGTCCAGAATACCGCCATGGCCCGGCAGGAAGGAACCGAAGTCCTTAATGCCGAAGTGACGCTTGACACTGGAGAAGGAAAGATCGCCAAGCTGTGCTAATAAAGGCAGTGTCAACGAAGCCGCTACAATCAATGAAGCCGGCAGCGCATCAGGACTTGTCGGCAGAAAGTGTGCACACAGAAAACCGATCAAAAGACCGATGCCCACACCGGAGAAATAGCCGCCGATGGAACCTTCCCAGGTCTTATTGGGAGAGATCCGGGGAATCATCTTATGCTTGCCGAAGAAGACACCGAAGAAATACGCCCCGGTATCACATGCATAGCATGTCAGTGCCACAAACAGGAAAATCGTAAAGCCGTTTTCAAACGTATAGAAATGCTGAACGCCGCGCAGACCGATACTGACAATCATTGTCAGCATGAAGGAATATGCCGCAAACTCCGCGGTTGTATCCTTATCAATCAGCACACTGAGAAACAGGACCGTTGCATAGAATGCCTGAATCATCGCAAAAAGACGCTCCGGACAGGCAATCAGGCCAAGCATCACCACCAGGTTGATGATGGTTGTCACCCACTTGGCTTTTTCACTCTGAATATTGGCAATTTCATAACTGGCAAGTGCCGCAACCACCGCCGTCAGGATTTTAATCCAGATCCCGCCTAACAGAACCGGCGGCAGACACACCGCAACCAGGATCACCGCCGTTAAAGTCTTGGTGATCATTGCCTTATTTACTTTTCCAGCCATTAATGCACTCCTCCGAAACGTCTGTCGCGTTTGCTGTATTCTTCCAGGCACCGATGCAGAACTTCCGGAGTAAACTCAGGCCATGACTCCGGAATGAATTCCATTTCCGCATAGGCAATCTGCCACAGCAGGAAATTGGAAATACGCTCTTCCCCAGATGTTCTGATCAAAAGATCCACCGGGGGAAAGTCTCTTGTATCAAGATACTGTTCAAAGCCGGCTTCATCAATGCCCGGCTCAGCCCGGCCGGCTTTGACATCTTCGGCATAGTGATTGACTGCTCTTAAAATCTCATCATGAGAGCCGTAGTTGATCGCAATGATCAAAGATAAGCCGGTATTGTTCTCTGATTCTTCAGCTGCTTCCAGCAGTACTTTCCTGGTCGCATCCGGCAATGGTCTTAAATCTCCGATCAGTCTGATCCGCATGTTTCTCTGCAGGAATTCCTTCATATACATTTTGAAAAGATAAGCCGGCAGCTTCATGAGATAGCTGACTTCATCCTGGCTTCTTTTCCAGTTTTCCGTTGAGAAGGCATACAGGGTCAGATATTTGACACCCTCCGCATCCGCCGCAATGGCAATGGTACGCACATTGTCAGCACCGACTTTATGTCCGGCCGTGCGGGGCAGGCCCTTTGCCTTTGCCCAGCGGCCGTTGCCATCCATAATGATGGCAAGATGTTTGCACTCTTTCATTCTTCCACCTCGTGTCTGATTATAGCATCATCACTTTGTTTTCTCACCCTGTACAGATACTGCATAACTGCCCATCTGTATTGTAGAGAAGCACCTTTTTCAAACCGAAGACAATAGCTGTATCACACGGCACGTGTGTGCAGACCATCATACCGTCTGAAAGTAGCACTTCATAATGGTCCATATACCGCCGGCAGCTTTGAACTCCATAAGTATATCCTTTTCCTTCTTCGATCCAGTATGGTCTGAAAAGAGCCGTATAAGTACCATCATCAGCTTCTGTTTCCATATCTTCCTGCAGAATTCTTACATGATGGTTCCTGACGGTACAGACAGTTTCCTGCATGGAGGGCTGGCCGAAAAAACGGGCTGTTTCAAGCTGCTGCGGCCTGTCCATCAGACTGTCTGCCGTGCCTTCTTCAATCAGCCGCCCATGGGAAAGATAGACAATTTTCCCTGTAAAGCGCATGGCATCTTCCATTTCATGACTTACCATAACCCGCATGATATCGAACTTTTCACATAATGCAGCAATCTCTTTTTCAAGCTGCCGTGCAAGCCTTCGATCCAGCGACGAAAACGGCTCATCCATCAGCAGTACATCCGGTCTTCTTACAATTGCTCTGGCCATGTCCACACGCTGTGCTTCTCCGCCGCTGAGCTTTGCCGGATAACGATCAAGCAATGAAGTGATATGCAGCAGTGAAGCAGTCTCATCCACCATATTGCGGATTTCACTGCGGCTGTATCCTGCCGCTTTCAGCCCATAGCTTATATTGTCCCTGACTTTCACATGCGGCAGCAGTGCTGCTTTCTGAAAGATCATGGACATATGACGTACATGAGAAGGAAGTGAAGAAATATCTTTTCCATCCAGAATCACTTCACCTTCATTATCCAATAGACCTGTCATTGCCTTGAGAAGCGTCGTCTTGCCCGCTCCGCTTTCCCCGATCACAAGCAGATCTCCTTCCGTTTCCAGAGACACATCATCCACAATCCTTTGCCCGTGATCCTCTACGGTAATATCCTTTAAAACAAGCTTATGCATGGTTTCATTGTACTAGATATTCTTTCACAAAGAAAAAGAACTCCATTCTTTGACAGAGTTCTTTTCATTGTGATTAGACCTTCAGTACTTCCTTGCTCTTCTTGTCAGCCGCTTCCTCAATCTTCTTGATATAGGAATCGGTCAGCTTCTGTACTTCTTCCTTGGCATCCTTCTGGCTGTCTTCATCGAGTGTCTTGTCTTTCTTGACAACATCATTGGCTTCTCTTCTGATGTTGCGGATCTGAACCTTGCACTCTTCGGCAATCTTGGATACCTTTTTGGTCATTTCCTTACGTGTTTCACCCGTCAGTTCCGGAACCGTCAGGCGGATGACCGTGCCGTCATTTGCCGGCGCGATGCCGATGTCGGCCTTATTGATGGCCTTTTCAATGTCCTTCAGAGAAGAAGGATCATACGGCTTGACTACAAGCGTGCGGCCTTCCTGTACACTGATACCGGCAATCTGGTTCAGCGGCGTCGGGGAACCATAATAATCGACCTCGACTCTGTCCAGCATCTTGGCATTAGCCATGCCGGTACGAATGGTGTTGAGTTCATCGTGAAGATGTTCCAGCACTTTGTCCATCTTCTTTGTGCTGGTGTCAATAATGGGATAAGACATAGATTATTCTCCTTTTTTAATAATTGTACCAATCTTTTCACCCATGCAGGCTCTGACAATATTGCCCTTTTCATTCATATTGAAGACCATGATTGTCATGTTATTGTCCATACATAAGCTCGTTGCCGTAGAATCCATGACCTGCAGATTCATTTCCAACAGATCCATATATGTCAATGTATCAAAACGCTTGGCATCAGGATCTTTTTTAGGATCTGCCGAATAGACACCGTCAACTCCGTTCTTTGCCATCAGGATGGCATCTGCCTTGATTTCAGATGCTCTCAAGGCTGCCGCTGTATCAGTTGAGAAGAAAGGCAGGCCGGTGCCGCCGCCGAAGATAACGACTCTTCCCTTCTCCAGATGTCTGACCGCTCTTCTTTCAATGAACGGCTCCGCTACTTCCGGCATATTGATTGCAGTCTGTACACGGGTATCTACGCCTTCTGCTTCCAGCGCAGCCTGAATGGCCAGTGCATTGATGATTGTTGCCAGCATTCCCATATGGTCGCCCTGGGTACGGTCCATGCCGAGCTCAACCGCCATCTTGCCGCGGATGATGTTGCCGCCGCCGACAACGACAGCAACTTCAACCCCTTTACTCTGTACTTCCTTGATCTCCTTGGCCAGATCATGGAGTACATCCGAGTTGAAAGTCGAGTCCTTCCCAGCCAGTGCTTCTCCGCTGAGCTTAAGCAATACACGTTTATACATGATATTCCTCCATCTTTCGCTTCTCCCATTATATCAGCCTGTTGTTACTGTCACCACCATTTTCTTACGCAAAACACTTATAATGGAAAAGGGGTACTTATTATGCAGAAGCGTTACGGCGTCATCGATATCGGTTCAAATACAGTTGTTCTTCTTGTTTATGCTGTAGATGGGCCCAATATTCAGAAAAAAAACTATCTGGTAACCGCTGCCCATCTGGTTCAGTATGTCAATTGCGGGCATATGTCGCTGGATGGGATTCATACCGCAGCTGCCATTGTGGAACAGTATAAAAAAGAATGTGAGAAAGCCGGTGTCAGTGAAATCCACGCGGATATCACTGCCTGCGGCAGAGGCATTGACAACGGCAGACAGCTTGTCAACGCCATTGCCAATACCGGCATTACTTCCGTACGGATTCTTTCAGGGGAAGAAGAAGCCGCCTGCGATTTCTACGGAACTTCATTTGACCGGCGGATCAATGAAGGACTGCTGATCGATGTAGGCGGCGGATCAACGGAATTTGTCGCCTTCCATGACAATCAGATTATCGATCAGGCTTCCATCCCGCTTGGATGCGTCCGTCTGCGCCGCATGCCCTATTACATTGACGGCATTACCCCGGTGCTCAAAGAGCTCAGAGAAGAACATCCTCTGCTGGTATCACATGGCAATGGACTCGGGGTCGGCGGAACGGTACGGGCATGCCAGGCCATGTGCCGCACCCTGTTCTATGACGAGCGCTCCTTCCGCGCCAAGGAACTTCACGAAATCTATGATGGGCTGGTGGATGACAACCCGGCCTACATTCATGCCATGCGCCAGTCTGTTTCCGCCGACCGTCAGGAAGTCTTCATTCCGGGACTCAGAATGCTGAAGTGTATCAGTGATGTATTCGATATCCAATGCTTCTACAACTCAGAAAACGGCGTACGGGAAGGCTTCCTGCTGAAGTATATCCTGCATGCTGTATGAACATATTCTTTCATGAGGATATGTTTTTTTATTTATATCTTGACGCGATATATCGAAGCGCGTTATATATTAATTACATCGAGATACGATATATCGAGGTACAGCATATGGAAGAAAGAATCAGAAAAATCTACTGTCCGATGAGTGAAACAGCCTTCTATATCCTGCTGTCCCTGCAGCAGGAAAGACATGGCTACGGTATCGGCCAAAGGATCCGTGAACTTACCGAAGACCACATCATCATCGGCCCCGGCACCATGTACGGCACATTATCCAAGATGGAAAAAGACGGCCTGATTGAACAGACAAGAGTTGAAAACAAACGGAAGTACTACCGGATCACCGACACAGGAAAAGAAATCCTGCATATGGAAAAAGAAAGAATCAGGCATCTGTATCAGATTGTAGAAGAGGACGACAGAAATGAAAAAAACAGTTAAGACAGCCTGCAGAGGCTATTTCCTGACAGACTATGAAGACAAAGAGAAATGGCTTCATGAAATGAACCGGCAGGGCTGGCAGCTCACTGCCGCACCCTTCCCTTATTTTTACCGCTTTGAAAAGACAGAACCGCAGGACATCATCTGGCGGCTGGAATTTCATCCTGAAGCAGAGAACAGAGAAGACTATATTTCCATGGCGGAAGACTATGGCTGGCGCTGCCTCAAAGGTGTCAACAGCTGACTTTACTTCTATCGGCAGACATCTTCAGATCCTTCCGTCAATGAAATCTTTTCCGACAATGCTTCCCGTACGGAAATGGCTGAAAAGACGGTCCGGCGCCGTTTCATCCCCTGCCTGTTTCTGTTTGCCTGTATGCTGATCCTGTTCTTTGCCTTCATTCTCCCAAAGAAAGATCCTGGTGAAATTACCTTCATGCTCATCCTGACTGTTTTGATCGCCCTGCTTGAGATTCATATGATCAAAGGCTATTGCACATTAAGGAAAAAATACCGTTCCTGAAAAAAAAGAAAACGAACTCAATGATTCGGATTTTCTTCAAACGGACGCACTCTTAATACAGCATGACATGCAGCCGCTATCTCAGCGGCTTTTTTCTGTTCTTCTCTGGTTGTTACCTGATCCACGACTGATAACACAACATGCGGTACATATGCTGTACATTCCTTAGCATACTGTTTCAGAGCTTCAAATGAGCCTTTACCGAATTCCGGCCGGCAGATCTCATCATATCTTTCTTCACTTACGGCATTGAGACTGATGGATACAGTATCAATTTTATCTTTCAGCATTGATGCTGTATGTTTTTTGTATCTCAGATCCGCCAGACCGTTGGTGTTGAGACGGGTCGGCTTATGCAGGGTCTCTTTCACCCATGCGGCAATTTCCAGAAGGTCATAGAGACGCTCCGTCGGTTCTCCATATCCGCAGAACACTACCTCTTTGTAATCGGAAGGATTCCATTTCAGCAGAGAATCCTTTACTTCCTGTACACTGGGTTCGTGTTCAAGCCAGAGATTATCCTTTCCATTGATGGAAGGTCCATAATGTCTTTCACAGAACACACAGTCATTGGAACACCGGTTGGTCAGATTCACATACACATTGCCATATAAGGCATAGGTAATCGTCATTGCTTTTTCCATCTGCTTCACCTTCTTTCATCCTATTATGCCACAAAACAGAAAACGATGTCCGCATGTAACGGACACCGTTTCTCTTCTGTATGAAACCGGATTACTTGCCGGCTGCGATGGAAGCAACTTCAGCAGCGAAGTCTTCCTGCTTCTTTTCAATGCCTTCACCAACTGTATACTTGACAAAGGACTTGACCTCAGAGTTGTTCTCCTTGAGGTACTGACCGCACTTCTTATCCTGATCCAGGAAGAAGATCTGGTCGACCAGGCACATTTCCTGCAGATCCTTGGAGAGTCTGCCTTCAATAATGCCGGCCTTTACCTTTTCAGGCTTGCTGGCAAGCTTTTCATCCGCTTCCATCTGGGCCTTGATGATCTCACGCTCATGTTCAACAACATCCTGCGGCATATCGTTTCTGGATACATATGTCGGGTTCATGGACGCAACCTGCATGGCCATGTTCTTGGCAACCTGGGGATCTGTTCCCTTGACTACCGTGATAGCGGAAATACGGCCGCCCTGGTGCATGTAGGAACCAAAGACTTCATCATCGCTCTTTTCAACGATAGCAAATCTTCTTAATGTCAGCTTCTCACCGATGATGGAAACAGCATTGACGAAGGAATCGTTCAGTGTGCCGTCCTCAGTCGGTAAAGCAAGCGCATCTTCTACCGTCTTGGCATCAGACTTGATCAGAGCCTTCAGTGTCTTGTCGATCAGAGCCAGGAACTTGTCATTCTTGGCAACGAAGTCTGTTTCAGAGTTGACTTCAGCGATGACAGCCTTATTGCCGTCAACCAGGATTCTGGCCAGACCTTCAGCAGCGATTCTGCCTTCCTTCTTGGCAGCCTTGGCAATACCCTTTTCTCTCAGCCAATCTACAGCCTTCTTGATGTCGCCGTCAGACTCTGTCAGAGCCTTCTTGCAGTCCATCATGCCGGCGCCGGTCATTTCACGAAGTTCTTTAATCTGTGCAACTGTAACAGCCATTATTCAGCCTCCTTCTTTGCTGTATCTGCGGAAGCAGCTGCGGCTGTGCTGCTGTTATTGCGGGAATCTCTGCGGAAGACACGTCTCTCGCCATTGCCGTTGAACTTGCCTCTGCTGGCAGCCATCTGAGCACGGCGCTCTTCATACTTCTGTCTTCTCTTTCTCTCGTATTCAGCAGCCTGCTGTTCCACATTGATGATAACATCCTCCATTGTGATGTCATCGCCTTCTTCTTCCTGATGAGCATGTTCAAGCACACCGCCCTTGGCTTCAACAATCGCATCAGCGATCAGAGAAACCATCAGCTTGATGGAACGGGCAGCGTCATCGTTTGCCGGGATCGGATAAGTTACCTTGGTAGGATCAGCGTTTGTATCGATCAGAGCAAATACCGGGATGTTGAGCTTGCGTGCTTCTTCAACTGCATTGTGCTCTTCCAGCGGGTCAACAACAAACAGTGCATCCGGCAGCTTCTTCATATCCTTGATGCCGCCTAAGAAGTTCTCAAGCTTGTCCTTCTGCTTCAGAAGCAGAGCCTGTTCCTTCTTTGTGTAGCGTGTGATTGTGCCGCTTTCTTCCATCTCTTCGATGTCAACGAGCTTCTTGATGGACTTCTGGATGGTACGGAAGTTTGTCAGTGTGCCGCCCAGCCATCTGTGGTTGACATAGAAGGAACCGGAACGGATTGCTTCTTCCAGAACGATGGTCTGTGCCTGCTTCTTTGTACCGACAAACAGGATCTTGCCGCCGTCTTCTGTGATCTTCTTGATGGCGTCATAAGCCTTGTCCAGCTGCTCCTGCGTCTTGTTCAGATCGATAATGTAAATGTTGTTCTTGGCCGTGTAGATATACGGTCTCATCTTAGGGTTCCATTTACGTGTCTGATGACCGAAATGAACACCGTTTTCAAGCATTGTCCTCATTGAAACAACAGTCATAATTTTTATTTACCTCGCTTTCCGTTGTTTTCCGCCACAGTTTCCGACACCATCAACATTCCAATCTTTCTGCTTTATTCTGGATTAGATGCACGGGATGGTGAATCCGCTGTGTGAGAAGTACATCTTTTTCTGCATGAGAAAAGGATGCCGCAGACAATTGTAACATGTCTGCGGCATCTGTAAAGCTGTTTTACTTGTCACTTGGCCTTTTTTTCATTGGCCAGGCTCAGGGGATGGGCTTTTTCCACAACTTCAGCCAGCCTGTCCTGGGTCACATGGGTATAGATCTGGGTTGTGGAAAGAGACGCATGGCCTAAAAGCTCCTGTACTGTTCTGAGATCTGCCCCGTTATCCAACAGATGCGTCGCAAAGGAATGGCGGATCATATGGGGATGTACATGCATGAGAAGACCGGCTTTCTCCCCTGCTTTTTCACATACACTCTGAATATAGCGGGAAGAGATGGTCTTTCCCCGCTGGTTCAGAAATACCGTACCGGGATCTGTCCTTCCATTCAGCAGCTGTCCTCTGACCTGTTCCAGATAAATTCTCAGCAGCTGGACACAGCGGGGATAGATGGGAACCTGTCTTTCCTTGCTTTCCTTACCGACGACAGACAGACAGGCATCATTCAGATTCAGATGATCCATTCTGAGCCCGGCACATTCCGATACACGCAGACCGCATGCATATATGGTTTCCAGCATGCAGCGATCCCTCAGCTCAACCGGATCGCTCAGATTAAAGCTGTTGAGCAGCCGCTCCATCTGATCAAACGTCAGATACTCCGGCAGTTTCCTTCTGACCGTCTTTGTGTGGAAGCCTTTCAATGGATTTGTGCTGACGCCCTGGGTCTGGTTGAGATAGCGGTAGAAGGAGCGCATGGCCGACAGGTGGCGGGCAATGGACGCATCCGACAGCGGTTTTCCTGTACCGGTGCCCCGGCGCAGCTCAGTGATGTAATCATTGATATCCTTACGGGTGACCGCATCAAAAGATGGGATGCTGTTCTCTTCAAGATAGGCAAGAAAACGACTCAGATCATGGTGATAGCTTTCTCTTGTATCGACGCTGCCGGTATGGGCCAGAGAAACCTGGTCCAGGAATCCTTCCAGCGTATCCTCAAAGCTCATGTGTTTCTTTCAGCTGGCGGATGATGGCAAGAGACTGCGGGGCATAGGCAGCCTTACGCTCATGCTTTTTCACCGGTGTATTGAGATGGACAATGCCGAAATTGGCATTCATCGGTTCAAAGTGCGCCGGATCCGCATGGGTTACATAATATGCCATCGAGCCGATCACCGTACCGGAACCGGGACGGCAGATCTCTTCCCCCTTCAGTACATGAGCCAGATTGATCCCTGCCAGCATGCCTGAAGCAGCACTCTCCACATAGCCTTCTACCCCGGTCATCTGCCCGGCAAAGAACAGATCATCCCGGTCTTTGAACTGATAGCCTTCTTTCAGAGAAACCGGTGAATTGATATAGGTGTTTCTGTGCATGACGCCATAGCGTACAATCTCACAATGTTCAAGGCCGGGAATCATCTGCAGGATACGCTTCTGTTCACCCCAGAGAAGATGCGTCTGAAAGCCCACAATGTTGTAGAGTGAAGCGGCCGCATTATCCTGTCTCAGCTGTACTACCGCATAAGAACGCTTTCCTTCGTGTTCCAGGCCTACCGGCTTCATCGGTCCATACAGCAGCGTCTGTCTGCCCCGCTTTGCCATGACTTCAAAAGGCATACAGCCTTCAAAGTAGACTTCCTGTTCAAAGTCATGCAGAGGAGCGGTTCTGGCGGTGATCAATGCCTCATAGAACACATTGAACTCATCCTCATTCATCGGACAGTTGATGTAATCTCCGCCTTCGCTTCCCTTATTATATCTGCTCTTGCGGTAAGCCTTGGTAAAGTCAATGGATTCACCTGTAACAATCGGGGCTGCCGCATCAAAGAAGTAGCAGTACTTATTGTCAATCAGCTTTCCGATCGCCTGTACCATGGCATCACTGGAAAGCGGTCCGGTCGCAATGACACAGGGGCCTTCCGGTATCTGCGTCACTTCTTCATGGACAATCGTGATATTGGGATGGTTTTTCATCGCCTCTGTCACCGCTTTTGCAAAGCCATGGCGATCCACGGCCAGAGAAGAGCCGGCCGGTACCCGATTGGCATCTGCTGCCCGCATGATGACAGAGCCGATCGTCCGCATTTCTTCCTTTAATAATCCAACCGCATTGGTTAAAGCATCCGAGCGCAGTGAATTAGAGCACACCAGTTCAGCAAACTCATCCTTGAAATGATGGGCAGCGGACTGCTTCTGCGGCTTCATCTCAAACAGCGTGACATGAATACCTCTTTCCGCCAGCTGATACGCTGCTTCACAGCCGGCAAGTCCGGCTCCAATGACGCTGGCTTCTATCATTCTGATGCCTCCTTCTTCACCGTACGGGTTTTACGCGCGGCAGCTGTTTTCTTTGCCGTGGTCTTCTTTGCCGCAGTTTTCCTGGCCGCTGTCTTCTTCACGGCTGTCTTTTTTTCTGTTTTCTTCGCTGGCTGACGGTCAGCCTTGGCATAGATGCGCTGGCCTTCCAGATTTTCCATGTAGTGGCACTTGGGGTAGTTGGCACATCCAATGAAATAGGAACCATAACGGTTTTTACGCTTGACTAACTCTCCGCCGCAGTCCGGACACTGCCGGCCGATCGGCTCTGGCTTTTCCTTATCCGCATTGATGGCGCGCTTATAGGAACACTTGGGGAAATTTTCACAGGAGATGAACTTGCCATAGCGGCTGGTACGGTATACCAGCTCTCCGCCGCATACCGGACACTTCTCGCCGACCTTCTCCGGCTGAATCTTCTCCATGCCTTCATAGGCTTTCTGTAAAAGCGGATTGAATTTATTCCAGAATGACTGCAGGGTTTCTTCTTCCTGCGACTTGCCTTCGGCAATCTCATCCAGTTCGCTTTCCATCTGGGCCGTATATTTTACATTGATAATGCTTGAGAAGTACTCATCGAGCTTTTCACAGGTCAGAACACCCTGGTCCGTCGGCCTGAAGACTCTTGTTCTGGTCTTTTCCGAGGCCCTCTCCAGGGTGACATAGCCTCTTGCCTGGATGGTATCGATGATCATGGCATAGGTAGAAGGACGGCCGATGCCTTCCTCTTCCATGGCCTTGATGAGCTTGGCTTCGGTATATCTTGCCGGCGGTTCGGTGAAGTGCTGATTGGATTTGAGATCCTTCGGCAGCATCTCTTCGCCTTCACTTAAAGCAGGCAGAATTTCATCTTCCTTTCTGGTGTCATAAGCACCATATACCTTCAGGAAACCGTCAAACTTCAGGCGGGAGCCGCTGGCCGTAAAGTCACAGCCGTCCCGGCTGAGCGTCAGTGCCATCGTATCAAACTCGGCCTTTGCCATCAGGGAAGCCATGGCCCGGCTGTAGATCAGCTTATAGAGCTTGTACTGTTCCTGAGTCAGATAGGGTTTGAGCTTTTCCGGTGTATTGGCAACGCTGGTAGGACGGATGGCTTCATGTGCGTCCTGGGCATTGGCATCATTTTTGGCATGGTAATAACCGAGATACTGCTTACCGTATTCCTGTTCAATCACCCCGCGGGCTGCCTGGATATAGACATTGGAAAGTCTTGTACTGTCGGTACGCATGTAGGTGATCAGACCTTCCTGGCCATTGCCGACATCAATGCCTTCATACAGACGCTGGGCAATGGACATGGTCCGCTTGGCCGCAAAGCCGAGCTTCTGTGAAGCTTCCTGCTGGAGCGTGGAAGTGATGAAAGGCAGCGGCTGGCTGCGGCTTCTGGTGCCGGCCTTGATCGCTGTCACATTGAACAGACCGTTGCAGCGGTTATAGACAGCCTCGGCTTCTTCCTGAGAGTGAATTTCCGCTTTCTTTCCATCCACCTTGGCTAAAGATGCCTTGAAGTCCTTTCCATCTTTAGTGAATACAGCATCAATGGTCCAGTACTCCTGCGGTTTGAAAGCCTGGATTTCCCGCTCTCTTTCCACGATCAGCTTGAGGGCAACCGACTGCACACGGCCGGCCGACTTGGATTTGATCTTGGTTTTGAGCAGCTTGGAAAGCTTGAAGCCGATGATCCGGTCAAGAATGCGGCGGGTCTCCTGGGAATGGACCAGATTCATATCAATGGTACGGGGCTGCTGGAAAGCATCCTTGACGGCATTCTTTGTGATTTCATGGAACGTAACGCGGTCCTCGGCATCTTCGGGCAGATCAAGCACCTGGGACAGATGCCAGCTGATGGCTTCTCCCTCACGATCGGGGTCGGTTGCCAGATACACATAATCTGCTTTTTTCGCTTCTTTTCTCAGATCAGATACAATGTCTGTCTTATCTTTGGAAATCTCATATGTAGGCCTGAAATGATCTTCAATATCAACACCGAGGCCTTCTTTGCCCTTGATGGCAAGGTCGCGGATATGTCCTTTACTGGATACAACGGTATAGTCAGGTCCCAGGTATTTTCCGATTGTCTTGGACTTTGCCGGCGACTCAACAATGACTAAATTCTTCATGCCGTCCTCCCTTTCTTTTCTTCTTACAAATTAACAAGGCATACCATACACTAAAAAAATACCAAATTCAATAAACATCCCTCACAGCAGATCCTTCACGCGCTCCACGTCATACAGCATGTCCGCCCCTTCCTGGATCAGAAGATTACAGCCGGAACCTTCTTTCGAACCATAGGGATACGGCACACAGCAGATGTCCCGGCCAAGCTTCAGCGCTTCTGCCACCGTATGCATGGTGCCGCTTTTCACTTTGGCCTGGGTAACGATAAGAGCTTCCCCAAGGGCAGCCAGAATCCGGTTGCGCCAGGGAAAGTGGCAACGGGCAATCGGCGTATGCACAGGATACTCCGACAAGATCAGATCCGTCTTTTCCATCTGCTGATAGAGATCTCTGTTTTCTTTGGGATACACCGTATCCAGGCCATGTCCGCACACCCCGATCGTATGGCCGCCGCGCGCCAGTGCAGTACGGTGGCTGATGCCGTCCGCCCCTTTGGCAAGGCCTGAAACAATGACGTATTTTTCCGCCAGAACGGAAGTGATCTCCTCTGTGATACATGCCCCTTCAAGGGTCAGTTCACGGCTGCCCACAATCGTAATCATCCTTTTCTTCAATAATGCCGGATTGCCGCGGCAGAACAGTACATAAGGCGGACATTCCAGCTCTTTCAGGCAGGCGGGATACAATGCATCAAGACATGTGATATACGGTTCTTTCACCGGTATGATTTCAATTTTTCGATTTGTGATCAGATGCGCATGAATACGGTTCCAGTTTCCCTGATACAGGCAGGCAAGTGATGCCAGTTCTTCCGGTTTCATCCTGATTCCCTCCTGCATACATATAGAACGAAAAAACCGGATCTCCCCTAAAAAAGGCGCTCTAAAATTGCGTAGGGTTAGGGATACCAAGATAAGTTTCGTAGGGTCGTGAAATCGGCCCTTTTTTCGTCGCATAGGGATACCCTTTAAAATGGCTGGGGGGAATAAT
>JALCHG010000021.1:0-29282 GCA_022644565.1 Solobacterium sp. | reverse complement strand
TATGGCTACTACGATTAAAAGTTCCGCAAGAGTGAATCCTTTGTTGTCTTCTCTTCTCATGTTGTGTTCACCTCCGGTCGCTATCTTGCTATAATCTTGCTTCTATATACTCTCCCCCTATTTTCATTATAAGCTTTGCTTTCCTGGATTGATGATTGAAATGCTGGTGGCGACAAGCGCTCAATTGATGGCAGTCACGATCAGGAGCTCCGCTAATGTAAAGCCACTCTTATTCTTTTTCATAGAGCATCACTTCCACTCTCATAATAACGCCCACAGGTTCTTAAAATTGCGGAAAACGACATTATTACGCGCAAATGTGCACGTTGAAAATTTCAGGTCAGGTGGTCCATCCCGGCCGTCTCCCTATGTGCTGATGAACCACATTCTTATATTTACGCCCGCAGGTTCTGAAATCTGCGGAAAATGGCCTCATTCTGCGCAATAGTCCAGGGTCATTACAAGTGATTGACAGGCGCGCGTAATTGCTCCTGATATGAAGAAACCCTCCAGACTGCTCCGGAGGGCTTCCCTTAAATCTATAATTTTGAATTTCAAAACAAGATCAATGAATCATTAATTCTTTGTAACATCAAACGTACCATCTTTGTTAACTGTGACTTTGACAGAACCGTTAGCTCCATCCGCAGGTTTCCAAGTAAAACTGCTTACTGCTTTTCCTGCCAATTTCACATCTGCATTTGAAGAGAGCCAACCAGCCTTGGTCTGACTAATATCAACGCTCTTAGAATAAGCGCCTGTATCTTTATCTTCCGTAACACCGTCATCCGCTTCACCAGTCAGAACTGCTGTGGTGCATTCTGCATATGCACTTCTGATATTAGCAAGATCCGTCGCCTCTCTAGCCTTCTCCAGCTGCGATGTAAAGATCGGAATCGAGATCGCCACCAGAACACCGATGATAGCTACAACGATAAGAAGTTCAGCCAGTGTGAAGCCTTTCTTGTTTCTTAATTTCTTTAACATAATTCAATCTCCTTTTCTATCTTAAAGAATTTAAACATTTCTTCTAAAGTCCGGCAGTCTCTTTCTCGTTTCTACTGTGCAACTGGCACTGCAACTGCAATCAGTCCTTTAGATTACAAACAGATATTATTACCTGATATTCGTCAGAGTCAAGCATACTGCCTTGAATTGACACACAATTCTGACAGCTGTCAGGAACAATATATGGCTGTGCATTAATATTAGCACGTTATATATAACGTTTCCTGTTAATTTTTCAGTATTTGTGCTTAATGACTTTTTCTGCTCACATGTAGTTATACATGGTAAACATAGGAAGATAAATCGAGATGACGATGAAGGCTGTGAAGATGGCAAGAACGATCAAGATTGCAGGTTCCAGCTTGGCTAATGCCTGTTTGGTGGCATGGTCTGCTTCATTGGCATAGAAGTCGCCGACAACTCTTAATGTTGATTCCAGCTCACCTGTTTCTTCACCGATGGCAGTCATCTCTACCAGGGTTTCCGGCATATGCTCACAGCTCTTCAGGCACTTGCCTAAGGAAACACCTTCTTCAACATATCCTACTATACCGGATACTTCATCAGACATAACGGCATTGTCCATGGTCTTGGCGGTGATTTCCAGGGCATGGTTTACGGTAATGCCGGACTGCAGCATCATGGCCATGGTACTGGCAAAGGCAGCCGCGTTATTCATCTTTCTGATCTTGCCGGTCATGGGCATCTTGAGCTGACGTTTGGCCTTGACGATGCGTCCCTTCTCCGTACTGCCGTAGATCTTTGAAAAGAGTGCTAAGGCAACAATGATGATAATGACGATGGGCCACCATTTGCTCATGAATTTGGACATATTGATCATGGCAACCGTCATGGCCGGCAGTTTGGCATCCAGGGATTCAAAGGTCTGGGTCAGGGAAGGAATGACAAAAGTCATGACAACGATCAGTACAACAATGGCAATGACAATGACAAAGGTCGGATAGGTCAGTGCCTGTTTGATCTTCTGCTGGGTCCTGTTGGCACGGTCATAGTACTTGGCCATGGTGTCAAAGGATCTCTGCAGATTACCTGTTTCTTCACCTGCCCGGATGGTTTCAATCAGGGTAGCCGGCAGTTCAAGATCTGATCTTTCAAAGGAAGAAGTCAGCGTATTGCCATCCGCCACATCATCCGCAGCATTTAACAGAAGTCTCTTCAGTTTCTTATCTTCTGTCTGCCTGCCGATCTGTTCCAGACAGCGGGCTAAGGGAATGCCGGACTGCAGGGTAATGGCAATCTGGGAACAGGCAATGGACAGGTTTTTATAATCAAGTTTTTTAGAACCGATATCCATTGCCAGCAGTCCGCTTCCCTTTTCCTTGACTGGGGCAATGGATATGATAATCGGATATTTCTCTTTGATTCTTGTTACGGCCTGGTACTCATCCGCAGCCTGTACAATACCGGCCACATCTGCACCATCCGGTGATTTTGCTTTATAACGGTATGTAATCATATCTGTTTGTTCACATCATGCGTTTCTTCAGAAACTGCGGGTCCGCGGCAGATGCCAAGGCCGTCTTTCTTGTGATCGCTCCATTCATGACAAGCTTGAGCAGGCAGTTGTCCATGGTAAGAGAACCATACTGGCTGTTGGTCAGCATAATGGACTGCATCTGCGGGGTCTTGCCTTCACGGATGAGGTTGGCAATGGCAGGGGTGTTGATCATGCATTCGCATGCGGCTACCCGGCCATGCCCGGAAGCCCTGGGCAACAGCTGCTGTGACAATGTTGCTTTCAAAGTCGTCGATAACTGCAGACGGATCTGGGCCTGGCGGGCTTCCGGGAAGGCCGCCACAATACGGTCTACGGAATCTACCGCACTGTTAGTATGCAGGGTAGCGAAGACAAGATGACCTGTCTCAGCTGCCGTCAATGCGGTATCAATCGTTTCTGCATCTCTCATTTCACCAATCAGAATGACATCCGGATCTTCTCTCAGGATCGCTCTTAAGCCATCCGCATAGCTTCTGGTATCTGTTCCTATTTCTCTTTGATTGATCAGACACTTGTCACTGTGATACACATATTCAACCGGGTCTTCCAGCGTAATGATATGTTCATTGCGCGTATGGTTGATCTGATTGATCAAAGAGGCAAGCGTAGTAGATTTACCAGAACCGGTCTCACCAGTGACCAGGACAATGCCTTTCTGATAGCTGGCAAACTCATTGACTGCTTCAGGAAGCCCCAGGGTTTCAAGACGGGGAATCGAAGTTGCCAGCAGTCTTAAGGCAGCTGAGACATGAGACTGCTGATGGAAGAGATTCATACGGATTCTTCTGCCGGCATATGTACCGGAAAGGTCAAGCTCACCGATATCACGGATCTTATCAAATTCATTGCCGGCCAGCTGTTCAGCCACACTGATACAGTCGCCATCGGTTAAAGGATGGTCATTAAGATTCTGCAGCTGTCCATCCACCCGGATCCGGATCGGCGTGCCATAGACAATATGAATATCACTGGCTTCTTTAGCAGAAGCCTCTTCAATCACTTCATTGATATCAATCATACCTAGTCCGTCACCGCAATCGTACGGCAGACCTCCTCTACTGTGGTAATACCTTTATCCACCAGAGCATCCGCATTTTCAAGCATGGTGGTGTACCTGGCTGTCTTCTGGGCCAGAGCACGGAACTGCTGCTTATCACCGTTGCCGGTAATGCATCTGCGCAGCTCATCATTCATCAGCAGGATTTCAAATACACCGACTCTGCCCTTATAGCCGGAATCAAAGCATTCATCGCATCCTTTACCATGGTAGTACTTTCTGCCCGGATACTGTTTCAGGCCGGAATAGGCAAGCATACGGGGATCCGGGGTATACTGCTCTTTGCACTTGGGACAGATTCTTCTGACCAGCCGCTGGGAGATGATACCTCTGAGACCTGCCGAGATCAGATACGGTTCCACCCCCATATCCTTCAGACGGTCAATGGCCGATACAGCATCTTCGGTATGAATGGTCGTAATGACAAGATGACCGGTAATCGCAGCCCGCATGGCAATCTGAGCCGTTTCACCATCACGGATTTCACCAACGCAGATGATATCCGGGTCCTGTCTGAGGATGGCTCTCAGACCTTCCGCAAACGTCAGGCCGACCTTCTCATTGATCTGTACCTGGGTCGCCCCGGGGATATTGTATTCCACCGGATCTTCCAGGGTTACCAGGTTCTTGGAATCATCCAGCAGTTCCGAAATGATCGTAAACATGGTGGAGGTCTTACCGGAACCGGTAGGACCGACAATCATGATGACACCGGAAGAATTGGCTTCCAGACGATCCAGCTTGTCACAGTCATTGGGATTGATCATGCCGATGCCGTCTCTAGTCAGCATCTCCATGTTCTGACCGAGAATACGGATAACAACCTTTTCCCCATAGATCGTAGGCAGCGTATTCACACGCATTTCCACCGGACGTCCGTTATAGCGGTAGTTGATCCGGCCATCCTGCGGTATTCTTCTTTCCACAATATTCATACGTGACATGACCTTCAGACGGGAAATCACACTGTCCTGCAGGTCTCTTGGAATGGTGAGAATCTTATGGAGTCTGCCATCGATTCTCATTCTGATCTGCATGTCATCTTTAGTCGGTTCAATATGAATATCAGACACATTATCATTGAGAGCACGCTGGAAGATGGAATTGACAAGACGAATGGTAGGGCCATCGTTCTCTGTCTCTTCCGGTGCTTCCACCTCACCCGTCAGTCCTGCCTCAGCCCGCATCTGGGCCATTGCCTCCGCTGCTGATACGTTTTCATACAGCGTATTGATCGCATGGTCCACCTGCTTTTCCTTGGCAATCATCGGGACAATCTGTTTCTTAGATGTCTCCCTGGCTCTTTCAATGGCGATGAAGTTCAACGGGTCGGCCATGGCCAGAAACAGCGTATCCTGTACAGTTCTGACCGGTACGATCTTGGACCGCCTGGCCAGATCACGCGGAATGTACTTGGACATGGCCGAATCAATCCTGGTCCTTGAAAGATCAATATAATCAATGCCCAGCTGCTTGCGCAGAACATCAATCAGCTGATCTTCCGTAATATAGCCAAGACGGATCAGAGCCTGGCCGATACGTTCACCATTTTCCTTCTTGCTTAAGGCTTCATTGATCTGACTTTCTGTCAGCACGCCTTCGGCAATCAGCATGTCACCGAGTCGTTTCTGTTTCATCCGTTATAGTCCTCCCCGGTACTTTCTGCCCGTTCCTTGTCATTGGCCAGATCATTGGTCAGACTGCTGTTATCAGTACTGCTGTCCTGCGGTACCTGCAGACCATCTGTACTGCTTGCCCCATACAGGGTTTCATAGAACGTCACATTCAGATTCACCGCAACCGCACCATTATTGATGTCTCCCTCACTGCCATCGGTATTCTGCAGAGAAGCAGGCGTAATGGAAAGATCCGTAATCAGGCATCTGTACCTGCAGTCATGCAGGGCAATGATAATCTTCCTGGCTGTGGCATAGTCACTGGCCGTAAATGAAACGCCGATGTTTCTTCTGACCGCACTGCCGTCCGCCACCGGCTGATCAAAGGACAGGTTGAAGTTCACCGCATCCGCAAAGATATCGTTCAGGGCATTGATCTCATTCTTGATGTTGTCATAGGACTCGACAACACCTGTTTCCTTACCCTTGTTATCGGCTATTTCCTTCTTCATCCTGGCAATGTCAGCGGCCTTGACGGTCTCCGTCTGAATCTCTGTTTCAATCTGCGTTGTATCGTACTGTACTTCCGCATCCTTGAGCGACTTGAAGATGAACTGATAGTACACAAGTCCAAGCAGGATGAACGTCAGAACAAAGATCAGCGCTATTTCTCTCTTTTTCAGCTGTCGATTCATTGTGCGGCCTCCTCAGTGGCACTGGGTGAAGCTGCCGCATCTGCTGCAGCGTTACTGTGATCCACAGCCACATCCTTGAATACAATCGTCATCGTAGATAATACTGTACCGGAAGTATCCACCGTACCATCAACCGTACCATCATTGGTTGAAGTACTGACCGTTACATAGCTGACAATATCAGACTGCTCAAGCTGGGCCACAATCCCGGACACATTGCCAAGCTTTTCACTGTTAATGGTCAGCTCTGCGGTATTGCCGGTAATATTGACCCCGGCCAGAGCACCCTGGTTCAATAACTGTGATTCGATCACATCAATCATATCCAGTCTGTCCTGCAGCACCGCTTCCTGATCATTGAGATAGCCGTTGCCATAGTGGGAATACTCTGCTCTGACCTGTTCATAGTCAGCGTTGGCATTCTGCATGGTACTCAGGGTCTGCTGTTCCTGGTTGTAGCTGGCTTCCAGCTGATTGATCTTCTGCAGCGGCTTCATCACTGCAAAGTTGGCAAACAGCGCCAGACATACCAGATACACGGCAAATAAGCCCCATGTCTTAGCCGTTTTATGCGGATCCTCATTCAGCTGACACAGGTTCAATGAACGTTTCTCAGGATATTTATCCTTCCTGGAGAAATGAATCTCCTTATTGAGAATATTGTCTGCCAAGGGAATGCCTCCTCTCTTACTCAATCACCGCTCCATAACAGAGCAGTCCATTATCCATTCCTTCTGCCTTCACATCATCCGGCAGAACATCAATCAGCGGCTTCACTTCCATGCCGGTCGCATCTTTGACATAGTCATGTACAACCCGGAACGGCAGCGCATCACCCATGGCATAGATGACTTCCAGGGTATTGTCCGGATGGTTGTAGTTATAGAAGTTGACAACACGCATGATTTCCGTGGAGAACGCGCCCAGGGCATCCGCCACATCCGGCTGGTTCAGACAGTCGCCGGCATTGCTTTCCGCTCTGCGCCAGGCAATGTGGCTGTCCACCCCATCTGCTTCCGCGATCATATTCACGATATTGCCCGCCCCTGTCTGCAAGGTTCTTGAAATCTCATAAGCATGGTTGGAATAGAAGTGCATGCGGGCTGAGGAATGGCCCATGTCAAGCACGACATAGTCCTGTCCTTTTTCTTCCCTGGTCAGTACATGATCCTTTTCCGGAAGGACTGACAGCGGTTCACCCGGATCTGATGGCAGCAGGATAGCCTGCAGACACATCACATCCGGCACAAGCTTCAGAAAATCAAGACCGGCTCTTTTACATACATCCTCATAGGATCTGACCACATCCTTATTGACCGCGGCTGCCATCAGATCCATTTCCGTTTTATTCATCCCCAGCACCTGATAGTCATACACATACTGGGCTGAATCCTGCTGGATGAAATCATGGAATTCATACGGCAGATTCACCTTCAGCTGGGATACTGTCATCTTGGGCATCCTTGTGCGTCTGATGTAATAGCTGCCGGCAGGAAGCACAATGGCCGTGTTTTTAACGCGGATGTGATGTTGCTTCAGAAGCGCTTTGATGAAATCACCCATGGCATTGGCGGAAACAACACGTCCGTTCTGGATCATGTTTTCTTCCATGTCCTCTTCCATGTAATCCAGCACCACATCATCCTCACACACGGCAATTCTCAATGTTGCCGTACCGATATCAATACCAAGCATTCTCTTTTTCATATCTATGCTTTTCTCCTATAACCCGAATAATCCAAGATACAGACCGATCAGCTTCTCTCCCCATAACAGACAGAAGACAAAGCCAATGCTCAAGGCAGGTCCGAACGGAATCTGTTTCTTCCGGTTCACCCCGGCCAGAATCAGACCGGTAATACACGCCGCAATCACACACAGAAGACCATTTCCAGCCCCCAGGAACAGACCGATGACACCAAGCATCTTGATGTCGCCTCCGCCCATGCTTTCTTTCTTCAGTATATGATCCATGAGTAGCACTAATAATAGCATGCCTCCGCCGATCACAGCCATGCCGATCATACCGCTGATCAGTTTTTCCTTCCAGTTTTCACTGGTCACTAGTGAAAAACCATACACAATCAATAAACTGACCAGAAATCCATCCGGAATGATCATACTGTCAAGATCCACCAGGGATAATCCCATACAGATCGTCATTACCGCCATGGTCACAAGTGTACTGAATGTTACACCCTGTACACATACAGCTGACACAAACAGCAGACCCAATGCCGTCTCCACCAGAAAATACCTTGGTGAAATCTTCTCATGACAGTACCTGCATTTTCCTTTCAGGAAAATATAGGAAAAGACCGGGATCAGATCCAGTACGCCTAAGGTATGCCCGCATACCGCACAATGGCTTCTTCCCCGGGTTATTTTTTCATGATGGACAATCCGCCAGGCAAAGCAGTTGATAAAACTGCCCAGTACACTGCCTGTGATAAATGCCAGTACAAGTACATACACCAGCAGTCCTTTACTCACACTTAATTCACTGAATGTCATGTTCTGTCTCCTGCATTATTTTACATGAATTGATAAAACATGTTTATAATAGTGTTCATGAAAATTCTTATCGCAGCTTCTGATTCCAATACCGTATCCTCTCTTTTCCTTGAGGAAATCCTGCATACACTCACCGATGCCGGCATCGACACCGCTCTATCCGCCCCTGATGGCGGCTTTACAGAAGTTTCCTATTATCCTTCTCCTGTTCCCCGCTCTCCCTTATTCAACTTTCATGCGGATAACAGGACCTGTGAAGAATACCTGTACTCCAGAGGCTGTCTTTCCGAAAAATACATCCAGAAAGACATTGAAGCCATGCAGGACACCATCAACGCCTTCCATCCCGAACTCATCATCGCCATCAATAGACCGGCAGCCCTCCTTTCAGCCCAGCTGAATGAACTGCCCTGCTGGGTCATCGTTCACCCTGCCATGTATCGGGACTTCTACTTTCCCGCGCATTGCCTGCATGGCTTCAATGCCGTCTGTTCCCACTGCAAACTCGAACAGCAGCTCAAGCTCTCTTCCTTCTACCGCACTGCCAGAAGACGCATCGGCTTCGGTCCGCTCTCTTTCTCTCCTTTCCTTACCGAAGAGAACGTTACCCGCCTTGGCCTTATGTGTGAAGCATCCCATCCTTCTGCCACGCATGATGCCTTAGTCATCGTCCCAGGGCAATTGCACCTGTCGGAAGACAGATTCAGCCATATGGTCGAAGAAGCTTTCAACGGTGCTTCCTATCCCGTTCATGTCTGTAACGCAGATGAATCCGGCATCGTCGGAAACATCCACTATCATACCGGCTTTGATCCAAAGCTCTTAACAAAGGCATCGGCCCTGATCCATGACGGTTCTTCCTATATGACTTCCCTTGCCTTTGCCCATAACCTGCCGCAGATCATCCTCTCAGATCATACCTGTTTCCGCTCCTTCAATGCCATTGCCGTACAGAGAACCAGAACCGGCGTCTTCCTGTATGAAGAAGACCTCTCCATCGCTTCTCTCTATGAAGCCTACCGTACCATCTTATCGGATGATATCTACACCACAAGTACCGATGCCATGCGCAGAGAAGCAGAGCGCCGGGGCAGTATCAAAGAAATTGTTGATCTTCTCTACATTGACCTGATCAACCAGTAAAAGCTCCATCCTGATCACATATGATCTGGATGGAGCTTTTCATCATATAAACTCCGCAGAAAATATCTACGCCTTCTTTGTTGATAATTTCTGCTTACAAGTCATAACTCACTTATGACTCAATACTCCCGTCTCCGGATTAAAGCAGGCAGAATCCAGGATATAGCCTGTATCCCTGTCCACAGCCACAATAGAAAGACCTGTTTCATTGATAGCACAATTCAGTCCATCCACTGAGATACCGGCAATGTCTGTTCCAGTACCACCCGAGCTGATCAGTTCATACGGATGGCCACAGGACAGTGTGCCGCTCAGTTCAACCTTTGCGCCGGATGCAGTACCTTTATTCTCTTCCACTCCGTTTTCCATCAAAGCGCCTGTATAAGTTGTACGAGAACCGATCTTATTGAATCCCAGACTTCTGAACAGATTGATTTCCTGTTCATTCAATCCTTTCTCATTGTACTTGGATGCCAGCAATACATCACAGTTCTTATCCTTCAGAAGACCGATATATTTACCCAACGTATCACATCCTCTCAGATCCGGGCTGTACTGTCTTTCATAGATAATGCTTTCTGTTCCATCTTCCAGCACCATCCTGATCCTGATATGGAAAGTATCACATCCATTACATTCCTTTTCTGACAGCTTCAGGCCAAAGGTACCATTGCCGAAATCCGTCATATCTCTTACTGTACTGCCCTGTTCCGTATCACAAGTGACCTGGATCTGTACTGCTGGAGAACGCAGATTGCGTATATTGGAAACATAGACCGACATGCCGTTATCTTCTCTTGGAATCAGATCAATATCCGACAGAATCACACTGGATACATTGGACTGATCTACCAGCCATTGACTCTTATTACGCATTTCCCGGTCAACTCTGTCAATGCCGTATTTTTCACTCAGCGTTTCCTGATCACTGAACAGATTCGTACCTAAGCCTAATCTTTCTCCCTCAATCTGACAGCCCATTGCCGCAAGTGTGGTAGGAAAGTTATCCTGGGTAGAATATACTCTTTCCTTATCCGGATCTGCCGGCTGCACTGCCGCATTGATGTAGCACGTATACGTTCTTCTGTCATAACTGGCATCTACATCATTGCAGAAGTCACTGTCCATTGTATTGTGATCACCATTAATAACAATGGTTGTATTGTCATACCAGGACTGCGTCCTGCACCAGTCAATAAACTCTTTCACCTGCTTTGAAGAACAGGCCATGACATTGGCATACTGAGTATCATATGTATCCGGACATTGCTCACACACATAACCATCCTCAAAATGGGTATCCACCGTTAACATGGTCAGATTGAACGGCTGATCTTTTGAACTCAATTCATCCAGTGTTGTTCTGGCATTGGCAAAGAGCTTCTGGTCTTCATAGCCCCACCATACCCGGTAATCTGAAGGAATCCAGCCATGATCTGCCGCATAGTAATAATCTCTGACTTCATAATCCCCATGGTTTTCAAAATAGGCTGCACGGTTGCCGAAATCACCATTAGAACCGAATAGAAGCGTATTGGAATAGCCCTGCTGTTCCAGAATTGTACCGATTGTCGTAATACCGGGATAAAACACATCATGATTGTTCAGATAGTAAATATCCTCATTGAGCTGTAAGGGCAGACCGGAAGTCTGCGCAAACATGGCAGCACTGGTATAATTGGCATTCGCATATGCATGCGCACCATTCAGTTTTCCTGTATTACCGGCAAAACATTCATTCTCTTCCGCCATTTCAGTCAGTTCCGGTATGCAGTTATAGTCAAAACCGCCGCCATCTGCTTTATCCGCATAAGTCATTTCCATGGATTCCAGGAAGATATAGATCAGATTTCTCTTCTTCTCAGGAAATGTAATTTCCGTCGTTGCCGGATCTGCATAATTCTCCTCTATGAAATTGGAATCGGAACTCTGTGCTTCCAGATAACCTTTCACATCCGCCTTGACATAGAACGTGTGCACAGAAAGTGTTACCAGCACAAGTCCCCCGCACAGTTCGAGTATGCACGCATTTCGTACAGCCTTTCTGTTTTTGCGTACCAGCACAGCAATGACAATAGCCGCCAGGCATACCACAGCGCTGGGCACTGCGCACTTCATGACGAAGTCATGAAGAATACCGCCTCCTGTTCCAGACACATGATTCGTCAGCTGGAACAGCATTTCCTCCACGCCCAAATCAGGCCATGTTTCAAATGCCCAGTGACTTGTCACTGCAAAAAAAACACCTAATGTGCAGATCAAAGCAGAAATCATAAACATCACATTGCGAAATACATAATGTTTCTTCTTCTGGTCTTTTTTCTGCTGACTGCCAGTGCTTATTTCTTCTGCAATATTCTGAACCGCTGGCTTTTCCGCCGGTCTGATCTTTTTAACTTTTCTTCTTAATTTCTTGCTCATGTTTTTTACCGCGTAAACAAAATATTAAGTTTTCTTAATATTTTCAAGTAAATCATCCTGATTTGTGCAATCATTTTTAATTCAGACACGAAAAAGGATAACCATCACTGATTATCCTCATCTGTACCATATACCGTATTCGTATGATCTTCGTGATACGAAGCTGCCTGGTTGGCTTTTAACTGTGGATTGGAATAGTCAATATCCGCCAGTTTCTCCATGAACGTCGATTTCTTTTCTATCTCTTCGGTTACATACGACAGCCCATACTGTTCCAGGATGGTCGGCTTACCGGAATACAGGTTTGTTCCTAAACCAAGCCGGTCGCCATCTATCTGACATCCCATAGCCGCAAGTGTAGTCGGGAACGCATCAAGCGTTGAATACTCTCTGTAATCTGTATCTGTATTTTTAACCGCACTGTTGACATAGCACACATACGCTCTTCTCTGATAGGAAGAATCCACATTGTCACAGAAGTCACTGTCCATGGTCGGATGATCACCACACACAACAATGGTTGTATTGTCATACCATGACTGCGTCTTGCACCAGTCAATAAACGCCTTTACCTGACGGGAAGAACATGCCATAACATCCGCATACTTCTCACCGAACTCATCCTTGCATAATGGACATCTGTAGCCATTCTCAAAATGTGTATCTACTGTCAGTAATGTCAGATTGAAAGGCTGATCATCCTGACCCAGCTCATTCAGTTCATTTTCGGCAAAGCTGAACAGCTTGCGGTCTTCATAACCCCACCAGACTTTATAATCCTGGTCAATCCATCCCTGCTGCTTGGCATAGTAGTAATCCATGATGTCATAGTCGCCATGTTCACTGAAATACAGTCTTCTTCCACCAAACGTCGCATCCGATCCCAGCATGAACACATTATGATATCCATTATCTTTCAGAATATCCCCCAGTACCGTTGTACTGGCAAAGAAGTGATCCTGAGTAGACATATCATTGTTCTGCACATTGTCCTTCAACGGCAGACCGCTGGTCTGACCGAACATGGCTCCCATGGTAAAGGTTGTATATGGAAGGGAATACGCCCCATTCAGCTTATCCTCACTGCCGGAGAAGTCTTCATTCTCTTCTGCCATTTCCGTTAATTCCGGAATAACATCCTGCTCAAACCCGCCGCCATTCTCTTTATCGGAATAAGTCATTTCCATGGATTCAAGATAAATGTAAATCAGATTTCTCTTCTTCTCAGGAAATGTAATCTTCGTATCTGCCGGATCCACATAGTTGTCTTCTATGAAGGCAGAAGGATTCTTCTGATAATCCAGATACGCATCTACCTGCAGTGTATCCCAGAAAATATTCTTCGTTACAGCAAGTGTAATTACCGAAGCAATACACGTCAGTACAATCAGCACTCTGTACAGGATCTTTCTATGTCTTGTAAACCAGAAGATCAGACAGAATGCCAGAATAATGAGTCCCGTCGGAATCAGCCACTTCAGTGCCGCATCCCAGTACATTTCAGTATTTGTACCGGTTGTCGGTGCACCCAGCTGATACATCAGCTCATCCATGGTCAGATTCTGCCAGGTATTCATGACCCAGGCAGCCCCTAAAGCCAGTAAAGCTGCGATACCAGCTAATACTATGACAAGAACCGTAATCACTTTCTTCTTCCGGTTCTTTGGTTTCTTCTCTTCTTTTTTATTTTCTTCAGCCTTTTTCATAACGTTAGTCATACTAAATCATTTCCAGGGAAATGTCATGTCACATAAGAAACAAACATACTGAAAAAAGTCCAAATTTTATTGCAGAAACCTGTTTCTTCTTTTTTGATACATTTTGTGTCAATTTTGAAGCTTAACTTGTAAACAGAAACCCTTGTATTCTCATCTGTATAAAAGCCAGAGTTTTACACTCTGGCTCAAAGTACTTTATTCAGTTCTTCCAGTGACAGCGGTCCTTTTCTCAGGATCACCAGTTCATCCTTTGTACAGTCGACAATGGTAGAAGCTTCACCAAAGGAAACATTTCCTTCCATCATGCCGTCTAATAATGGACACTGTACTTCTATTTCTTCTAAGGATGTACATGTCGGCTGTCCGGACTGATTGGCGCTGGTCATGAACAAAGGACAGCCGACAGCCTCAATCAGATCTTTCACTGCTTTGGATGGCGCCAGACGGATGGCTAATGTTTCCATACCGCCATTGACATAAGCAGGTATATTTTCTTTCTTCTTCAGAATAACAGTTAAGGGACCGGGCATGAAAGCTTTGATGATCTTTTCTGCTCTTTCATCCACATAAGCTGCTGTTCTGATCTGTTCCAGATCAGAACACATCAGAGGAAATGATTTGGCAGCCGGTCTGTTCTTTACCTCTCTGAGGTTATGTTCGGCCTTCTGTGAATCCATGCGTGCACAGACACCATATACCGTATCCGTCGGTACGGAGATGACACCATCCTGTTTCAGAACGGCTGCCATTTCTTCTATTTCATTCTGTTTAAATCTTCTCATCATCGAAACATCGTTACGGCCATACAGAACACCACAAGTGCCACCAAGGCTATAACAAATCCTTTCCGTACATTCTTATTCATGTTTCTTTATGACAGTACCGTCATTCTTCCAGATGGAATGGTCTTCAATCACACCTCTGACACAGCTAGTCGGATAAACATTGGACCATCTGCCGATGACTGTACCAGGGTTCAGTACGGCATTACAGCCGACTTCTACATGGTCCCCTAACATAGCTCCGAACTTCTTCAGACCTGTTTCAATCTGTTCATCTCCATGATGTACGACTACAAGCTTCTTATCTGCTTTCACATTGGAAGTAATGGAACCGGCTCCCATATGAGAGTAATAGCCAAGAATGGAGTCACCGACATAGTTATAATGCGGTGTCTGTACATGATCGAAGAGAATAACGTTCTTCAATTCAACCGAGTTGCCGACCACACAGTCTGCACCGACTAAAGCAGAACCTCTGATAAAAGCACAGTGTCTGACTTCCGTTCTTGGTCCGATGATGCATGGTGCTCCTAAATAGGCACTCGGGAACACATGCGCTGTCTTATGCACCCATACGTGTTCTGACACCTCATCATATTCATTCGGATCCAGCTTTTCACCAAGCTTCACAATCAGTTCTTTAATCCCGGCCAAAGCTTCCCAGGGATAAGTAAACTGTTCTAAGTATTCCTTTGCCATCGTATGATCGAGATCATACATATCTTTGATCGTAAACATAGTTCACTCCTTTTAAACAGTTTTTTTATAGTCCTGTTTTATATCCGTGTCAATGTCACTCCACTTTCACAAGCTTGCATAGCAGGGCAAATCTGCCGTCATTCTGATGGAACTGACAGGTCGACAGTAATACGGTCTGATCGGAACTCTGAACGGTCTGTTGTGAAGTAAACATAGACTTCGATATAAAATCATTCACATACTGCATGAACTGCTCATCATCCCCGAACTCAGTCATGACATACGCATCCTGAGCCGTTGTTTCATAGCCGGCAATAGGATACAGCTTATAATGGGTGTTCGGTGTATACAGGTCAAATTCCTTGTGCTGGTCATAATAGGACTGGTCACGGTAGCTATCCAGGGTTGAAAACATCTGGGTTGTATTGGTACCGCTATGGCCATAGATCACTGTATTCTTATCCGTAAAGTCATGGCTGTTGCGATAGTCAATGAATGGTACACCCCATACACTGTAATTCTGGTTGATATCCCTTCTCAGGTAATAGTCATTATCCGGGGCATAGACAATCGGATAATCAATGCCTGTGCCTTCCTGATAGATCCAGGCTGCCGCATGATCATTTATTCCAAGTAACGCATCCCAGTCAATTACCCTTCCTGCAGGTGCACTGCTGGAAGGCTCAGGCGCAGCCGTACTTACCACCTGCTCACTCAGCTGATTGAATGTTTCATCGGCTTTCTTATTCTGACGCCAGGCATCATAGATCTTATAGCCGGCAAAAGCCGCCACACAGATACAGACAATCTCAATGATGGTCAGTATCACATTCTTTATCCTGGACTTTTTCTTCTTATTCTTTGCCATGTTTTCCTATATCCTTCAGCTGTACTAACATTGTACCCGGACAATGTGCCTTGTTTCAATTCACAGCGCTCCATCCGTTCATTATCCTGTACAATAATAATCAGAAAAGAGGGAATTATGAATATCATTCAGAAAAGTGCATCAGCTCTGATCTGTTCTGCCATTGCATTTACTGCTATACCCATGCAGGTTCAGGCCGAAGCAGACAGAACCATTCCGGTTTATCGTCTTTACAATCCTAACTCTGGGGAGCATTTCTACACCGTAAACGGATATGAAAGAGAAAATCTCATTATTAACGGTTGGAACGATGAAGGTATCGGCTTCTATGAATCTGGAGAAGGTGATGATGTCTATCGTGTCTATAATCCCAACACAGGTGAACATCACTACACGACAAACAGTTACGAAAGAACGAATCTCGTCGCTCATGGCTGGAAGAATGAAGGTGTATCGTTCAAGTCGGACAGCCAGCACAGACTGACTGTCTACCGGGCATACAATCCCCATGCTTATGCAAATAATCACAACTATACAGTGTCTCTTGGTGAGCAGAACGTGCTGCTCTCACGCGGCTGGTACAATGAAAACTTTGGCTGGTATGCTTCAGCTGAAGGGGATCCCAGTGCTCTTCTGCCTGGCTTCTATCATTACAGCCTTCCTTATTATTCCCAGCTTGATGGCAGATGGCGTTACCAGCGCTTTGGCGGCTATTCATTCGGCGGCACCGGATGCGTACCAACCTCCCTTGCCATGGTATTCCAGGGTATCAAAGGCGGCACCATCCTGCCGACAGATGTCGGCACATGGGCACATAACAACAGCAGCTTCGACCGCCGGAACCAGGGATCTTCTGATGCGGTTGTACCTGCCTGCGCCAGTGCCTGGGGCGTACACTGTGACAATATTCAGTCGCTGGATCAGCTTACCGATGCTTTGAAACATGGCAAGCCATGCGTCATTGTCGTAGATGGCGGCAATGCCTTCATGTCCGGTACCGTTGCACATTGCGTTGTCCTGCATGGCTACAATAATGGTTCCACCTATGTCTCTGATCCTTACTTCTCACATAACTGCAGGTACTGGAATATCAGCTACATGTGGAGCATCCGCACCCAGCAGAGCTATCTGCTGGATAACAGTCCATATTACTGTTATGCTCTGTACTGATCATTAAAATCCCCTGGCTCTGCAATGCATTGCCAGGGGATTTTCTTACTCTCCAATCAATATCTTCATTGCCTGTTTCTCACAGGAAATCTCAGCCACATCATTCTTCTTGCTGGCTTCTCCATCCAAGGTCCATCTGACCTCCCTGTCAAACTCAAAATGGATATGGCTTGTTGTAAACTTGATGACATACGTATCATCCGTATTGCCGGTGGACATCTTATTGAGAATACGGTTCAGATCCACGATGTTCTTCGGTACCGCAATCAATATGACTTCAAACTTTCCATCATTCAGTTCAGAGTTCTGGATCAGAGGTGACTTTACCCCGCCGATACTTGTTGTATTGGCCACAGCACCAAAGATAAACTCTCCCTCACCTTCTCCATTGTCATACGTATACTTCGTATGGACATGATAGGCAAGACCATCCGGCAGATGAGCCAGCAGGTTCAGCCAGTATGCCGCATAGCCCAAGGTATTCTTCAGATCCTGTGAGGTATCATAGGACACTTCCGTAAAAGCTCCAAACGCCGCAATATAGTTGAAATATTCTCCATTGATACAGCCGACATCATAGGCAAATACCTTGTCTCCTGAGATAGCCTTACACTGTTCCGCTACCGTCAGCTGTCTGCCGCCGTTGATACTTCTGGAAAAATCATTTGTACTTCCCGTAGGGATATAGCCTAAAGGCAGATTGATCTTTCTCTTCATCATCTGGTTCATAACATGGTTCAATGTACCGTCTCCCCCGCAGCACGCCACCACATCAAAAACACCTTCCGGCAGATCAGCCAAGGCATCTTCCGATACCAGTCCTGCATTTGGTTCCACCGGATATACCGTTACAATACAGTGATCCAGTGTCAGATTCTCAATCATTTCAAACAGTTCATCCACCGCATTATTCTTTCCCGATACAGCATTTACCAATAAGAGAACTCTTTTTCTATGATCCATACGTTTAACCTCTCATTTATTTTTTTATTATCTATATTTAAGCACGCAATTCAACATCGTGCCTTTCAACATTTTCCTGTTTATGTATTATGATATGCATATGACACATACAGCAGCGATATTTGATGTACATGACGACTGTGATGTACGTCTGAATTATGTTAAGAAAGTACTGGAAGACAACGGCTATGAAACAGATATCTATCTTCCTGACTTTGATCATTATGCAAAGAAGTATCGTACTTCTTTAAAACCAGGTATTCATTATCTTCATATTCTTCCTTACAAGTCCAACTTCTCTTATGCAAGAATCCACTCCTTCTCCAAGTTCGCCCATGACTGTATGGAAACAGCCAAAGAGAAGCACTATGACCTGGTCTATGCCATCATACCGCCTAATTCCATGGTACGAGAGTTTTCGAAACTGAAAGAAAACCATCCATCCATGACTCTGATCTATGAAATCAAAGATATGTGGCCGGAGACATTTCCATCTCGAAAACTCTCTAAAGCTTTAGCTTTACCCTTCTTCCTCTGGCGTTCCATCCGCAATCAGACACTGGACAAAGGAGATATCCTGATCACAGAATGTAATCTCTTCCAGGATAGACTGAAAAAACAGACCGGGATCGACCGGTTCCATACCATCTACTTATGCAATCAGCAGATTATGACAGAACTGGTCGTACCGGCAAAGCCTTTGAACTTTGTATACCTTGGTTCCATCAATCATGTCATTGACATTGAACGAATCTGTTCTTTCATGAAAGTCATGAATACATTGGAACCTTGTCATCTTGAAATCATCGGTGATGGTGACAACAGAGAAGAATTTCTCAAGTTACTGGATGAGAACAAAGTTGACTACACTTTCCATGGCTTAGTCTATGAAGAAGATAAGAAGAAAGAAATCCTCTCTCACTGTCACTATGGTCTCAATACCTTCAAAGACACAGCCTGTGTCGGTTTAACCATGAAGTCATTGGACTATCTGGCATATGATCTTCCGCTCATCAATACCATTCATGGGGATACGGAACGGATTGTTGAAGAAGAAAACATTGGATTCAACCTGAATAATATAGAAAAAACAGCGCATGACATTCATTCATGTTCTGATACTGCGTATCTGAACATGAAGAAGAATGTCATCGCTGTACATGAAAAATACTTCAGCATCGACGTCTTTACACATAAGCTGGAAGACATCCTGCCGAAGTAATTCACTTCTTCTCTTCTGTATCTGCTTTATCGTGAATGTTCTTAGCCTGTTCCTCAGAGAAGCCCTGGGTGCTCTCTTTACGGAACAGGATTTTTACTGTTTCAAAGATAATCTGCAGATCCAGTAATAAACTGTAATTGGTAATGTAGATCAGGTCTAACTTCACTTTGTCCAGCGAAGTTGTATTGTACTTGCCGTATACCTGAGCATATCCGGTCAATCCGCCCTTCACCTTTTCTCTTAAGGCAAACTCAGGATTCTCCTTCGTATATTCTTCAACCTGTTCATATCGTTCAGGTCTGGGCCCGACAATACTCATATCACCTTTGATAATGTTGATCAGCTGCGGCAGTTCATCAAAACGGCATGCACGGATGAAATGACCTGTTTTTGTTATTCGGTCATCCTTCTCTCCAGCCGGATGCGGTCTGCCATCCTTTTCTGCATCCACAATCATGGAACGGAACTTCAGAATCATAAAGTGCTTTCCATTCTTTGTTACTCTTTCCTGTTTATAGAAAACAGGACCGCCATCTTCCACTTTAATGGCAATGGCAACGCCGATCATGATCGGAGAAAGAATAATCAATGCCAATGCTGACAATACAATATCGAAGAACCTTTTCACTGCTGCAGAGATCGGGGAAATACCCGCATTCTTATTCAGAAATACCGGTGTATCCCATAAGTTGACGTTATCAGAGGAACGGATCAGAATATCTGAAATTCTCGGAACAAAGTAAACTCTCTTGTTTTCCTTAAAACAGATCTTCAGCACTCTGTCTTTCTCATTGGAAGAGACATTATTGCCAATCAATACAGCATCATACTGCCGGATCGCATCCCGGATTTCCTTTTCCGGCACATTGCAGGTAATGAAGTCTGCCACATGATACTTATATGGCACTTCATTGATCTTCTGGTATAAGTTTCCTTCCTCACCCGAATAGATCTCAATCACTTCCAGCGGCGGGAAGATCTTACGATACAGATTGACTAACGGAATCACCAGGATACAGAGAATCAGTGATTGCCCCAGCCACATCAGAAGATACAGCCGGAAGAACTGCCAGAAGAATCTGAACTGACCGGTAATGGCCATAGAGACAAAGATTTCAAGAAAATCTACTGTCAATGCGGTTAATACAGCAGAAGCCAGAAGATTTGCTTTACGCTCAACACCAATCTTAAAGGCATGAAGACCTCTGCCGATAATGACAAATAAACCGATATAAATAAACAATGCCATTAACAGGTTGCCTAGACCCATCAGATGTCCAGTTTGATTATGTACTATAGCAAAGTCAGACCAGACTTCAAAGAAGATCCATGCGGCAATGCCGGTCAGTATGGCACTGGCGACAAAGTTATATAAAGCTTTCTGAAATGTTCTATCATTCATAGTCTTTACTATTATAGCCTAACCGGGACCGGCATTGCCACCTTACCGAAGTGGCCGCAGAGCTGTTTCAGCTGAGTGAATACCCATTTGGATCAATCTCATATTCTTTCTCACTCAGAAACTGTACATTCTGCTGTTCAATGGAACTTAACATGCCATCCGTGAAATCATCCGGATCAATCGTACCGTTATACCAGGACTTGCTGTTGAAGTAATCCTGCAGTTCACTGGAATTGAACTTTCTGCCATGGCGTGCATAGATCTCATTCTTGGCATAGTTGATCTGCTGCAGGGACAGTCCTTCTACATCACTGTCGGTCAATAGACGTGTGCCTGAATCTGGAAGAATATAGTCCTCTGAGGCGATTGCCGGTACTGACGCTGTCTCAGTCGGCACAGGTTCGGCTGTTTTTTCTGCTTCATCTGACTGTGCTGCTGTTTCTGATGTTGGATTAGCTGAAGCAGAAGATCCTCCTGTATGTTTAAGCACAATGAAAATAACAAGCACCACACAGACTGCAATAAGTATACATACAGCAATCATTGTGCCCTTCTTCTTTTCTGCCTTTACTTCATGAGTGTCTGTTTCCTCAACAGGTTCCGGTTCAGCAGGAACAGTCTTCTCTTCTTTGACAATACCGGACCGGGATGACAGATCATTGCCGCAGTTCTGGCAGATCACATCCTCAGTCTCTTCCAGTCTGATAACTGGAAGCTCCTGTGTATCCGCATCTTCAACCCTTACAACTTTTGCCTTGTTTTCCTTTACCTGTACGGCAGGTTTTATATTAAGCAGAAAACTGAGTTTTTTCCCACAGTGAGGACAGTATGGGTAATCCCGGCTGATCTTTACTCTTTCTCTGCATACAGGACACATCTTTTCCTGCATGCCGGTCTCATTGATTTCAGCTTTGCTGCCGCAAAAGCCGCAGACACTGGTTCCTTCTTCTATTTCAGCACCGCATTTTCGACAATACATATGATTCACCGCCTACCCGACAAGGCCAAAAGCAGAAAGAATCCTGCCTTTTGTTCTGCCTTCATTTTCCTCTTTCCATTTGAAAATATCCAGCTGTACCACCGTTCATATGAATAACTGCTCATAAGAAAAATTGAACTGACTGAAGCAGCCGGTTCAATTTTTCTCATCCTTCTTACTGATACCCGTAATCACCTGTACCATCCGAGTAATCCTGTGAGTTGTCATCCTGATACTGGTAATCATAGTTCTGTGAATCATCTGTACTGCTGTCATCACTGTAGTAATCAGAACTGTTATCGTATGTTCCATTCTGACTGTAGGAGCCATCCAAATAGGAAGAGTCATACTGTGACGTATCTGAACTGACACCATCCGGCATCGTTTCCTGGGTTACGGTTTCTCCATTTATTACACTGGTAATGACATTGGCCGCAAAATCTTTCTGGTTCTCATATGGATAGACAACGGAGAGATTATAACCGGGTGCGGAAGCACACTCAGCTTCCCCTACATCACCCAGTATCTGATACTTAACAACATTCCATTTGATGCTGTTAGCCAATTGATAAGCACAGAGATCATATAAAGCATCCGAAGATATATTGGTCAGGAACTTACCTTTCAAGCCATCCATCAATGCACTGAATCGCGTAATGATGGCGGGACTTGTCAGTTTATCGATAATGGCACTCATGACTAACTGCTGATGGTAGTTTCTTTCAAAATCGCCATTCTCGAATGCTTTTCTTTCTCTGACATACATCAGGGCATATTCCCCTTCCAGATGAATTGTTCCCTTAGGATATTCCATCTGGTTCAGAGCAGTAAATTCAATATCATTGTCTACATCCACACCGCCCAAGGCATCAATGATATTGCGGAATGTAGTGAAGTTGACGATCACATAGTTCTTGAATACATTCGAGTCCATACCGAACCAGCTGCTTAAGCCTGACAATGTGTTATCAATACCATACAGTCCTAAATGCGTCAGCTTATCATACTGACTGTCACAGGCAGGATTCGGGATATAGGAGTCTCTCGGCAGAGAAACAATGGAAATCTGATATGTCTTCGGATTGACCGTCACTAACATATCCACATCCGTTCTGCCTGCCGTGGAAAGATCCCCTTCTTCATCATTGCCGCCGAAGAAGATCGTGAATGGCTGGGAAGTCAGATCACTGTCTCCCGTCACTTCATTCTTCACATCTCTTGAGAAGGTCGTAATAACTGTTGTGTCATTAAGGAAATCCGGATACGCATCCGTGACCATGGAAATCATGGTGCCGGATAATAACATGACATGGCCTGCCCCGTTATACAGCTGGGCTGCTTCTGATATTACGGATTCACAATCCAGCGTGTCGACATTGCCGCAGACACTGTTGACCTGGTTCATGGCATAGCTCATGTTTTCCTCATCGTTGTTATAACAGGTGATGAAGACAGCGTTATTGTAATGGGAAAGGTCTGTGGATACGTCTGTAATCAATCCAAGTTCTGGATGTGCTGCTCTGTAATCACTGTTGAGTGTATACAGCGAAACAGTGGACTGGGTTGTAGTCAGATCGCTGAATAGTGCTGTCACCTTCTTCTCTGCATATGGCAGAAATACACTGGCTGCCGCTAAGACTAAGCAGAGCAGCACATCCAGAAACTTCACAAAGAAGTTTTTATAAAAGCGTATGGAAAGAATGCCTGTCAAAGCAATGATGGCAAGCACAACTGCCAAGGCAATCATCTTCCAGAGAGATGGAAACATCGGCATCCGCATAAAAATGAGATAGAAAATAACCGCAAGAACAATCAGAACCAGCCAGAGAATTCTTGCATTCATTCCTCTTTTTTTCTTCTTCTTACTGCTCATGTATCCTCGATACTCTATCATGATACGGCTTTAATAACCGTCTCATGTAATCAATTTTCTTCATAAATGGAATATGGTCATCAGCTGAACCTGTACCTGTATGTCTTCGATACAGCATTAACGGCTCATCCAGAAACACGACTTTACCCTTCTTTTCTGCAATCAATCCGATCCACTGATCATGCATAGCAATGTCTCTTGGAATGGGAACAATATCCCTTACCAGTTCTCTTTTAAATGCCATACAGCTGCCCTGGTAGGTGTTCTGGACATAGTTGCGTAAGAACCCCTTACAGGGATGAAGCTTATGGAACAGGGTCTGTCCTGTTTCATGAAGGCTCTCATCTGTATACAGACAGTCATGTTCAACCAGAACCACACCATCTGTAAAACAGGCATTCACTTTCTCTACCTTATCACTTCTCCATACATCATCCTGATCACAGAGATAGATGATTTCGTTCTTACAATGGCGGATCGCATTTTCAAAGTTGGCAATGATGCCTTTCTCTGCACAGAAAAATACTTTTACCCTCTGATCTTTCTCAGCTAATGCTTTCAGATATTCTTCCGTACCATCCTTGGAAGAATTTACTGATACAACAAGCTCATCCCTGTCCTTCAGCTGAGGCAGTATAGAAAGGATCTGTTCCTGAATGTACTTCATGCCGTTATAAGCGCCTAAGGCAGCGGAAACAGAATACGTCATCTTACTGTACTGGCTCCTGATCAGATGTATCTGTATTCTGATCGGTATTCGTATCAATAGAATTACTGTCAGTACCGCCACCTGTTACGGTTGAATCAGAACCGGACTGATCATTATAGATCTGTGTATCGTCCTGAGGCACATCCTGAGTTGTGGTATCTGTCTGGGTATCGTTATTGGCAGGCGCATCATCCTGGTAGTAATACTGTGAATCATTACTGTAGGAATAATCACTGCTGCTGTCAGAGTAATCACTGCTGTTATCAGATGATACAGCTTCATCATATGTATCCTGAATCATCTTTGGCGCTGTATACACTGTATCGGCATTCCAGGAAGCACCGGTAAATGCTGAAGGTGTATCCGTTGTACTGATGTTTCTTTCAATTGCCTTGCGGGCATCCTCAATCGCACCACTATAGAGTTCATATGTATACAGGTTGAAACCATATTCCGGACTGTAGATCGAACTGTCATAACCGGTAATACGTCCGGTAATGAAGTTGAATACACCGGCAAGATCAGACGGGTTATAGTATCTTGTTGCTTTCTGCATGGCGTAGCTGACAAAATTCAGCACCTGATCGGCTGACATGTTAGTCTTGATGTTATTGCCGGCAGCCTGAAGAATATTCAGATAGGTATTAGGATCCTTTGTAGCCATTACCTTGGCAATAATGTCTTCAATGACAGCCTGCTGGTGACGCTGTCTGGCAAAGTCGCCATCATCAAACGCATGTCTTTCACGCACAAAGGCAAGTGCTTCTTCCCCATTCATATGGACTAAGCCGCCTGACTCATCATAGGGAATATCCAGATTCTTCAGAGAGTCTGTCGCGATATCCCATGACTGACCGACAAAATATCTGTCATTGGCTACATCAACACCGCCTACCGCATCGACAATTTCAATAACTGAAGCAAATGTAAACTCTACCGTATAATCAATTTTCACACCCGTCAGCTGTTCCACCGTATCCACAAGACAGGATTCCGATACCGCATGGGCACTGTTGATCTTGGACTTCACATTGCCATAGCACGTAATCGGTACATAGGAGTCTCGGGCAATACTGGTCATGGTCACATTCATACTAACCGGATTGACCGATACAAGAATAATCGTATCCGCCAGGCCTTCATTCTCACCGGAGATCAGTACAGTAAAAGGTTCTGTGGTCAGATCCTTATCTGCTCCGGCTTGCGTTGTTGCGGTCACATTAGAATCAAATGAAGCAAGGATGGAAGTATCCGCAAAATATGAATCCAGCGTTGAATCATTATCAATAATACTTTCATACTGTACCGGCATCACCGCACTGGCAATATCGCCATTGATGAGGCCGCTGAACAGATCGGTATAGCTGTTATACTCTTTATATTCCGCACTGACTTTCTTCTTTTCCAGATAGCTCTTTCCAACCTCAGCTGTGTCAGTGCCCCTGGCAAAGCCGACCGTCTTGCCATCCAGATCACTGACACTGCTGATCGGATCGGAATTTCCACTATAGATAACAAGCGCAGCACTGACACTCTTTGTATAGGTGGTAGAAGTTAGATCATTGACCGAACTGTTGATTCTGACCAGAGCATAGGCAGCATAGGAACCGCCTGCACTTAATATGATGGATATTACCAGGGCAATAATCACCCAGTTCTTTTTCTTATAGAACAGAGATGCCATGGCAAAAAGATCCAGTACAACAAGAACTGCCAGTACAGCCAGATCAATCTTCACGAACATACTTTGCTTCAAAGATGAATACTTTGTCAGCAGCAAAGCATCATAAACAAGAAGCACATTGGCAAGCACCGCAAGTGCAGTCATCCATCTGCTTCTTGTCAGCATTTTTCTGACCTGAATTTTATGATGCTTTTTCTTTTTAACTATTGGTTCACTTGTATCATCTTCGTAATTCTCATGATTTCTTCCTGGGAAGACTATTGTCCTGCTTGATGTAAGATCTTCATCATTGCTTGAACTTTCTTTTTGTCTGGAATTTCTGAAGCTGATCTTAACTGTTTCATCATCCTCTGAAGGAGAAATATTCTTCCTGAACTTATCCTCTCTCTCGTTCATAATTTCTCCTTACTGAATGGCAGCTATTTCCATCCTGCCATCATGGTCAATAACAGTAAATACAGCGTTTTTCTGGGCCTGGGAAAGATCCATATCCGTATCTTCATCATATGTCCATGATGCCTGTACAGTATAAGCATCATATGTTGCTTCATCCGCTGATGCTGTGGAATCAGGAACCTCTGTTGCATATGGATCAGCCGTTGACGCTGTCGCTAATGCATTTTTGACTGTAACCTGACCTGCATTGACAGCATTCTCTGTCGTCACTTCCTTTACCTGCATCAGACGATCTCTTCCATATTTATCCAGATACAGATCCATATCAGCAAAGACTTCATCACGCGTATACTTCTCAAAATCACTCTGACGATCTGTATAGATGTACTGCATACCGCCTATATCATATGTGCCGTCTTTATTTGTCCAGGTATAGTATTCACTGACAAAACATTTAACAATGTCTTCAGATATCAGAGCTTTATCATCAGCTTCAACAGCCTTATTCAGTTCTTTAAAATATGTTTTATCAATATCAGTAGGGTTATTTCCAATTGAATAATACTTATTAGAGTATTCACTGCTTACACCGCTTGTCTGCAGTGTATTACCGCTGCCAGTCTGTGAATTCCTTATTCTGTATAAATTCCACAGCAATGCTATAGCACTGATTATCATAAATACTAAAAGAATAATCAGAAGGCTTCTCATCTGCCGCCTGAACTTCTCTTTTCTCTGTCTCCTCAGACCTGCTTTTTCCATTTTGCCTCCTGAAAAATAAACCTTTTTAATATTATCCTAAAAATATATCTATAGTAAAGATAATAGGCAATCACATTTCATTCACATATTTCAAGAATAAAAAAAAGCAGATGACACGGTCTGGATGTCATCTGCCTTATATCAATCATTTTTTAAAACTTAGTCGTCTTCTCTAGCAACGTTATCAGATGCTGCTTTGATTGTATCAGCATCAAGCTCAGTTGCATAGAGTTTGACACCTTCATCCTTCCAGCCCAAGCTTACAAGCACTGTTCTCTCATAGATGTTACCTGTATAGTTATGGTTGTTAGCAATTGCATTCGGATTGTACTGACGATACAGAGGGAAGTACTTGGAAGTTGCACTATAGAACTTTGTGCCTTCATTCTTCCAGCCAGCCTTTTCAAGAGCAGCTACTTCCTTAGCATCAGTTGTATAGACGTGTTCTCCACCGTTATTAGGGTTGAACATACGTGTTACAGGAGCTTTAGATGTTTCAGGAGCATACCAGCCTACGCCTTCAGAAATCCAGCCAATAGTAGGCAGATACTTAGCTTCTTTCTCATCGATAGTGTAGAGATGTTCACCTGTATTAGGGTTATAAACTCTATAAACCTTTACACCCTGATGCTCAACAGTGAATAAGTAATTAGAAGTCTTGGAAAGATCCGTCATAGCTTTATCAGCATAATCATATGCATATTCTGCATATACTAAGCCTACGCCATCTTTCGGAGCAGAGCCTGTTACAGTTGCAGTAAGACCAGATGTTGTAATGTATCTAGGGTTCAGTGTCTTAACACTAACTGTATTTGTGTCAGCATCATGTCCGCCATTTTCAACATCTGTCAAATCATATTCAACATTTAATGCATCGCCTGTTGCAACATGAGCAACACGCTGGGAACCTTCATACTTAAGCTGTGCGGCTGTAGGAGCTGCTGTTCTCGCTTCAAGAACTTTAGTGAAGTCGTCCTCTGTAACTTTTTCTGCTGCTTTATTAAATATGCCTTCGAGTTCGCTATCAACAAACACTGTATCATGTCCTTCGAAATTAGCTGTAACGCCATTAGGTTCTACAACATTAATTTCGAATTTAACATACTGTGCTTCGCCTGTAATTGTTGTTACCTTATCCTTATCGTCCTTATTCTCTTTGACGTAGTCACTTGCAACAGCATAAACAATTGCTTTACCAGGTTTTGTAGCTGTCAGAGTTCCATCTGAGCCAAGTGTAACTACATCTGTTTCAGGTGCAGTGCTAGTAACAGTAACATTTGTTCTATCAACGCCATCACCTGTGAACTGCTCTTTAACAACATCGCTGCTATTAATCTTGCCATCCTTATCAACATCCGCGTAAGACCACACAACAGTATTGCCAGCCTTTGCAGAATCAGCGTCAACTGCAGCTGTAAGTTTCTTTGTTGCGCCAACCGCAAGATTTAACTGACGAACTGTAACTGCAGCTGCCGGTTTTTCTTCTACCTTCCTGTCAGCAAAACTGTAGTAATTTCTTTCATACGCATCTGTGGATGCCAGAAGATTGCCATCCTTGTCTGATACAGTTAATGTGTTTGTGTGAGTTGTCTCCGGTGCCGGAGCAGTTGTATCAACATTACCGATGTTAATACCTGTGCTTCCTGTTGTTGCATCATCAGCAGCAAATACTGCTGTTGTTCCCAGGCCAGCTGTCATTGCTGCAGCCAGCAGGGACGCTGTAACTCTTGTTACGCCCTTCATAATTTCAAATCCTCCTAGTAATATAAGGCAAGTACGGCCAGTATTTCTATTGGACCAGAAATCCTGGCCGTGCCGGCGTTATAACGTCGACTTACTCTCCTAAACTACTGAAGCCCTTATCAGACCTTTAAGGACCAGCTTATGAAGAGTAATACTAGTCGCGACTTAATATTAGCACCTTCTATTCCATTTTGGCAAAAATTATTTCTTTTTTGTTTAGAAATATTAGCAAAATCGTGAACTTATAGCTGGTGTACATAGCCGTGATCAGTAAGCAGGTGACATTAGGATATTCTTCTCATGCGGAGGAAACCTGTTATGTCTGACAACAATCAAATT
>JALCHG010000020.1:0-29469 GCA_022644565.1 Solobacterium sp. | reverse complement strand
CATCTATGACTTCATAAAAACAGCTTCAGGAGAAGCTTATAAAAGGCCATCAGGTAAATTTTTAAACTTTACTCTTGACGGCCACTTACATAACAGAAATATGGACGTGGTACTCTGCGCTTACTGATAGAACGGGATTTCCGCTTTGTTTCTTAAGATATGTTTATACCCTTACCGCTGCCTGTATGACGCCTACCATCTTCCCTTGCGCTTCACCAGCCGGTTCAATGTAATATTCCTTTACACACTCCGGCAGGATGAATGTCTCCGCATAGTGAATGTGCATCGGGGCAAAGCTTCCATCTACAGATGTGACGCATACTTCTTCCCCTTCCACAAGGTTGAGCATATTGACAGACCGGGCACAGGAGAACTTCACCTTATGATCAAACCAGTATCTTCTTGTCTCAATGAATTCCAGCTCATGCAGGCCGGTACGCTCCACTTTGAGACCGGGTTCTTCCTGCAGGGTTTCAATATGATTGACGATGTTGGCTCTGCACCAGTCCGTATTGCGCTCATACTGAATGACATGCTTTCCCCGTTCCACATTGATGGGACGCGGCTTTCCATCCAGGCCGAGTCTGCCCCAGTCCCAGAGCTTGAACGTAAAGATATACGGGGTGGCACTGATTTCCAGCACCATGGAATTGGAACCGGAGCAGTGGATGGTGCCGGCCGGGATCAGAAAGTGGTCATGTTTACGGGCCGGGAAGTTATTGATGTATTTTTCCGCATCAAACATCTCTTCTCCGCTTCCCGCTCTTTCAAGCGCCGGAATCAGTGTATCTGCCGTTACGCCGTTTTTCACCCCCAGGTACACATGTGCACCTTCACCGGCATCCAGGATGTAGTAGCTTTCATCCTGGGTATAGGCCATGCCGAAGTTTTCATGGATGTATTCCGTTAAAGGATGTACCTGCAGAGAGAGGTTCTGTCCTTCCATCGTATCCAGGAAGTCAAAGCGGATCGGGAACTCCGCCCCGAAGCGGGCAAACACCTTATCCCCTAACAGCTTTCTGGCTCTTTCCTTGACCAGATTCATCGCCGGCATTTCAAAGCTGATGCCATTGACTTCAATCCCGATGGCATTCTCTTCCGGTACGCCGTCAAAGCACCAGGCATAGTTGTTTCTGCTTTCCGGCAGATCACAGACTTCCTGCATCCACTTTCCGCCCCATACGCCTTCATCAAAGTAAGGGATCAGGCGGAATGGTGAAGACGCAAATGTATCCAGTGCTTTTTCCAGTAACAGATGATCCACCATGGAAGGATCATCTTTACGGTTAGTATCGATCATGTACAGGATGTCATTCCATATTGAAAACTTATGTCTGTCCTGCATGCGCCATTCCACAAAATAGCCGCGCTTGTATTTCTTCAGAATGTCTTCCTCGTAATTGCCGACGCCCCAGTTATCCAGTCCCCTGCGGTATCTTAACTGGATCTGCCAGCGGTCTAGATCACAATAGATGATCTTCCCTTCAGGATACACATAGGCAGCCCCGACACCATAGACAATCCTGAATCCTTCTGTACCGTCAATCTTTTCTCTTAATGCCTTTACTTTCTCTGAATCATAAAAGTCACACATGTTATGTATGCTCAGGGAGCCGAACACTCTGTCATCCGTGACATTGCGGGATATCTTCGGATACAGTTCTTCTTCCTTCAGCTTCGCTTCTTCCGCAAAGAAAGCAGTACCGCCCAGCGGACGGATCAGATTGTCCTTTACTTCCCTCTCATCCGTGCCATGGTACATGTCGACAACAAGCACATCATCTGATGTCAGATGTTTCTGCAGTTCACTGACAATTTCAGCCCATCCTTTCCAGATATGGTCTTCATAACCGTCAATATGTTTGAGCGGGCGTTTTACGTAGTTTGATTTTCTTCCTTTTAAGTACATAGTTATCCTTTCAGAACAGTGTTTCCTGTTCATCATAAGCGGCCAATGTCATCTGGATGACACACTTTGCCTTACGATTGATCTTCTGTAACAGATCCATGTTCCGCTCCACAAGCGAGGACTTTGGAATCAGAGAAGCACCGAAACCGTATTTTCAATCACTGTCAGCGCCTTACGGCTATAGCATAGATCTATCTCAAGCAGCATATAAGGATCCGACATCGAGCCGGTTGAAATGATGCCCTTCTTTCTTTTACGGGCAAGTGCTTCTTCCAGCAGGACAATATCATTCTCTTTGACCTCAATATCCTCATGAAAATCTTGATATCTTCTATTAAGGTTCACAGTGCTGTAAGCAGCTGATATCAGCTATCCTCAGCGCTTCGATTTCTGAAGTGCTCCATACAGAACAGGCTTCCAGCACAGGATAGAATCCTGCGAATTTGTCCACGGAAGAATGTCAATGCAAACAGACAGATCCATCACAGAAACAGCCATGTTCTGCTTTCTCTTTGGTACAAACTGCTTCATCCGCACACTTCGAAAGCTTCATGGAATAACTCACCGCCTGTAACTGCCGGAAACACAGACAGTAAGAAAAGACCTTTCATAACAGAAAGTTTAATACTGATACACCTTCTGATATCTGAACCACATCCACAGTGTAAAGATGAAACAGACACCGTCCGACATGATGACAACGCCCCATAAGCCATCTGCTCCGAACAGATATGGCAGAAGATAGATGGCACTCAGCTGCAGTACTAAAGAGCGCATGACTGATAGAAAAGCAGATACCTTTCCATTGTTCAAAGCGGTAAAGAAACTGGAGCCGAAAATATTGAAACCCATGAACAGGAACGCAATGGTATAGATCCTGAAGGCATGTACCGTCATCTGACACAGTTCAGGATCATAGCCGACAAAGATCTTTACCAATAAGCCTGCCGTACATTCAGAAAGAACGGTCAGCACTGCAGATGTCACCGTCAGCATCTGAATCGACTTGCGGAACAGCCCTTTCAATTCATCCGTATTGCGGGCCCCATAATGATAGCCGACAACCGGTGCAATACCCATGGAATAGCCGAAGTAGATCCCGACAAAGATGAAATTGACATACATGATGACACCATATGCCGCAACACCGTCTGCCCCGAGATACCTCATCAGCTGATGGTTATACAGCATGCCTACAATGGAAGATGCACAGTTGGACAGAAACTCGGAAGAGCCGTTGGTACATGTTTTCCATATGGCCCGTCCATCCCAATGCGTTCTGCCTAGATGCAGAATGGAATGGTTGGGCAGGAAGAAGTAGATGAGCGGTACAAGGCCGCCTACCGCCTGGCTGATGACAGTTGCCCAGGCAGCTCCGCCAAGCCCCCAGCCGATAACACCGACAAACAGCCAGTCCAGAACCATATTCGTCACCCCGGCCAGAACCGTCACCAGTAAACCGAGCTTTGGTCTTTCGGCTGTGACAAGAAAGCTCTGAAACAGATTCTGCAGCATGAAAAACGGTATGCCGATCATGTTGATGCGGATATAGAGAATGCCATACGGCATCATCTCGCTTGTCGCACCAAGCACTTTCGTCATCCATGGAGCGATGATAAAGCCGATCGTGCCCAGTACAATGCCGCAGACAGTCAGAAGATACACAATCAGAGAGAAGATCTCTTCGGCCTTCTGTTTCTTCCCCTGTCCAAGCGTCATGGAGACAAGTGCACTGCCGCCGGTACCGAACATAAAACCGACTGCTGAAAGAATCATGATGAACGGCATGACAAGATTGAGTGAGGCAAAAGGGATTGCCCCGACATAGTTTGACACAAAGAAACCATCTACCATGCCGTAGATGGAAGTGAAGATCATCATTCCGATGGAAGGCAGGGTAAAGCGGATCATCCGCCTTCTGTTGAAGTGATCAGAAAGCTGAATCGGCTGTCTTTTCGCTTCTTTTCTCATTCCGCTTTTCCTCTGCTTTCCATTTTACTGACTGCAGCCTGCAGGCCGTCACAGTACTTCTGATGCAGACGCAGAAATTCCTGCTGTTCTTCTTTCGGCCAGCTTTCAACGATCATTTCTTCTTCCGCCATGAACGGACGAATCACTTCTTCTATGATAGCTCTGCCCTTTTCGGTCGGTACGATATCTCTTTTATGTCCCGCTTCACTGCCCCGCTTCAGCCATCCGGCCTGCTCCATCCGGCTGACCGCAGAACTGACCGTCTGCTTGCTCATGCCGGCAAACGCAATCACATCTTTCTGGGCAATGGTTCCATAGTCGCACAGTAAATACAGAATCATCATTTCACTGTCCGCAAAGCCCATGATCCGGCAGGCTTTATGGTAAAGCGAATTGATTTTATCCTCGATCCGGTTGAATCTGCGGATCACATTCATATCCTTATTTTCCATGACACCTCCCACAAAAAAAGTCTGATATCAGACTTAAGCCATTATAGTCCGATATCAGACTTTTCGTCAACCATCTGCCAGAACCGTTCTGCTAATGCACTGTGATAGGCCATACTGCTTCGTACAAGACAGATATCCGTCAGGATCTCCGGCTCCTTCAGTACAGCCGCATGAACATGCGGATCCTTCGGTACAGCCGATTCCGGTAATAAGGCAATGCCAAGTCCCTCTTCCATCAGCTTTACACATGTACCGGCATCTACTGCTTCATAACGGATGGTCAATGTCCTGTCACAGGCTTCTGTCAGTACGTTCTTCCATCTGCGATAGACAATCAGCGGCTCATCCGCAATTTCTTTCAAAGACACTGATGAAGGCATCTTCTTTCCATACCGCACAGCATAGAACTTCTGATGTTTCAATGTGATCACATCCAGTCCTCTTGATGAAAAAGGTGTACGGATCACCGCCAGATCTATCCCTTCTGAAGTCAGTAAATCCACCATATGATCCGTATCTGTTTCCTGTATCTTCAGGGATACCGAAGGATGGGCTTTCATGAACGGGGAGAGACAGGCATGGATGAAATCATCCCGGGCCGAAGAAATCAGTCCGATCCTGATTTCACCCGCCGTTCCCTCCGCAATCTCCTTCATCTGTTCTTCGGCCCGCTTCTCCATTCTCAGAATACTGGCAGCCTTCTGATAAAACACCTTTCCCGCATCCGTCAGATCAGTCTTTCTTGCCCCTCTGTTTAACAGAGAAACACCCAGTTCCTCTTCCAGCAGCTGGATCTGATAGCTTAGGGGAGGCTGCGTCATATGAAGCTTCTTCGCCGCGGCAGAAAATGTACCTTCCTGCACAATTGTCACAAAGTATTTAAGCTGTTTCATTTCCATATATTTATTATATTACATTCATATAAAATATATTATTTTTATATTTATATATCTCTGGTACTGTATTGTCCGTAAGGAGAGAAAGATATGAACAGAACAGCAGAGTTATACACATCCTGGTTCAGGATCGGAATGTTCACATTCGGCGGCGGCTATGCGATGCTGCCGATGATACAGAAAGAAGTCATTGACAACCACCATTGGGCAACGGAAGAAGAGATCATGGACTACTATGCCGTAGGCCAGTGCACTCCGGGTGTCATTGCCGTCAATACGGCAACCTTTGTCGGATATAAGACAGCCGGTATCTGGGGCGGCATCATCGCTACATTAGGTGTTGTGTCTCCTTCCCTGATCATCATTTCTTTGATTTCAGCATTGATCCGCAACTTTTCATCCTATCCTGTTGTCCAGCATGCCCTCAACGGTATTGAAGTGGCGGTTTGCGTACTGATGTTTACTTCGATTGAGAAACTTGTAAAGAGCGGCGTCAAAGGCGTATCGGGATGGCTGCTGTTTCTTGGTGCCTTTGTATTATCCTACTTCACCAGTGTTTCAACGGTTCTTCTGGTTATGATTGCCGGGGCCATCGGCTATGTGCTGTATACGATTGAGCACAGAAAGGAGAAGAAAGCATGAAGACATTTCTCTTGATGTGTTTTGAATTCTTCAAAACAGGCCTGTTTGCCGTTGGCGGCGGACTTGCCACCATTCCTTTTCTGAAAGAGATCTCAGTGAAATATGGCTGGTACACCATGAAGGATCTGACCACCATGATCGCTGTTTCTGAATCCACTCCTGGTCCGATGGGCATCAATATGGCAACCTATGTCGGCAATACGATGTTCGGACCGCTGAGCGGTGTTGCCGCTACGCTGTCGCTTGTGGCACCTTCCATCATTGTGATCCTGTTAATTGCCAAGGCCCTTGACGCATTCAAGGATTCCCCGATTGTCAAAGGCATCTTCTCCGGCCTTCGTCCGGCTGTAGCAGGTTTCATCCTGTCAGCTACCATCGGTATCTATCTGACTTCATTGTTCCATGTGGCTGCCTTTAAAGCACAAGGCATATCTGCTCTGTTCAACTGGACAGCCATCATTCTGTTCGGTGTACTGCTTGCCTTCTATCGGCTCCGGCCTAAAACACATCCGATCTGGATCATTCTGATTGCGGCTGCCGCAGGTATTCTGCTTCAGCTCTGACTGTTCTTAAAAAGCTCCGAAGGTAATAGTTTCGGAGCTTTTTAAGTTGTATTGAAGAAATTCTGTTACTGTCTGTGTGCCGTATTTCAGCCCTCATCAGTTATATTCCTGAAAGCATAATAAAAGCTTCTGACCAGCGAATGATCAGGAGCCTGTCGAGCAGACGGCGGGAATCGAACCCGTATATTCAGCTTGGGAAGCTGACATTCTGCCATTGAATTACGCCTGCATGCCTTCTTATTATACCCTGGAAGTGAAAAATACTGAAGATGGAAATATAATTGTTTTATGAGTGAATTTGCAATGCATGATGCCTACCGGCTCTGTGAGTGGTATGACCATAACAAACGTTCTCTTCCCTGGCGTGATACAGGAAATCCCTATGCAGTATGGATCAGTGAGATCATGCTGCAGCAGACCAGAATCGAAGCTGTTAAAGAGAAATACACGGCTTTCATGAAGGAACTGCCGGATATCACCGCCTTAGCTTAAGTCAGTGATGACAGACTCATGAAGCTGTGGGAAGGACTGGGCTATTATTCAAGAGCGCGCAATCTGAAAAAATGTGCCATTGTGCTGAAAGAGCAATATGGAGCTAAACTGCCGGCTGATTATGCAATGCTCAGAAAGCTGCCCGGCATCGGGCCTTATACAGCCGGTGCTATTGCCTCTATTGCCTTTGGCCTACCCTGTGCAGCCGTAGACGGGAATGTATTAAGAGTGCTGGCCCGCTATCACAATGATGCGTCCGATGTTCGTCTGAAAGAAGTACATGACGCTGCTGAAAAGGAAATATGTTCTGTCTTTTCAAATAACAGTTCATCCGCCTTTGTGTCTTCTTTCAATCAGGGACTGATGGAACTGGGGGAAGTAATCTGTCTGCCGCATGGAAATCCGCTTTGTAAGCAGTGTCCCCTAACTGCTTCCTGCCAGGCACATCAGCTTCATACCACTGATCACATTCCCTACCGCAGTGCCCTCAGGCAAAGAAAAATACAGCAGAAAACTGTGCTTGTCTTAAGAGACGGCAATACGTTTCTGCTGCATAAAAGACCCTCCCACGGTCTATTGGCCGGTCTCTATGAGTTTTTAACACTGGATGGATGGATGAAAGAAAAAGACTGTATCCGCTATGTGGAAAAGCTGGGGGCAGAAGTACTGCAGATTCATCCTCTGCCTGAGGCAAAACATGTTTTCACACATCTGGAGTGGCATATGAAAGCCTATGAAATCAGAGTTTCCAATGTCCACGCCATCCAGATGGAAAACTGTCAGTTTGCAACAGAAAAGGAACTGGCCGGTATGGCTGTTCCTTCTGCTTTCAATACATATATGAAATATTATGATCTGCGCGATCAGCGGTTCTGACCGGCAAAAGTGACAACATTGACCGGCTGCCGGGCGCTGCGGGAGCGATTGCTCTGCGGGTTCATCCTGAGACCCGGTCTATTGTTTCTTCTCTTGTTGAGGGTTTTCTGAGCAGCTGCCTTATGAGGCGCTGCTTTCTTTTCATGTGTCTTCGCTGCTGTACCGGCTGTCTTTTTCTTGGTGCCTGTACCAGAAGCTTTCTTAGCAGCTGTTTCCTTCTTTGCCTTTGTGCCCGCAGCCTTTTTCACGGCCGGCTTTTTCTTTTCAGCTGTCTCCTTCTTTTCTTCTGTCTTTTTATGAGAAGCAGCTGTCTTCTTTTCCTTTGTTTCAGCTGACTTCTTTGAAGCAGTCCGTTTGGCCGGCTTTGCCTTCTTCTCTTCAGCTGTATCTTTCTTTACTGCCTTCTTCACTGTTTTTCTGGCAGGTTTCTTTGCTTTCTGTGCTTCTGTTTTCTTTTCTGTTCCTTCCATATCTTCACTTTCTGTTAATTCTTTATCAATCTCCGTCACTGCTTCAGCCGGTTCCTCTTCGACAGGCTCTGCCGGGGCAGTTTCTTCGCTCTCTTCTTTCTTATCTTTAGCAGCGGCTTTCTTTCTTACTGTCCGCTTCTTTTTCGGCTTTTCCTCTGCTGTTTCTTCAGCTGCTTTCTTCTTCCGTACCGTACGCTTTCTCTTCGGCTTTTCTTCTGCAGCAGGTTCTTCTGTTTCTTTGACAGGTTCGGACGATTCAGCTTCTGCAGGTGTTTCAGACGGTTCTGCTTCAATCGGCTGTTCGTTTTCGCTCAGTGCTTCTGTTTTTTCCTGGTCCACCGGTGCTGTCTCTGCCTGTGCCTCTGTTTCTTCCTTTACCGGTGCAGAAGCCTCATTGACAGCTTCGGCAGGTTCAGCCTGCACCGCTGTTTCAGGCTGCGGCTCTTCTTTCTTTTCTTCCGCTTTAACAGCAGGATAGCTTTCTTCGCTTTCTTCCGCTACCGGGGCCAGAGGCTCTTCAGGAACCAGTACGGGTTCAGCGGGCTTTTCTTCCTTTTCCACCGGTTTCTTCCGCGACCAGATGCCGCTGTTATCCCCACCGCGCTGCAATATGAAACTGCCGGCTGCCGAAAGATCCGCAAACAGGATCGGACGGCATACTTCCGCCGTTCCATCTTCATTTTCTTTTATGGCGCCGTCCTTTTTATATGTTTCATACAGCTGCTGAATGGTTCTATTGCGGCTGCCGCGGTAAGCTCGGATGATGGACCCGTTCATCAGAACGACGCCATGTCCATCATTATACCGGTATACGGCTGCTTTTGTTACCCCTTTGAAGTAATAGCGCAGTGAACCGTTATGAAGCGGTTCATCCACATAAACAGCTGCAGGTGTATTCGATACCGGCTGAACATGTGTTTCTTCTGTCTTCTTTTCCTCATCATTTGCACGGGCAGGATATGGATAGATCTTCAGAAGCGCTTCGGCCATGTCATCACAGCGCTTCAGAATGGTTTTCTTATTCCAGACAGGTTCTTTCAGAACATCCGCATTGAGATGAATATGACCTGTCTCTGCCAGAACTTTCTTCTTTGTTTCAAAGTTCTCGTTGCCCATTTCCATGTTGTCCCCCGCATCTGCCAGAGTCAGATTGCCTAACAGATTTGCGGTCAGATTGTATTCCCCATCATTGGAACAGCCGGACGCATTGCGCCAGTAAGGTGTGGCGTGCAGAGGCATGATGTGTTCAATATTCAGATGGGACATGTCGATCCGGACGGTGGAACTGCTCTTTTCCAGCCGTTCCAGAAGAACCCGGGTGATCTTGGTATTGGCATAGATGTTGTTTGTCCGGATGACATTACGGATCTGGCGGTCGCTCGGCATGCCATGGGGGAAATCGGAGCGGGAGGAAGTCAGAAGCAGATCACGCAGTGTGCTGTACAGTTCCCCTTCCGGTTTATTGAAATGAGGGCGCAGGCCGCGCAGTACGGAGGGATACCAGCCGGTTAGGTTCTTGTTGTCTGTACCGCCGATGGCACGGCGGGTCATGTATGTATCGACTAAGCGGATGATGCGGGCCGTTTCTTCCGCCGTACATTCGCCGCCTCTGAAGCGGTGGACGATTTCCATTAACAGCACTGCCGGTTCCTTATAGCCGGCAATCCGGTAATCTTCCAGGGCTTCTTCCACCCTGCGTTCATCTGCCGGTCCCTTATAGATCATCTGATAGCATAACGCATAGCCGTACATATCGCTGAGCTTGCGGCCGCTGCTGTCATTGACTCTTGTCCAGTAATCCTTGAAGCCTTCATATACCCTGTTTCTGTCCAGCATACTGCCGGTCTTGACAGCCAGGTAGCTGCGGATGAAGGAAAGCATGCTGTCGGCATCCGGGAAGATCGCTTCAAACGGCTGCCAGTACATCCGGTACAGCATGTTCTGTTCCGCTTCCGTATGATTCATGAATACAAAGTCACGCACACGGTCGGCAAATGTCATACAGGAACCAGCCAGGTTGATGGATTCAAAGATCTGCTGTACATCATCTTCTGCGTCCAGCGGAAAAGCAATGATCTCAAACAGATCCAGGACATGCAGAACATTTTCCACGCCATATCTTTCCGCAAGCAGACGGACGGACTGGGCAATGTAGGTATAGTTCTGATAGAAAAGTCCCTGCCGCTCGTTCCATGTCAGAATGTCCATGGCCTGGCTGACAAGCTTATAGTATGTATCCTGAACGGATACGGCCGGACGGAAGCGCAGTCCCATGGGATTATTGCCGGCAAAATAGTCTTTCATGATCTGACGGGCCAGTTCCACATTCTTTTCCCGGCGTGCCTCCTGATAGAGGCAGAGCAGGAAAAGATATACCGTTGTCAATCGCTGCTGCCCATCTACAATCTCATACTGAATCTGACCGTTATCTTCCAGACGCCGGTAGATGATGAGACCGAGAAAATGTCTGTGCTCTTTCTTTAACAAACCCTCCGCATCATTGATGAAACGGGCTGTTTCATCCTGCGGCTTCCACATGTAATTTTTCTGATAGATCGGTATGAAAAAAGATCCGGCAGGATCAGATTTCAGAAATGATCCGATACTTTCTCGCACAGGCTGACTGATCATGTATAACTCCTTGAGAACTTCTCATCTGTTGAACGTTTCCATTATAACAGATCATGTTCTTGCATAAAACAAAAGCCAGACTGTTACAGCCTGGCTTGTCAGCAGGGGTAGAGAGAATCGAACTCCCATCAGCGGTTTTGGAGACCGATGTACTACCATTGTACGATACCCCTAAAAAAAATGGTGACGAGTACGGGATTCGGACCCGTGAATGCCGCCGTGAAAGGGCGGTGTGTTAAGCCGCTTCACCAACTCGCCACACTCAATGGTGCTTATTCATATTACAATAGACCCTTCTGAATAGCAACACTTTTTTTAATTTTTTTCAAAAAGTTTTTATATTCCTTTTCAGGATAGAAAAAGCGATGAGAATCACTTCTCACCGCGCGGACTTCCATAGATGACTGTCGCCAGGAACCCAGGGCCGATATGTCCCATGATCACCGGACCGAGACGATACAGATTGACGTTGGTTAGTTGGGGATAAGTTTCTTTGAATTCCTTCAGCAGTTCTTCCCCTTCTGCTTTCTCGCCGGAATAGATCAGAGCTGTTTCATGTTCCTTTGTTTCATCACTCATGTTCCGGGCTGTATCTTCAATCAGCTGTTTTCTGGCTTTGATGGTACCTCTGACCTTGTTATAGGCCACAAGCTTTCCCTGAGGATCAACGATAATCAGCGGCTTGATGGAAAGAAGTGAACCGACGACAGCTGAGGCATTGGAAAGACGGCCGCCTCTTCTGAGCCACTTTAGATCATTGACCATGAAACGTCCGGTCCAGTTCTGTTTATGGGCATTGATCCATGTCACAACTTCATCCATGCTTTTCCCTGCTTCATGCATGGCGACTGCTTCCTTCAGCAGTAAGCCGAGAATCAGGGTAACCGCACATGTATCAACGACTTCAATCTTCACATCCGGATATTTCTCCTGTATGTCTCTTGCGGCAATCAGAGAATTATTGTAGGAAGAAGAAAGCGCCTGGGTCATATCCAGCAGGACAACATCCTTTCCTTCCTTTGCGAACTGTTCAAAGAAATCATAATAGGCAAATGTCGTAATGGCTGCCGTCGATACCGCATGATCCTGTTTCATCTCTGAAAGGATAAAATCTTTGGTCGCTTCCGTACATTCATCCGGATAGGATTTTCCATTGATTACAAAAGAATACGGAATGAACGGCACATGATGCGCATTCAGCCACGATACATCCAGATCACATGTTGAAGCAGTTGCTATAACATAATCATTCATATTCTTCACCGTTACCTAAAGCAATACGTATTTTATCATACCAGGCACAATCACAAAAGATACAGTACGACAAATCAGTCTTCTGGTATAAAACGCATGGGTTTGATGTGCTTGAGAACAAGTTTTGCCGTTATGCCGGTAATAATGCCCATCGGGATGGAACCTAACAGCAGATACGGCAGCAGAACAGCAATACCGGGCTGTTTATAAAACAGCATGACTATGACGACCTGGCCGCAGGAATGCGCAATGGCACTTAGCACGGAAGTAAAAAGCAGCGAGCTATTCAATTTGTCCAGGATAATCAATACAATGCTGGAAAGACACACGCCCCCGCAGCTGATCCAGAAGGAAGGCGCAAAGATACTCCCGGTCATCAGGCTGGAAATCAGTACCCGCATGATGTTGACAATGATCATATCCCTGACCCCAAGCAGTTTAATGGTCATCAGCGATATGATATTGGCCAGGCCGATTCTCAGTAAGCCTAAGAAAATCGGACCGATGAAGATGGATTCCACTACACTTAAGGTAATGGCCATGGCGGATAATAAAGCCAGATAGACTAAATGTCTGATACGCGCATTTCTCATTTGCCCTCGGTCTCCTCCACCACAACGATGTTATTGGGCAGACAGGTAATCGGCAGGTACTCGCCCGGCCCTACCCAGCCCATCTCAGCACAGACATGGTTGGGGCATTTTTCATTGGTGACATGCCATTTGCCATCCTTTACTTCCACATCCAGGCCGTTGCTGTCGCCATCAATGTGATAGGTCGCATCTTCATCCGACCAGAACTCTTTTACAATTTTATTGCGGTAATAAACCGCCACTTTGACACCGCTGTGGCTGTTTGCCTGAACCGCTTTCATGATCAGAATCAGTGCTGCGGCAATCACTGCTATCACAATCAGAATCTTGACTTCTTTTTTCTTCATAGTGATGGAATTATAGCATCATCCTCAAAAGAAAAGGAAGGCATCCGCCCTCCTCATTGTGCCGGCACGTAGGTAACCCAGTCGCCCCCGTCAGCCACCCAGCCTTCGCTGTCGATCTGGTACCATGTGTATTCTCCATCCTGCTGAATGGAATAAACCGGATATTCTGAATCTTCTGTCAGTCCGATGACATCCGCATTGGTATCCGGACTCACCCGGATATTGATGAGCGTATCCTGTGGTACTTCAATGGTTCCGATCGGTTCTCCATCGCTTCTTGCTGTGGCAGCAGCGCTTGTCGGTACAGCCGTCGGCTTTGCCGTCTGTTTCACGGCTGTATTGTTTTTGCGGGATGATCCGCCGATCGCAAAGGCGCAGATCAATACCACAATCACTACCACAGCTGCCGTGGCACAGATCAGGATCAGTCGCTTTGTCAAAGGCGGCTGTTCATCAAACCTGCGCTTCCACTCCGGTGTTTCGGATCCTGTACCGTCCTTTTCCTGCATGGCTTTTTTCTTCTGCCATGCTTTCTTCTTACGGCGCAGCCAGCGAACCACGCGCAGCGTGCGCTTGGGCTTTTTGTGTTCAGGTTCGGGCGAAGCACTGATGTAGATCTTTTTCTTCTGGGTCCGCTTTGGTGTTTCTTCTTTCTTCACCTGGTCGCTAAAATCGATCATTTCCAGCGTATCTTCCTCATCATCCGGAGACCAGCTCAAATGTTCCGTATCTTCTTTGTCATCCGCTGCTTTGCCGTGATCAGCAGAAGGATGGTATTCCCTGGTCGCTTCTGCCTGTTTTTCCTTATCGCCTGTCTCAAAGATGCGGCCGCCGCATACCGGACACTGATCCAGTTCAGCGGAAACGATGGCACCGCAGCTGAGGCACTTCTTTGTTCCTTCTGCCATGACTTTCCCCTTTGCTTCCTTTCATTTTACCCTAAGAAAAGGAAAAGGTTAAGGCTGTCTAGCCCTTCTCAATGAAAGCAACGATTTCATCCATCGCTTCAATATAGCCACGAATGCCGTGCCCTTTGATCTGTTTCAGGCAATAGGGAGCCGCAAAGCTGTGATGGCGGAATTCCTCCCGGGAGTTGATGTCGCTGATATGCACTTCCACAACCGGCACCGGAGCAATCGCCTTGACTGCATCTGCGATAGCAATGGAAGTATGCGTATAGGCTCCGGGATTCATGACAACCCCATCATACTTTTCAAAGTAGGCTTCCTGAATCCAGTCCACCAGATCCCCTTCATGGTTGCTCTGCCGGCATTCCACGCTTATTCCTCTTTCTTTGGCTGCTTTTTCAATCTCCGCAATCATATCCTGAAAGGATTCTGTGCCGTAAATATTCTTTTCCCGGATCCCCACCATATTCAGATTGGGTCCGTTCAGTACCATAATCTTTGTCATAACAAACCTCTTACTTGTCAAACTGCTTTCTTCTCTTGGTCGACTGAATCAGTTTCCGGCGCATGGCCTCATAATCTTCATTTTCAATCAGACTGGCAAAGGACTCCATTTCATGGGTAAAGGCATGAATCTCTTCGAGAAGATAGTCTTTATTCATGACAAACAGCTCCGGCCATAGATCTTCATTGATATTGGCAATACGGGTCAGATCACGGAAGGAATCACCGGTATAGTCTGCCAGATGGCTGTGATCGCTGGTATTCATCAAAGAAACGGCAATGACATGGGTTAACTGGGAAAGAAAGCCGATCATGCGGTCATGTTCTTCCGCACTCAGCTCACACACCCGTCCGAACTTGAGAATACGGGCAATCTGATATGCAGTATCAATCGCTTCCTTTGTATTCTTTTCCGTCGGCACTATGATGAAATTGGCATTTTCAAACCGGGATTCATCCGCATAGGCAAGGCCCCTGGACTCCCTGCCGGCCATCGGATGGCAGGCAATGAACTCACAATCCTGACGCAGTTCATCATTGATGGCAGAAATCACCTTGCGCTTGACCCCGGTCACATCACTCAAAAGCGTACCGGGCCGGAAGTATTTCTGGTTGTCTTTGACCCACTGGATAAAGGTGTGAGGATACAGACAGGAAATGACTAGATCACTGTCTCTGACAAGGGAAGGATCACTGCTGCCATCTTTGATCCAGTGATTCTCCTTGGCAAAGCGGAGGGCATCTTCATTGAGATCCACAGCATATGCCTGTATGCCTGCCTTGGCAAAACCCTTGGCATAGCTGCCGCCCAGCACACCTAATCCGATAATCGTGATTTTCGACTTTTCACTGATCATATTCCACCTCACATCCGCATGTTTCAAGGTCTTTGAAGAAGTCTGGATAGCTCTTATCTACCGCTTCTGCCCCTTCAATGCAGGTATTGTGCAGTAAAGAGGAAAGAATGCTCAGGCTCATGACAATGCGGTGGTCATTATGGCCATGAAGCGTCATGCCATCCTGCAGTGTCTCTACCCCTTCAACCCATACTTCTTCCTGCTTTGATTTCATGTGGCAGCCAAGCTTCTTCAGCTCTTCCTCCATACAGGCAATCCGATCGCTTTCCTTGACCCTGAGTCTTCCGGCATGGACAAAGTGCGATGTGCCTTCCGCCTTTGCGGCCAAGGCAAACAGCATCGGTCCAAGATCCGGGCAATCCCCCAGATCCATCTCACAGCCATGAAGCTTTGAAGGATAGAAACGGTAGCCCTGTTCTGTTTCTTCATAGCAGCCGCCCATTTTTCTGATATAGGCCAGGATGATGTGATCGCCCTGCTTTGAATCATGATCCACATGCGTAACTTCTACCGGTTCTGTACCTAATAATCCCTTGGCCGCAAAGAACGCCATCTGGGAATCATCCCCGGCAATAAAAGCTTCCTGCAGGGCATAAGACTGATGACCAGGGATGATGTAAGTATTGCCTTCCTCTTTGATGACAATACCGCTCTTTCTTAATAAATCCAGCGTCAGTCCTACATAGCTGCGTGATTCATACGGTTCTTTTACCGTAATCCGGCTGTCCTGTTTTACTTCAGGCAGGGCAAAGAGCAGACCGGAAATAAACTGGGATGACACACTGCCGTCTACTGTATAGGTACCGCCTGTCAATGGTCCCCGTACTTTGAGATACTGCCCCTCTTTTTCAAAGAGAAGGCCGTTTTCATGATACAGCGCTTCATACACGCTCTGCGGCCGCTCCATGAGCCGGCCGTGTCCCGTAAAGGTAACGGTATCACTGCTTAGGGAAAAGAGCGGAATGAGAAAGCGCAGCGTACTGCCTGACTCACCACAGTCCAGTACACTTCCATCATATGACAGTGCTTTTGAACCATGAACGATGACATCATCCTCTTTTCTTTCAAAGGAAGCGCCAAGATACGACATGACCCGCATGGTCGCTTCGGTGTCCTTATTCTCTGCGACATGATGAATCACAGCTGTGCCGTCTGATAAGGCAGCACAGATCAAAGCCCGGTGGGAAAGAGATTTGCTGGCCGGCAGAGCGATGACAGCAGCCCGGCTGCCCCCGTGAATAGTGACTTTCATCTCAGCGGTCTGCCGCATGCCGCAGCGATCTTACGGGCCTTCTTGATCAGCTGGGCAAATTTTTCCGGTTTCAGTGACTGGGCACCGTCACTCCATGCCTCATCTGGATGATCATGTACTTCAATGATGAGACCGTCTGCCCCGGCAGCTACCGCCGCCAGGGATACCGCTTCGACATACTTCCAGTTGCCGGTGGAGTGGCTTGGATCGATGATGATCGGAAGATGGGTCTTTTCCTTGATAATCGGAATAACCGCAAGATCCATGGTATTGCGGGTATATTTCTCAAAGGTACGGATGCCTCTTTCACACAGAATGACATTGGGATTGCCGTTAGCCATGATGTATTCAGCTGACATGATCCAGTCTTCAATGGTAGCGGACATGCCGCGCTTGAGCAGAATAGGCTTATGCATGTGACCCACAGCCTTGAGCAGATCAAAATTCTGCATGTTGCGGGCGCCGATCTGTACCAGGTCCACATTCTCTTCAAATTCATCAATCTTATCGACGGACATCAGTTCCGAGACAATCGGCAGACCGGTCTTTTCCCGTGCTTTGACAAGATCAACAATGCCTTCATAGCCAAGGCCCTGGAAGCTGTAGGGAGAAGTACGGGGCTTATAGGCACCGCCTCTTAACATACAGCCGCCGGCTTCCTTGACTTCCTTGGCAATGCGGACCGCCTGCTCCTCTCCTTCCACGGAGCACGGACCGCCGATCACCACCACCGGACTTTCTCCGCCTACCGGAATGCCGGCCACATCAACCACGGAATCTTCCGGATGGAACATCCGGTTGGCCAGTTTGTAAGGAGCGGAAACACGCTGTACATTCTCCACCCACTGGTTGGCCATGATCTTTCTTTCATCAAGCCTTGCCGTATCCCCGACTAAACCGAATACGTTGTATTCATCACCCTTGATCATGTTCACTCTGAGATTCATGCTCTCGAAGTGTTCTCTGATCTTTTTTACTTCCTCTTCCGGTGCATTCTTCTTCAATGTAATAATCATCTGTGTTCTCCTGTCAGCTTCATGATGCTGTATACTGCTTCTTCTATTGTGCCGTTGTTTTCAATTCTGCCCTCACTGTATCTTTCATACAGATCCTTCCGCTCTTCATACAGCTTCTGTACAGCTTCCTGACTGGAAGAAAGCGGACGGTCTGAGGAAGGAAACAGCTGGTTCAGATCCCGGTCAATCCATACAACATAGCCGCCGGCACTGAGATGGCGCATATTGTCTCTGTTTTTAATAATTCCCCCGCCGGTTGAGATGACATAAGGACCGCCGCCGGCCAGTTCTGCGGCAAGATGGCTTTCTTCCTGACGGAAATAAGCTTCCCCTTTTGCTGCAAAACAGTCTCTGATCGTCATGCCCATGCGCTTTTCCAGTTCACCGTCCATGTCAAGGAAGGTTCTCTCACACGCTTCTGCCAATGCTTTTCCGATGGTGGTTTTGCCTGATGTCGGCATGCCGATCAGAACAATGCTGCGCCGGCTGTGGTAAAGCGAAGCCATGCAATGCTGCACTTCTGCTTCACTGACTTTCTGTCCGGTAAACAGCTCATCCGCTGCAGCAGCCTGCCGTACCAGCATTTCAAATCCGCCAAGTACCGGTATGCCTCTGCAGGCTGCTTCAAACTGCAGTCTTGTCTGCAAAGGATTGGCAATGATATCCACAACGCCTTTGAGATGCTTCAATTGATCCAGATCCACAGGACAGGCATCGATCTTTGGCGACATGCCAACGGGCGTCGCATTGACAAGCAGTGCAAACTCACTTTCCCTTGCATACAGTTCTTCATAGGAAATCATATCTCCATGCGGCGTACGGGATACTGTCACCGGATCACAGCCCAGCTCTTCCAGCGCCGCTTTCACCGCCTTGGAAGCACCGCCGCTGCCAAGCACCGCGGCTCTGCCAAGGGGCATATCATTAGCCCGCATCATATCATAGAAGCCGATGCAGTCGGTATTATAGCCGATGAGCTTTCCGTTGCGATTGACAATACAGTTAACCGCCCCGATGCAGGAAGCTCTTTGATCCACTTCATCTAAATAGGGAATCACCGCCTGCTTATAGGGGATGGTGACATTGATGCCGGCAAAATCCTTTGCTTTCAGAAAATCAGCCAGTTCCTCTTCTTTCAGCTCTTTCTTGACATAGGATTCATGAATCAATAGCGCATGAATTTCCGGCGACCAGGAATGGCCCAAAGGCATACCGATTAATCCGTATTTCATTCTGTGCCCCCAAAGTATGCCTGGCCAAAGCGCGTCATCAAAGCATCCGCAATCGTCAGAGCACTGACCGCATCGACAACGATGCGGGCCCGATGCAGAATGCAGGGATCATGCCTGCCCTGAATGATGAGCTCCTTTTCCTTCTTTTCAACATAGTTGACAGTATGCTGGCTTTTTGAAATGGATGGAGTCGGCTTGATCACGGTTGTAAAGACAATGGGCATGCCGTTGGATATGCCCCCGTTGATGCCGCCGTTATGATTGGTGGATGTCTCCACTCTGCCGTCTTTCATGATGAAGGCATCATTGGCCTCTGAACCATAGAGGGAACTGAAACCAAAACCTTCACCAAATGCGATGCCTTTAACCGCCGGCACTGAAAATACTGCATGCGACAGCAGACTTTCCAGAGAATCAAATTCCGGATCGCCTACTCCTACCTCCAGGCCATAGATACATGTTTCCAGCGTACCGCCTACGGAATCTCCATCCATCCGGGCCGCCCTGATGCAGGCCTGCATCTTTTCACCTGCTTCTGCATTCAAAACAGCAAAGTGTTCCCCATTCACCTGTTCAATCTGTTCTTTCAGTTTTGAAGGATCAAAGGGATCATCCTTGATACCGTGAATTTCAGAGATATGTGATCCGATCACAATGCCCTTCTCTTTCAGCATGCCTTCAGCGATCATACCGCAGGCAGTAATGGGAGCAGTCAGACGGCCGGAGAAATGGCCGCCGCCGGAAAGATCCGCATAGCCGTTATAATGCACATAGCCGGTATAATCCGCATGCCCCGGGCGGGCTGTATCCTTGAGATTTTCATAGTCATGGCGGTGAACATTATTGTTTTCAATGACAAGCGTGATCGGCGTGCCCTGAGCATAGCCGTCTTTCACCCCGGAAAGAATATGCACTTCATCCGCTTCATGGCGGCCGGTGGAAAGTGCACCGGCGGCTCTGCGGAAGTCCATACCCTTGTTAATCAGATCCATATCGATCTTCACGCCGCCCGGCACCCCGTCCAGCACCGCACCGATGGCGGGACCATGGCTTTCGCCAAACAGAGTTACCGTTAAATTTCTGCCGAGAATATTGCTCATACATCCATCTTCTTTCTGATCTGTTCCATCGTCCACTCTTCCAGATGTCCCTTACCGATTTCATCCACCTGGACAATGGTCACATGGTCATGGTCTGCTTTCTTGTCATGCGTAATCAGATGTGCAATCTGATCATGATCCGCATCACAATACACCGGACAGCCCATCCGCTCCAGCACTTTCTGAAGCCTTTCCTTGATCTGCGGACTGTTCATGATGGTCATCATGCCCATGCCCACACATTCTCCATGCAGGTAGGTGTTGAGCCCATAGTATGTTTCATAGGCATGACCATAGGTATGGCCGAAGTTCAAGAGCTTTCTTTCACCGCTTTCTCTTTCATCGTGTTCCACCACATTCTTCTTGATATTCAGACACTTCCAGATAATGTCATCCACGTGATCCATGTAATCATCCGTTTCAAACATGGCAAACAGTTCAGGATCAAACGTAAGGCCTTCCTTGACCGCTTCTACAAGGCCGTTATGAAACTGCCGGCTGGAGAGTGTCTTCAGCACATCCGGATCCACCAGGACCATGGAAGGCTGCCAGAACGCCCCGACACAGTTCTTGGCCCCGGCCAGATCCACCGCCGTCTTGCCGCCGATGGAAGAATCGATCTGGGACAGTGAAGTCGTCGGAATATTGACATAGGCAATGCCTCTCATATAGCTGGCTGCGGCAAAGCCGGCCATGTCGCCGGCAACCCCGCCGCCAAGCGCGATGACCATATCCTTACGGGACAGGTTATGCGCCAGCATGTCTTCAAGAATATGCTGCCATGTCGTGAGGTTCTTGGCCTTTTCGCCATGGGGGAAAACATACATGGGAGCGTTCGGGAACTGTTCCTGCAGACACTGCTGCCACTTTTCAGGCACTCCGTCATCCGATACAAGATAAACGCTTCCCTCAGGCTGGATCAGCTCCTTTGCCCTTTTCAGAATGCCCTTTTCCTGCAGCACATCATAATCTCTGTTCTTTGTATGTACGGTCAGTTTTCTCATACACTTCTCCTTCATAAATAAAAGCCATACGGCATCATCCGTATGGCTTGCTTTTTCCATCGGATCAATGCCCTTTACGACAAAACGGGCAGTGATCGTCTCAATGCCCTGTCATCCGAGATAAAAGTAATAAAAGTAAACACTGTATCTGTTCATATCAATACCGGCTTTATTATACGGTACAGTTAATGTAAACACAATCAGATTTTCTGAAAGTTTTTTCATTCAGGCTTATCGGCTGCCTTGTAGGAACCGAAGCTGCGCAGCGTTACACAATGTCCGGCCATGGCTTCAAGCGCCGCATGGATATGAGGATCCTGCTCATTGCCGATAATATCCACATAGAACATGTATTCAAAGATGCGTCCCGGCAGCGGTCTGCTTTCCAGCTTCACCATATCAATATGGGCATCCGCCAGCTCCCCAAGCGCTCTGTACAGAGAACCAGGCTCATGTTTCAAAACCAGCATGAGTGATGTCTTATCTGCTTCCGGATGTGTTTCATGGCGCCATGTCACCACAAGAAACCGGGTCATGTTCAGGGTACTGTCATTGACATTTTCAAGCAGTGATGTCATGCCGTAGTATTCGGCGGCCAGATAGGAAGCCAGGGCCGCATTGGATCTATCTCCTGTTTTCTTTACAAACTCAACGGATTTGGAAGTGTCCTGGTAAGTGACCGGATGACAGTCAGGATGCTCGGCAAAGAAGCGCTGGCACTGGCTGAGAGCCTCTGGATGAGAATAGACATGGCGGATATCTTCCAGCTTTGTGCCGGGGATGACAATCAGATTTTCTTTGATCGGCACAAGTACTTCTCCTACGGCATGAATGTCATGGTACTGGAAAAGATCATATGTACGGGAAATGATGCCGGTGGTGGTGTTCTCTACCGGCAATACGGCATAGTCAAGACGATGGCTGTCAAGATCTTTCATGATGGCGGGAAAGTTAGGATAGCCGATGCGCTCGGCCTCTGTGCCTGTAAAATAGCGCACGGCCGCAATTTCACTGAATGTGCCATGGCTTCCCTGTATTCCCACTCGAATCATACTGTTCCTCCGTTTTCAAAGTATAATCATTATATGACACCAAAACCCGCCTTCACAAAAACAGAACGCATTCTCTGTGTTCTGTTTCCATCCTGCTTTACTATTCTCTTACTGTACTACGGCCCTTTCCGCTATAACATCAGCGGCCTGCTGGCCGCAAAAAACACAGCTGTTCTTACTTACAGCCTGTGTATCTCTGCCGGTCTTTTTCTGCTGTATGAACTGCACCGGCTCTTTGGGCCTCAGAAGAAAAAAAAGCTGTTTCTGATCCTGCTGGCGGGATGTGCTCTTTCCACCCTGATCATCAAAGACAATACGCATGCCGGTGCCCAGATCCATCTTTTCACAGCCCTGCTTCTGTTCGGACTGATGCAGGCTGTTATCCTGCGTACATCGTTTCCTTCCTCTGCTTTCCGGATTTATCTCATGGGTCTGTTTCTATCGCTTGGCTGTGTGCTTTATACATTATCGATCAGCGGCATGGCGGAGATTGCTTATGTCTGGGATCTGTTTCTCTGGTTTTTCATGAAACGCAGTCAGGGGTGACTGTGTCACCCCTGAGATGTATCGTTTAACATTTCTTCAATTCCTTTTCTCTGATAGCGGCTGAAATGCTGCAGAAGCGCACGCTTGATCCTTTCATACTTTTCTGCATTTTCTTTTTTCATGTCGTTCATGGCGGAAAGCACTTCTTTTACCTCATCCATCGTCAAGTCATGACTAGCCATATAATATCCCTTATCGCTGCCGTTTTCACACGGTCTGCCATAGCGGATATCATACCCGAAGTCATTCAGCAGTCTGACCGTAGCGTATACCGTTCTGCGGTCTACGTTAATGCCATACTGCTGGACTACACTGGACTGCAGCTGAGACATCATAATCGCATGGTTCTCATCTGTTTCTTCTTCCAGTACGCGGATGAGAGCCAGAGGAATAATCTTCTTGTGTTCTCTTATCTGCTCGCTCATAGTATCCCTTTCATAAGTAAGTATATATTTAATTGATTTTATTTAAAATGCATCACCTTTTTTTGTACATGGAAACGATTTGTATTTATAAATAGGGAAAGTTCAGTAAAAAACGGAGGGTAATGCGCTTACATGAACATTATCTTAACTCCTCTTAAGACCTTGTGAAATTTATTTAAATCAGATTAGACATCATAAATTTATTTTGCATATCTGAGCATTGATTCATATCTTAATTTCTGATTCAGCTATAATGGTTAGCGGATAAAGGGGGAACGCAAAAACTTTTATGAATCTGAAAGAACTCAAACCGGGTCAGTCAGCCAGGGTGATCACCGTAGGCGGTGAAGGTGAACTGCGTCAGCACTTCCTGGATATGGGACTGATTCCGGGAGCTGAAGTCACACTGATCAAATATGCCCCGATGGGCGACCCGATGGAGCTTTCCATCAGCGGCTATGAACTTACCCTGCGTCTGGAAGAAGCAGAGAAAATCACGATTAAGCAGATTGCCCATCTGAGTGAAAAAAAGAAAACTGAAAATGCGGATGATGTATACATCATCAATCATGCCGGCTTTGGTGAAGGCGGAAAATACCATGATAAAAGGCATGAACATCCGCTGCCGGAAGGAACGGTTCTGACCTTTGCCCTGGCCGGCAATCAGAACTGCGGCAAAACCACATTATTCAACCAGCTGACCGGCTCCAGCCAGCATGTCGGCAACTTCCCGGGTGTTACCGTGGATCAGAAGAGCGGTGTTATCAAGGGACATCCCGATACGCTTGTCACCGACCTGCCGGGCATCTATTCCCTTTCCCCGTATACCAGTGAGGAAATCGTATCCCGCAGATTCATTCTTGATACTAAACCGAAAGGCATCATCAATATCGTGGATGCCACCAACATTGAAAGAAACCTGTATCTGACTCTGCAGCTGATGGAACTTGATATTCCGATGGTTGTTGCCCTGAATATGATGGATGAGCTAAGAGGCAATGGCGGATCCGTGGATATCAACCGGATCGAATCCATGCTGGGTCTGCCGGTTGTACCGATCAGTGCAGTAAAAAATGAAGGCATTGATGAACTTGTCCAGCATGCCGTGCACGTGGCACGCTATCAGGAACCGCCGATGCAGCAGGACTACTGCGATGTGAATGAGGATAACGGTGCCGTTCATAGAGCACTGCACGGCATCATGCATCTGATTGAGGACCACTGTAAGAAAGCCGGCATCTCACCCCGCTTTGCGGCAACCAAGATTGCCGAAGGCGATGCCTCTATCATGAATGGTCTTGATCTTTCTGAGAATGAGAAGGAAATGATCGGCCACATCATCGAACAGATGGAACAGGAAAGAGGTCTCGACCATGCGGCAGCCATTGCCGATATGCGCTTTGATTTCATTCATAAGGTCGTGGATGCCTGCGTGACCAAACCCCATGCCTCGAAAGAAAGAACCCGTTCAGAGAAGATCGATAAGGTGCTGACGGGCAAATATACGGCTGTCCCCTGCTTTATTGCCATCATGGCAGCGGTCTTCTATCTGACCTTCAATGTGCTGGGTTCTTTCCTGGAAGATCTGATCAGCAATGGTATTGATCATCTGTCTGCGGTATGTGATGCGGCCATGACCCGATGGGGCACGGCAGCCGGCCTGCATTCGATGATCATCGACGGGGTATTCAACGGTGTCGGTACGGTGCTTGGCTTTATCCCCTATATCGTCATTCTGTTCTTCTTCCTGTCACTGCTGGAAGATACCGGTTATATGGCACGCATTGCCTTTGTCATGGATAAGCCGCTCAGAAAGCTCGGACTTTCCGGCCGTTCCATCGTACCGATGCTGGTAGGCTTCGGCTGTTCCGTGCCGGCCGTCATGTCAACCCGCACCCTGCCTTCTGAGCGCGACCGTAAAGTAACGGTTATGCTGATTCCATTCATGAGCTGTACGGCAAAGCTGCCGATCTATGCCTTTCTGACCAAGACATTCTTCCCGGATCATGCGGCCTTTGTCATGGTGCTCCTGTACATCATCGGTATTCTGGTCGGTATTCTGGTCGCCATGATCATCAAGAAGCTGACCTTCCATGGCGAAGCCGTTCCGTTTGTCATGGAACTGCCGAACTACCGTATGCCGGCTGCTAAGAACGTTCTGCAGCTGTTATGGGAAAAGACAAAGGATTTCCTGCACAGAGCATTTACGATTGTATTCCTGGCGTGCATCATCGTCTGGTTCTTACAGACCTACAGTCCGCATCTTGCCATGGTTTCTGATTCCAGAAACAGCATCCTGGCCATTATCTCCGGCTGGATCGCCCCGATCTTCAAGCCGCTCGGCTTTGGCGACTGGAGATTCTCCACTGCTCTGATTGCCGGTTTCATTGCCAAGGAAGCAGTTGTTTCCACATTGAACGTACTGTTCGGCTCAGCTGCTGTTCTGCATGCTTCCCTGGATCTTGCCGGAGCTGCCGCCATCCTTGTGTTCTGTCTGCTGTATACACCATGTGTTGCGGCCATTGCGGCAATCCGCCAGGAGTTAGGCGGAAAGCAGGCCCTGCAGACCGTACTGATGCAGTGTGCCATTGCCTGGATCTGTGCCTTTGTTGTCCATACGCTGTTTGCTCTGTTCTGAATATAGGCGTTGCTGATCCCGATCAATACGATCGGGATCATTTTCTTTTAGACAGATTCTTTCATCTGACCACGCATTTCAAATGCCTTGTGATGTATAAATACTGACACAGGAAGGAGAATTATGATGAAAACAGGCATTATTGATGTTGGCGGAGGCCTGAGGGGCTCATTCGGTGCAGGGGTCATGGACAGATGTCTTGATGATCATGTGGAGTTTGACTATGGCACCGGCGTATCAGCCGGCAGTGCCAATGTATCTTCTTTCTTTGCCGGCCAGAAAGGCAGAAATTATATCTTCTATACGGAATACACTTTCAGACCGGCTTATATGAGCCTGCATAATCTTGTGCAGAAACATAACTATCTGGATCTGGATTATATCTACGGCACCCTTTCCAATGAGGATGGTGAAAATCCGCTCAACTACAGAGCACTGAAAGCATCCGGCAAAGAATACTATGCCGTTGCGACAAATGCTCTGAATGATCAGCCAAGATACTTCACCATCGAAGACGGCATGAAAGAGAACCAGTATGACGCCCTGAAAGCTTCCTGCTGTGTACCGATTGCCGATGAGCCGTATGTTGTAAACGGCATTCCTTATGTTGACGGCGGGCTTTCTGATCCCGTACCGGTACAGAAAGCGCTGGATGATGGCTGTGATAGAATCGTGCTGGTTCTGACCATGCCGAAAGGACATATTCCGGTTACCCGTACGGTCAGAATGGCTGCCCGATGGCTGCAGCGCAAAGGCTATCCCAATGCCGCAGAAGGCATGATGAAACGGCCGGAGCGCTATAACCGCGGGGTAGATCTTGCCATGGATCTTGAAAAAGAACACAGAGCCCTCATCATTGCCCCGGCGGATATCGGTGCCATGAAAACACTGACCAAAGACAGAGCAGCGATCAAAGACATGTATATGCAGGGCTATATGCTGGCCGGGCGCATCAAAGACTTCATGCAGGAATAATTCCTGCTTTTTTCATATGAGTCCATGCCGCTTCAATGTATGATAAATGCCATCTTCATCGATATCCTCACATACTTCATCTGCAGCTTCCTTTGCCTCGTCACATCCATTGCCCATACAGATGGAAGTACCGCATGCCCTGAACATGGCAATGTCATTCCTGCCATCCCCAAAGCACATGGCTTCTTCTGATCCAAAGCCATAAGCATCCAGAACATCCCTGACCCCGGCATCTTTCCCGCTGTCCATCCTGACCATATCCGATGCACTGCCCCAGCGCATCTCGCAAAGATCCAGCATCGTACACATTTTCTCCCTGACTGCTTCCTCTGCCCAGGGAATCACCATATCCACCGGATGCACAAGAATCCTTTCCAGCGGTTCAATCGGATCCGGTTCGGTATGAACAGCTGCCAGTTCCGCAATCATCTGCGGCGACACCATATTGTCATAGATATAATCCCGTTCCATGAACTGTACGGGAATGGGATTTGCTTTCAGCCAGTCATACAGCTTATGCATGGTATCATCAGACAGCGGCTTTTCACTGATGATACGGGCGTCTTTTGTGCACAGAGAACCATTGAGATAAATCCAGCTGTCCGGCGCAAAGCCGGATACATTGAGCTTCGCAAGTTCTTTCGGATGGCGGCCGGTACAGCCGGCCGTATGAATGCCATGTGCTTTCAGCAGCGCCAAAGCATGAAGTGCAGAGCCTGGAACAGCATTGGTACGATGAGAAAGAAGTGTACCGTCGATATCAAAAAATACAATCCGGATCATAAGGACATTCTACCAGATGAATCCGGTGTCATTTGTACATTTCCTCATGTCTGAACAAATATAGGCTGTGTACATTGTTTTTTACATGACCAAAACACAGCAGAATCATGTATCATATAAGCAGCACAAAAAGTGAGGAATAGAAACATCATATGAGAACAGTATTATTAGTTGGTTCTGAGTGCTATCCGTTTGTCAAGACAGGCCGTTTAGCCGATGTCATGAGCGCCCTGCCTAAGGCACTTGTCAAAGATGGATGGGATGCCAGAGTCATCCTGCCTCTGTATGGCTGTATTGATGAAAAGTACAGAAATCAGATGACTCCTGTATGTGAGTTCTGGATGGATATGGGACAGGACAACAGAACGTATTATGTCGGCATTAAGACAATGTCCATGGACGGGGTAACCTATTACTTTGTAGATAATGAATCTCTCTTCTTCTGGGGCAATCCTTACAGTGAAATGGCCAATGACCTGGAACGCTTCATCTACTTTGATAAGGCAGTTCTAAGTGCTCTTCCGGTCATCGGATGGATTCCGGATATCCTCCACTGCAATGACTGGCAGGCAGGTCTTGTTCCGGTATTCTTAAGAACACTCTTCAAGGATACGGAAGTCGGCCAGAAATGCCGGGTCATCATGACTGTACATAACCTGCGCTTCCAGGGCATTCACAACATCCAGACCATCAAGTATCTTTCCGGTCTGCCGGATTACTGCTTCGAGCCGGATCAGCTGTCTGACCACATCGATGCCAATATGCTCAAGGGCGGCATGGTCTATTCTGATAAAATCACAACTGTTTCCAACAGCTATGCGGAAGAGATCAAGACACCGGAATACGGTGAAGGTCTGGACCCTGTCCTCTCCTATCATTCCTATAAGCTCTGCGGTATTGTCAACGGCATTGACTATGACAACTACAACCCGGAGACAGATAAGAAAATCTTCAAAAACTATAACGTCAAGAACTTCGCTGAAGGCAAGAAGGCAAACAAGCTTGCCCTGCAGGAAGAACTCGGCATGGAGCAGAATGCCGATAAGATGGTCATCGGTCTGATCTCCCGGCTCACTGACCAGAAAGGTCTTGATCTTCTGATGCCGATCATGGACGGTATTATTGACGGCAATACCCAGTTTGTTCTGTTAGGTACAGGCAATGCGGAATATGAGAATGCCTTCCGTTACTTTGAGAACAAGTACAAGGGAACGGTATCTTCCTCCATCATGTACAGTGATGAAAGAAGCAGAAAGATCTATGCGGCAGCGGATGCCATGCTGGTACCGTCCCGCTTTGAACCGTGCGGACTGACCCAGCTGATGGCCATGCGCTATGGTGCTGTACCGATTGTCAGAGAGACAGGCGGCTTAAGAGATACAGTTGAAGCCTATAATGACTTTGAAAATACAGGTACAGGCTTCTCCTTCTATGATTACAGACCGGATGTTCTCTATGACACCATCAACCATGCCAAGACCATCTACTTCACCCAGCCGGATCGCTGGCATGAACTGGTTGAACGCGATATGAACCAGAACAACTCCTGGGAAAACGCCGCCAAGAACTACGAAGCGCTCTACGACAGCTTATAATAAAGCAGATGAAAAGCCTCCTCGCGGAGGCTTTTTCTTTTTCAGTTATTGAAGAAATCTGTAAAGGTATTCTGTTCATCCTGCAGAATATCATCACTCAGTTCACCCCAGGCATCCGTCTGTTTCTCTGAGATACCTGTGACAAGCTTTTCTGCCCTGCCGTTTTTGATATAGACATATGTCGGCGCATAGATTCTCTTTTCCCCGGTATCATATTTCTGATCATTATCATCCGTTACGGTATACTCTTCCAGGAAACTGTCAAAGTTTTTCAGCAGGGTCTGATAGGCTTCTGTCCCGACCTGCTTCTGTACGGCTTTGCCATCCTTCACTTCATAGGAATCTCTGAGCACTTCATTGCCTTCACTGTCCCAGATATCCACATAATCAATCTCACTGACACCAGCCTTCTGAGCTTCAGAAACAGCTGTTTCAATGACCGAACGGCACCAGGGACAGAGCGCATCCCCAAAATAGACATAGAAC
>JALCHG010000019.1:0-30442 GCA_022644565.1 Solobacterium sp. | reverse complement strand
AAAAATGCCGGTCTTTCCTTGTTGAAAGAATCCGGCATGGCAATAGATATCCGCTGATCAGCGGTATGGCAGTATGTTCTGCCTCATAGTTTGGCAGCTCACTATGATAACCGCCCTCTCATTGGCAAACCTCCACTTACCTGTTAAGGCAGATAAGCGAGTCCGCTGTATCAGGGCAAGTTGAAGTGCATCAGTGCACGCTGTGCATGTGCTGATGTTCCTTCAAGCCTGCAGCTTCAGCTGCGGGTAGTTGACTCTAGTCCGTTTTAACAGAGAAAGAAGGAAGAAACACCAGGAAACAAGGGAGATCACTATACAGATATTGCGTAAAGGGGTATTGAGGTACACACACTTATATTTTCCGCTGCTCTTTGCATAGAAGCTGACCAGGCCGTGGTCATCCTGATGGCAGGATATCTTTACCCATCTGCCGTTTTCCATGTGATACAGCGTATACCCTTTATACCAGGTCAAAGGCAGCACCACGGTCTGGTCTGTATTCTTTTCGTCAAGCGTGAAGGTGATTCTGGTACCGTTCTTTTCATAAGGTGTGGAAAGGGACTTGTAGTTTTCATCCATGATCACCGGAAACAGACGGCGGTAGTCGGGTGACGTAATCGGCAGATAATCACCGCCGGCCAGTTCTACCCGCATGTAGGTGGCAAAGTAGTTTGGATCGCATAAGGCACCGTTTGTGACATCTTCCCAGCTCATGGAAGATGTCATGCCGAAAGTTTCCTGAAAGACAGGATAGATATGATAGATTCCTTCAGCACAAAGGCAGACAAGGATGAATGCAGTGAAGATTTTTTTGGGCTGATTGAAAAGGGAAGCAACGGCAGCGGAAGCCGGAATGGCAAGCAGGACTACCGCAGACTCCAATAGACGCCAGGGAAACTGCATGACTTTGAGATGATTTAGAGAGTCCCAGGGGATCAAAGAGGAAGGCAGGATCAGATTCACATAGCCGAGAATCAGACAAAGAGTGATATAGGCATTAGGCTTTTTCTTTCTGACATACAGCCATAGAAGAGGGGCAATGGTCAGAAACCAGCCTGGATTCAGCAGCATCTGCTGGCTTCTTTCAAGAGAGTTGTCGGAATAGCCGAATACCGTCCGGTTGGCAAAGTATTTCCATAAGGGAAGCGTACCGGAAGAAAGATCAGATGTTTCCGCGTAGTAGTTGAGGTAATAGCGGTTGGACTGCAGCTGCTCCAGCATCGGCAGTGAGAAGAACACTGTCAAAAGAAAGGCAGTGACAATGGCCTTGATACAGGCAGGGATGGTTTCCGGATTCAGCTTCTGGCTGGAACCGGTGATCAACAGCATCGTCAGAAAGCATGACAGCACAAAGGTCAGGTTGTGGCTCATCAGCAGTGCCGCTAAGCCAAATGCGGCTAACTGCCACTGTTCTGTGTTTCTTTCATACAGGATGATATACAGACCTTCAATCAGTACCGGCAGGAAGATGAAAGCCTGGACTTCACCTAAAGCCCCGCGGACATATACATCTGTAATACGGTAATTGGCAAACAGCACCGCAGCCGATGCGATAGCACCTGCCTGAAAGGAATGAGTGATCCTCTGTACACATAAGCTCATCGTATATGCCGTAATCATCGTCCACACAAAGATTACAAGCTTATAGCAGACTGATACCGGAACGCCGATCACATCCAATAGCGCAAAGGGATAGAGCAGTACATCACAATAGAAAAGCGGACTGCCATAGCCGAAGCCATTGTTCTTATAAGGATAGACGGCTGGCAGGAAATCTTTGTCTTTAATAGAAGCAGCCAGGCCGTCAATGCGTGATACATGAAAGAACGTATCATGTCCGATCGGCAAGAGATCCCTGAAAAGATAGGGGATGCAGAAGAGAAACGCCAGAACCAGGGCATACAGAAGACATGTGGTGCGTCTGTGTTTTTTCAGCCAAAGTACCATGTCGGGAACCACTCCAGCAGTTTGATATAGCCCTGTGTTGTACCGAAACCCGCTGTTGCCGGCAGGAACATGACAAACAGGAACACATAGGCAATGGTAAAGACAAGCAGCAGTTTTTTCGTCTTTTCATGATTCACATCCAGCATCTTTTCCACCGCATATACAATGGCAAGCATGGTGAAGAAGCTGGTCGGATAGAAATGGTAGGCAAAGACACAGCGCTTGACTAACAGTACCCAGGGACCAAGGGCCGTAAGATAGCCGATCAGAATGAACCAGGCTGTGCTGTCCTTCTTCCTGACACATGCATACAGCACATAGAGAATGGCCGGCAGGCCTGCCCAGGTCAAAAGCGGATTGGAGAAGCAGGAGATGGAATGCGAGATGCCCTCTGCCTTGACGCCGGAATAGTACCAGATCGGCCGGATATCCAGGATCCACTGATACCAGGTGGACTGGTAGGGGTGGGTTGCCTTGAGATTTGTATGGTAGTGATACATGTAGGAATTCTGTTCCAGTACATTGGAAATGGACCAGCCGTCCCGCCATACCTTATCCGGAATATAGCATACCCAGTAGATGATCAGCGGCAGGATGATGAAGAATACAAAGCACCAGCCAAGAATTGCCAGCAGATAGGACTGATAGACTGAGGTAATATGCTGTGCTTCGGCGATCTGTACGGCACTGCCGTTATTTTCCTGCAGAAACTTCTTTGCCTTGCGGTACTCGATGGTGCGGCGGATCAGGTTGGTAAACAGCAGAATGGCAAGACCTACGGCCGAATAGCAGGCAGTCCACTTGGTGGAGATGGCTATCCCCATGAAAATGCCGCACCATAGCAGAAGCCGCAGTTCATGGGTCAGCTTTGTATCATAGAAGCTGGATTGATAGAAACGGATCATCCAGTAGAACATGACCAGAATAAAGAAGACAGAGAAGGGCTCCAGCGTACCGATCCGCGATGTTGTCAGATGCATGAAATCAGCTGCACAGAGGATCGTACCGAAGATGGAAAGGTCAGTCCGTCCAAAGAGCCGATGCACAATGCCGTAGAACAGCGGGACAATCATAATGCCGAAGAGAATGCCCGGCAGCCGCCATACTCTTGGCGTGAAGCCGAACAGATGAATGAACAGCGCCATGATATTTGTGCCAAGCAGAGGATGTACAGTAGCGTACATGTACTGGCCGTCGCTGATCTCTTTGGCGTTGCGGGGATGATAGACTTCATCAAAATAGCCCTGATCGTAATAAGAAGGATGAATGGCTACTTTGTCCTGTTCATCAATCACAAGCGAAGCAGGATATTTAGTATCCGCATAGGCATCTTCATATACCCTGACCGGCAGCAGAACATCTTCTCTTTTCTTTTTAAAGGCGATTTCCGTCAGGGTCTGATTGGGATTGACGGAAGTAATGCGGATGTAGCGGTAATCATACTCACCTTCAATCATCTGGTATTCATAGATGCCGTTATTCTTGAGCGTACTGATGCTCTGCCAGCTGGTAAGATCATTGGAACCTTCGATCTTCATGCCTTCCACCCCCAGCTGCCAGGTGGTCAGATTACTGTTGTTGTCTCCTTCTTCATACAGTACATTGATCTGATCAAATGCCGTACTGTCCGTCAGTTCCAGAATGAAGGACTGGCTGGCGCTGTCTTTCTGGGGCTGCCAGGTTGTGGTGGGAAAGGTATTGGAACCGCATTGCCAGAGTGAGACCAGCGCATAGAGTGCAGTGATCAGAACGACGGCGTGAATATCTTTCTTTGTATAGGCAGGGACAGTGACAGTAGGATGAATGAAGGCAAGGGAAGATGTCTTTGCTGTTTCTGTCTTTTTCTTCCTTTCCGGCAGAAAGCGGAAGATCAGTTCAATAACGCAGATGAGAACTGCTGAAGCCAGCAGAAGAGGCAGCAGTTCACTGTCTTTCAATAATGCCAAACTCAGATTTTTCATACGGCAGTATTATATCAGTCTGCCGGAAAGGAAGAAGAACAGATTCTGAATGTGAAGCCTGTCTGAACAATGGATGAAAGTTAAGGCCTTTTGTCCAAAAGAGATAAAGAAACAGGTATGATCAGGGTATGAGAACAGAATACAAAAGCAGAAAAATGAATGCCAGACACGGCTGGGTCTCAGACAGCGTCACTGCACTTCAGGAGGATAAACAGATTGAAGTGCTGCGGTGCATTTCAGTCAGGGATGTGCCGATGCGGCAGGAATATGGTGTATGGTTTGTTTTGGCAGATAGAAAGCCGGAAGAAGAAACGGTGAAGAAGGTGCTGCAGTATACAGACAGTTCTTCCGATCATCTCATGGTATGCCGGTGTGGAAATGATCTGATTATTCTGCCGCCTTCATCGGAAGAAAAGGGCATGCCGGGACTGAGCGATGCCTTTGCAGAGTATCTTGGTGAAATCCACTGGCCGGGAATGCTCGCTGCGTCGTTCAGTACGGACGCATTGAGTGATGTATACCGGGCCTATCGGATGGCACATGGCGCCTGGCAGGCAGCTCATGCCATCTATCCGGAAAACAGATGGCTGAATGAGGGTGAGATCCGTTTCGGCGCCATGATTCAGGATGCCGCCAGGGATCCAAGAATCCTGAGAGAAGCAAAAGAAACCCTGATTCATCTGGAAGAGGTATATCCCAATGGCGAGCCGATCAAGTTCCTGGCCTGTTATTTTCTGGACTGCGGCATGGATCTGAATGCAACAGCCCAGCACATGTTTCTGCATAAGAATACGCTCAAGTACAGAAGGGCACGGATCAATGAACTGCTCGGCTATCCGGTGGAAGATACACCTAAGTCGTATGCGCTGGTAAATATGCTGGCGCTGTACCGGTATGGTATCAAGATGAGACAGAAGTAATGGTCTGTCTTATTTTTCTATGGATAATCAGAGTGTATGGAAATGTTCAGAAAAAACATTATGAATTTGTGTGGAAGCGCTTGCATTTTCTGCGTTGCATGGCATAATAGTAACTGTAAGTGTAAACGGTTACGGTAACGTTTCATCCGGAGGGGGCGTCCAACATAATACGTGCACAGGTTCATTATTGGAGGAGAAAACATGAACGCAAAGAAAATCTTAGCTCTGGGTCTCTCTGCTGCTATGCTGGCAGGATGCGGCTCCAGTTCCAGTTCCAGTGCTTCCAGCACAAGCACTTCTGATTCTTCCAAAGGCAAAGTCTATTATCTGAACTTCAAGCCTGAAGCAGATGAATACTGGCAGGACCTTGCCAAGGAATACACAAAGGAGACCGGCGTTAAAGTAACAGTTCTGACGGCTGCTTCCGGTGAATATGAATCCACTCTGAAGTCTGAAATGGCCAAGTCTGAAGCACCTACACTGTTCCAGGTCAATGGCCCGGTAGGTCTGGCTTCCTGGAAGGATTACTGCTATGACCTGTCCGGTTCTGATATCGAAGGCCAGCTGACAAATGATGCTTACGAACTGAAAGACGGCGACAAGGTTGCCGGTATCGCATACTGCACAGAGTCCTATGGTCTTATCACCAACAAGGCACTGCTGCAGAAGGCCGGCTATACAGTTGATGATATCAAGAGCTTCGATGATCTGAAGAAAGTTGCTGAGGATATCACAAAGCGTAAGGATGAATTAGGCTTCTCTGCCTTCACATCTTCCGGTATGGATTCTTCTTCCGACTGGCGTTTCAAGACGCATCTGGCCAACCTGCCGATCTACTATGAATACAAGGATGCAGGCGTATCTGATGAAGATGAACTCAAGGGCACATACATGGATAATTACAGAGCTATCTGGGATCTCTACATCAACAACGGCACCATTGATCCTTCTCAGCTGTCCAGTGCTACAGGCGATCAGGCTGAATCCGAATTCGTTAATCAGAAAGCAGTCTTCTTCCAGAATGGTACATGGGAATATGATGCAGTTAAGGCAATCGGTGATGACAACCTTGCTCTCTTACCGATCTACTTCGGTGTAGATGATGCCAATGAAGGTATCTGCACAGGTACAGAAAACTACTGGTGCGTCAACTCCAAGGCAAGCGATGCTGATATCAAGGCTACCCTGGACTTCATGAACTGGTGTGTTACATCTGACGAAGGTGTTAGTGCCATGACATCCGGCGATAAGATGGGCTTCAACATTCCGTTCAAGAATAACCCTAAGTCCACAAATACTCTGGTTAACCTCGCTAACGCCAACACAGCTACTCCGGTTTCCTGGAACTTCACCACAATGCCTTCCGAAGAATGGAAGAACACTCTGGGCCAGGCTCTGACAGTTTATGCAGCTGATCAGACAGATGACAACTGGAAGCAGGTTGTTACAGCATTCGTTGATAACTGGAAGACAGAAAAAGAACTCGCAGCTTCAAACTGAGGTAAATAAAACAGGCATGCGGCATGCGGCATAGGCGGCATGGCCACATGCCTGTTTTTTCATCAAGATAAGAGAGAAAGGGGATTTTATGGAGAAAAATATGCGTAAGTGGTGGCCGATCTTCACGCTGCCTATGTTCCTGGCGTTCATTATCGGCTTTATCCTTCCATTCATTCTCGGTGTTGTACTGTCCTTCTGCAAATTTACAACCGTTACAGATGCACAGTTCATCGGTTTCAAAAACTATGTCACAGCCTTCAAGGACACGACATTCCTGCATTCCTTCTGGTTCACGGCAGCCTTTGCCCTTGTGACCCTGGTATTGATCAATGTCATTGCTTTCGCACTTGCCCTTGCCTTAACCAAGGAAAGAAACGGTACCAATCTCTTCCGTACCGTCTTCTTCATGCCTAACCTGATCGGCGGCATCGTTCTGGGCTATATCTGGCAGCTCATCTTCTCCGGTATTCTGGTACATTTCAATACTGCTCTGAACCTGAATGCCAAGCTCGGTTTCTGGGGACTTGTTATTCTGGTATGCTGGCAGCAGATCGGCTATATGATGATCATCTACATCGCCGGCCTGCAGGCTGTGCCGGGTGATGTGCTGGAAGCGGCTGAAATTGACGGTGCTGATTCCAGAACAACATTATTCAAGGTTGTCATTCCTATGATGATGCCTTCTATCACCATCTGCACATTCCTGACGATCACAAACGGCTTCAAGCTCTTCGATCAGAACCTGGCATTGACCGGCGGCGCGCCGATGAAGCAGACTGAAATGCTGGCTCTGAACATCTACAATACATTCTATGGACGTGTCGGATTTGAAGGTGCCGGACAGGCCAAGGCAGTCATCTTCTTCATTCTGGTTGTATTCATTGCATGGCTGCAGCAGAAGCTGACCAAGGAAAAGGAGGTACAGCAGTAATATGTCTAAAAAGGGTAAATGGTACGGCACAACGTTCCTGACGTTTCTGTGCATTGTATGGATCTTCCCGGTAATCTGTGTTCTTTGGAACTCCTTCAAAGTCAAGACTTCCATCAACCTCAAGCCGTTTGAACTGCCGAATGGGCAGACCTTTGTCGGCTGGGAAAACTATCTCAGAGCCATCAATGATTTCGGCCTCTTGAAGTCAGTCGGCTGGACGGTATTCATTACGGTATTCTCTGTCATAGCGATTCTGATTTTCTGCTCCATGACAGGCTGGTTTGTCACTCGTGTACATACATGGTGGACAAAGCTGATCTATACACTGTGCATCTTCTCCATGGTCGTCCCGTTCCAGATGGTCATGTTCACCCTGTCCAAGGTAGCGAATATGCTGCATCTGACCAATCCATGGGGCATTATCATTGTGTATCTCGGCTTTGGTGCCGGACTTTCCGTCTTCATGTTCTGCGGCTTTGTACGGTCCATTCCAATTGAGATCGAAGAAGCTGCGATGATCGATGGCTGCTCCCCGCTGCAGACATTCTTCAAAGTCGTTGTACCGATCATGAAGCCTACGTATATCACCGTCGGTATTCTGGAAACGATGTGGATCTGGAACGACTTCCTGCTGCCTTATCTGGTATTGGATATCAAGAAGTACAAGACTATTTCCATTGTCATTCAGTATATGAAGGGCAGCTATGGCTCCGTTGATATGGGTGCCATCATGGCTTCTTTGATCCTGGCGGTTATTCCGGTTATCATCTTCTATCTGTCCTGCCAGAAGTACATTATCAAGGGCGTTGCGGACGGCGCTGTCAAGGGCTGATCTATGGCTAGAGCAGCAGGCGTGTTAATGCCGATCAGTGCTCTGCCCGGTCCTTACGGCATCGGCACCATGGGTGCTTCAGCCCGCAGGTTCATTGACTTTCTGAAGAAAGCAGGGCAGACATACTGGCAGATTCTGCCGATCGGTCCTACCGGTTTCGGCGATTCTCCCTATCAGTCTTTCTGCTCCTTTGCCGGCAATCCCTATTACATTGATCTGGATGATCTGAAGGAACAGGGGCTGCTGAAAAAGACAGAATATGACCAGAAAGACTGGGGAAAAGACGAAACAAAGACAGACTACGGTCTTCTCTATCAGAAGCGCTTCAAAGTTCTGCGCAAGGCAGTAAAGCGTCTCTATAAGAAGTATCCGGATGAGGTTAATGACTTTATTCATAAGAATGCTTTCTGGCTGGATGACTATGCTTTATTCATGGCTGAAAAAGATGACCATGAAGGCAGAAGCTATCTGGAATGGGAAGAGCCCATCCGTACAAGAGACGAAAAGACACTTCTGAAAGAATCAGAAAGACTGAAGGGTGATGTAGCGTTCTGGAAAGGCGTACAGTATCTCTTCTTCGATCAGATGAAGAAGATGCGTACGTATGCCCATGATGCCGGTATTCTGCTGATCGGTGATATTCCGATTTATGTATCGCCGGATTCCAGTGACATCTGGGGCCGACCGGATCTGTTCCAGCTGGATGATACGCTGCATCCCAAAGAAGTGGCAGGCTGTCCGCCGGACGGCTTCAGCGCCGATGGACAGTTATGGGGCAATCCGCTCTATAACTGGAAGGCCATGAAGAAGGATGATTATGCCTGGTGGACACAGCGTATTGCCTATCAGTTCTCACTGGTGGATGTACTGCGGATTGATCACTTCAGAGGCTTTGAGTCCTACTATGCCATTCCGTATGGGGATAAGACAGCCCGCAATGGCAGATGGAAGAAAGGCCCCGGCATCAGGTTCTTCCGTAAGGTTGAAAAGAAGCTCGGCCATATGAACATCATTGCCGAGGATCTCGGTTTCCTGACGCCGGAAGTTATCAAAATGGTGAAGGATACCGGCTATCCGGGCATGAAAGTGCTGGAGTTTGCGTTTGATCTCAGAGATACAGGCTCTGATTATCTGCCTTACAAGTATGATCATAACTGTGTGGTTTACTGCGGTACGCATGACAATGAAACCGTCAATGGATGGATGAAGAGTGCCCCGAAGGACTTTGTCAAAGCAGCTGCAGAGTATATGCACCTGGATCAGAAAGAAGGCTATCACTGGGGCTTTATCCGCACTGCTTATGAAAGCGTATCGGATCTGGCTGTGATTCAGTGTCAGGATCTATTGGGACTGGATAACAGTGCCCGCTTCAATGTGCCTTCCACCACAGGCAACAACTGGGTATGGCGTGCCGAAGAAGGTGCACTGGATGATGCCCTGGCCAAAAAGCTCCACCATCTCTGCTATCTTTATGGCAGACTCCCCAGGGGAGCTGATGACCCAGACGTCAGTGTCAAAACAGATTGAAATAAAGGATACAGCTGGAAACGGCTGTATCTTTTTATGTGCGACAAATTATTTCAATCTGTATAAAAAGAGAAAAGTTTGCAAAAAAGATTAGCACTCATATTGACAGAGTGACAATAGAGGATATAATAACAATCGTTAGCAATCATAAAACATGAGTGCTAAGGTAGAAAAGCACAAGGAGGTATGAATCATTATGATTAAGCCATTACAGGATTATGTACTGCTTGAAAAGGTGAAAGAAGAAGAGAAGACAGCCAGCGGTATCGTTCTGACAACAAAAGAAGCCAAGGATGAGCCGAGCCATGGTATTGTGAAGGCTGTCGGCCCTGGCAAGACAGAAGATGGAAAACTTGTTCCGGTTGATCTGAAGGAAGGCCAGGAAGTGATCTATAAGAAATATTCCGGAACAGAAATCAAGGAAGATAAGAAAGAGTATCTGCTGATCAAGGCAGAGGATATTCTCGCTATTGTCGAGAAGTAAGCATAGAGAAAGAGAAAAGGAGTGATTTGAAATGGCAAAGCAGATCAAATACGCAAAGGACGCCAGAACCAAGATGCTGGACGGCGTAAATACACTGGCAGATGCAGTTAAGGTGACATTAGGCCCGAAGGGCAGAAATGTCGTTCTGGAGAAGAGCTATGGCTCACCGGTCATCACCAACGATGGTGTTACGATCGCCAAGGAAATCGAACTGGAAGACAAGTTCGAGAACATGGGCGCCAAGCTTGTATATGAAGCAGCCAACAACACAAATGATGTTGCCGGTGATGGTACAACAACCGCTACCATTCTGACGCAGTCCATGATTACAAATGGTCTGAAGGCTGTGGATAAGGGCGCCAATCCGGTTCTCATGAGAGAAGGCATGGAGAAGGCAGCCAAGGCTGTTTCCGACAATCTGCTGAAGCAGTCTCATCCGGTTGAGACAAACAATGACATCAAGTCCATCGCTACCATTTCTTCCGGTTCTGAGGAAGTCGGCTCCATCATTGCCGAAGCTATGGAAAAGGTTGGCAAGGATGGTGTCATCAAGGTTGATGAGTCCAAGTCCTTCGAGACGGTTCTCGATATGACAGAAGGCATGGAATATGACAAGGGCTTCGTATCTCCTTATATGGTAAGCGACCATGAGAAGAATGAAGTTGAAATGGAAAATCCGCTGATCATGGTTACTGATCAGAAGATCAACTCCATTCAGGATATCCTGCCGGTACTGGAAGGTGTCGTCAAGGCCAACAAGCCTCTGCTGATCATTGCGGATGATTATGATAATGAAGTCATCAACACACTGGTCTTCAATAAGCTGAGAGGCGTATTCAATGTCGTTGCCACAAAGGCACCGGGCTTCGGTGATAATGGCAAGGCGCAGCTGGCTGATATTGCCATCATGACAGGTGCCAAGCTGTATGCCAAGGATCTGTCCATGAACCTGGCTGATATGACGATGAATGATCTTGGTTCTGCCCATAAGGTTGTTGTTGCCAAGGATAAGACAACAATCATCGATGGTGCCGGTGCCAAGGAAGATCTGGATAACAGAGTCGCTGAACTCAAGAATGAAATTGAGAATACAACAAGCGATTATGATAAGAAGAAGCTGCAGGAAAGACTGGGCAAGCTCACCAATGGTGTTGCACTGATCAAGGTTGGTGCGACAACCGAAACAGAGCTCAAGGATAAGAAGCTCAGAATTGAAGATGCTCTCAACGCAACAAAAGCTGCGGTTGAGGAAGGCGTTGTCTGCGGCGGCGGCATGGCTCTTGTCAATGCGTACAAGGATGTCAAGGATGCGCTCAAGGATGATGTTGTCGATGTGCAGAGAGGCATCAATGTTGTGCTTGATTCTCTGAAGAATCCGATCATGCAGATTGCAGAAAATGCAGGTTATGACGGCAATGAAATCTATGACCAGCAGCTCAAGGCTGAAGGCAACACAGGCTTCAATGCCAAGACCGGTGAATGGGTTGATATGTTCAAGAACGGTATCCTGGATCCTACCAAGGTCACAAGAACTGCTCTGATGAACGCTGCTTCAATCTCCGGCCTGTTCATCACAACCGAAGCTGCGGTTGCTGAACTGCCGAAGAAGGAAGAAGCACCGGCTGCTGAACCGCAGTATTAATGCAATAGCTCCATTCCCCTTTCAGGGATCCCCGTTAAAAATGGGGATCCCTTTTGTTTTCTAAACGCTTTCTTAAGAAAACGGATTGTCATTCCATTTTTAAGGTACAATGAAAGACATGCTGAGGTAAAACATGATACAGACTTTGATTGTGACTTTATGTGCTGTTCTGTTTGCTCTTGGGGCAGAGGGCACAGGTGCTTTTGTGCGGAAATTACTGAAGAGCGATGCGGATGGCTTTGCCGGACCTTTAGGCATGGCTGTGCTTTTCTGTGTACTTGAAATACTGTACATTCCGTCTCTTGTTTTCCATGCCTCCATACGCTATGGCGGCATTGTGACGCTGATTGTGGCACTAGCTTCTTTATGCATGTGTTATTTTCTGAAGGAACAGAAAGGGAAGATCCACTGGATTGATGTCATCGGTACGGCCGGTATGATTGTGCTGTTTCTTTTGATCCAGCATCAGCTTCATATTGTGTATGATGGGGAAGAATTCCGTGAAATCGTCAGCAATGCCTCTACGGCAAGGGTGGATCTTGGCCGGTATGGATTACAGGGCTATGATCTATTGGCATCGGTGCTTGTCAGATGGACGGATCCAAACTTCATGGTTGGATTTCTGAGTGTTGTGTATCATCTTTTCTTTGCCGAAATGAGCATGAATATCATCCGGCGGTTTCATCTGCGCAATAAGTGGTTTGCCTTTACGCTGTCCTGTTATGCTTTATACATGGCGGCGTTCAACAGCTGGCAGATTGCGGAAAGCTATGCCGGCTATATCTGGCGGCCGATGATGATCTCCCTGATGATGTATCAGACATTCTGCTGGCTGAAGGGAAAGAATGAGTGGGAAAAGTATGAACTGATGTTCTATGAAGGGGCAGGCATGTTTGTCAGCGGCGGCTTCGGCATGATCATGATGGAGCTGCTGTACTGTCTGGCGGCCTGGCTGTTCTATAAGAAGAAGATCAGATCTCTTTTTGATATGACAACGCTTGTGGCGCCATGGGTGGTCTACGGGAGTATGCAGCTGATGCGCAGACGGGCATGGATCGGTTTTCTCTTGCTTGGTGTTTATTTTGTCTTTCTAGTGGTGCGCTATCGCAAAAAGCCGAGAAGAGTATTGCGCAGGGCAGAGGATTATATGCTGGAACATGCGGTGAAGATCATGTATATCATCATTCCTTCTGCCGTTCTTGTTCTGAATGTACTGCTGTTATTTGTGAAGAAGGATGTACTTGTTTCCTTATCGGCATATAAGCTTTATTTCCAGGAAGAACCGCTGAAGAGCTTTTTCTTCATGGATGGCAGCTATGTCTCCTATCTGTTGGATTTCTTCCGCTGGGGCGGACTGATCATCCTGATGTTTACGGCAAAGGATGACAATGAGAAACAGCTGAGATCCATGTATCTTCTGTTTCTGATTCTGTTTGTCAATCCGCTTTCCATGGGGTTCATGGCCAGGATGTCCAGTGTTTCCGTCTATGCCTATTCCTTTGAAGTGCTGTTCAATCCGTTTACGGATCTGTGTCTTTTCATCATGATCTACCGCATGTTTGCCTGGCAGCCGCTGGGCCAGTGGGTATTGGAATTTGCATTGCTGTTTTCGGCTGTTTTTTCCCATGTCGGCTCATTTGCCGGACGGCCTTCGGGACTCTATACGGATCTTGTCCAGCAGGCGCGCATCATTGAGACAAATACCGGGAAGTGAGATGCTATAATGGTGTCAGGAGGTACGTATATGACTGACGTTACCGTTATTGTTCCGGTTTATAATGGAGAAAATTATCTGAGAGGCTGCTTTGATGCCCTGCTGAAGCAGGACTGTAAGAGTTTTGAAGTACTTGTTGTCAACGATGGTTCAACCGACCATTCCCAGATTGTCATTGATGAATATCTCAGAAAAGACCCGTCTCTTTTCCGCTGCATCCGCAAGGCCAACGGCGGCTATGGCTCGGCCATCCGTACCGGGGTCAGGGCATGCCACAGTGATTATTTCATGATCTGTGATGCGGATGATACGATTGAGCCAAATGGTGTTTCCACACTTCTGTCCATGGCCCGTATGAGCGGGGCGGATATTGTCGTAGGTGCCCGCATGGACCAGCAGGGAATGAGCGGCAGTCTGATCTATGATCCGTGTTATGATAAGAAACGTGCTTCGCTCAAATGCGCTGATGTCTATCACCGCGAAGATGAGGACTACCGGGATCTTTTCCTGATTGATCCCCGCTCCCAATCCAAGCTGTACCGCCGTAAGATCACGGAGGCATTCCGCTATCCTTCCAAAGTAGGCTATGCGGATCATATTCTGTTCTACCTGTCGCTTCTCAAGGCGGAGAAGGTCATTTATACGGATGCGCCTTTATCCGTATACCGGGTCAGACAGCTTGAGAATGCGGATGACCGCTGTGCCCAGCTCTCCGGCCATATTCTGGCTTATAAGAGAATGCTGACACAGGCGGAAAACATGTCCCATGTGCCGGACAGGTTCTACGGCATGATGTATCTGATGTTCAATGAAATGACAGATGCGATCGCAAAGGAAGAAATACCGGCAGAAGAGAAGAAGAATCTGATGCGCTCTTTGAAGCAGTATCTGCTGCGGCTTGTACCGCATGCTAAGGCGATCCGTTCTTCCCTTGGGGAAGGCGATCAGACGCTGAGCGAAAGAATCCGGATGGAAGCGCTGTTTGTCAAGGCATCAAGAGATGCGGTCTACGCCATTCTTGCCGGCAGTGTAGCGAGTGATAAGAAAGAGAAAGAAGCAGAAGAATGAAAGAAAAGTATGATGCCGTCATTATCGGCGGGGGCATCGGAGGACTGATGTGCGCCGTAAGGCTGAGTGAAAAAAGAAAGGATCTGAGCATTCTGATCCTGGAAAGAGGAAAGGACCTGGAAAACAGAGCCTGTCCGATTCTGAAAGGCAAGACAGCAAGATGTCTGAAGTGCAATCCCTGTGCCATCATGGAAGGCATGGCCGGTGCCGGGGCATTCTCTGATGGCAAATACAACATCACCACGGAATACGGCGGCTGGCTGCCGCAGGTCATGGATGAAAAGAAAGTGCTGGATTACATCCATCAGGCGGATGATATCCTCATGCAGAACGGAGCAGATAATGAAGTCTATCATCCGGACAATGAGCTTAAGGCAGAGTGCCTGAAGTATGATCTGCATATGCAGCAGGCCGAGGTGAAGCATCTGGGTACGGATGCCAATTACGGGACAATGCTGAATCTGATCCATTCTCTTGACGGCAGGGTTGATATTGTTACCCAGGCTGTTGTAAGTGATGTGGAAAAGGACAGCCATATTGTTCATTTCACCAAAGCTGATGAAGAACATACGGTTACTGGTGAAAAGGTCATCTTTGCCGTGGGGCGCATCGGCAACCGCATGTTTCAGAACTGGTGTGACAATAACGGTGTGCCGTGCACCAACAATCAGGTGGATATCGGGGTCAGAGTAGAGCTTCCCTATGAGATCTGGGAGCCGTTCTCTTCCCGCATCTATGAACCGAAGATCTATTACAAGTCAGGCCATTACGGTGATATGACCCGTATGTTCTGCTTCAATGAAAGAGGCTATGTCGTCACTGAGAATTCCGATGGTGTTCTGACGGTCAACGGCCATTCCTATAAAGACAAGGCAAAGCAGTCCGGCAACTCAAACTTTGCTTTACTCTCTTCAACCAACTTCACCGAACCGTTCCATGAGCCGGTTGCCTATGCCCGTGATATTGCGGCATTAGCCAATAAGATCTCAGGCGGCTATGTACTGGTACAGAGACTGGGTGATCTTGAAAAAGGACAGCGTACAACCCCGGAAAGACTGCGCAAGAGCTCTGTCAGACCGACGCTGGAAGCGGTGCCGGGCGATCTGTCTCTGTGCATGCCGAAGCGTCAGCTCGACAATATCGTTGAAACACTCCATGCCCTGGACAAAGTAGCACCAGGTACAGCCAACTACGATACGCTGCTGTATGGGGTGGAATGCAAGTACTACAGTGCCCGTCCGGCCGCAAAGGACTTTGAGCTGGAAGGTGCACCTGGCATCTATGCCCTGGGTGATGGGGCCGGCTTTACCAGAAGCCTTGCCCAGGCAGCTGCCAATGGCCTTGCCGTAGGCGACATTCTGGCCGAAAAGATGTGAGTCAAGCGGGACACATTGGAAAAAATCCAGTGTGTCTTTTGTTATATAATCGGCATGGAGGAATTAATATGTCATCTTATATCATTCAGAATGAAAAAGTGCTTGTGGAAGTGGACGAGCACGCCAGTGAAATTCATTCTTTCAAAGATCTGGAAACAGGCATTGAGTACATGTGGAACGGCAATCCGGCGTACTGGTCCGGACGCAATCCCACCTTATTCCCGATGGTAGGCAGTACGTATGATAAACTGCTGCACATCAAGGGAAAGACATATGCGACCGGCAACCATGGCTTTGCCCGCCACAGTGATTTCACCTGTGTCAGACATGATGATCATGAAATCGTGATGGAATTGAAAGACAGTGAAGAAACTCTGAAACAGTATCCGTATCATTTCACGATGGATATTCATTATGTACTGCAGGATAGAACCCTGACCATCACCTATGACATCACAAACGAAAATGAAGAGGGCATGCCGTTCCATTTCGGCCTGCATCCGGCTTTCAATGTGCCGATGGATCAGACAAAGAAATATGAAGACTATCAGCTTGTGTTTGATACGCCGCAGAACTTCCTGTGGAAGAAGACAGTCATGAAGGATGAAACAGTGCTGAAGCTCAATCCGGATGTACTGGCGGATACGATCATCATCCATCATCCGCATGGTACAAAGGTATCTTTAACGGATGGCACCCACGGGGTAACGGTGGATTACAGCGCATTTGAATGGCTGGCATTCTGGAGCCCGCATGCGCCGTTTGTCTGTATTGAACCATGGCTTTCCCATGCGGATTACGGCCGGGTGGATACTTCATATGACAAGCGGGATGGTACGCATTTTATTGAAAAGCATGATACGTTCCATGTTTCATATTCTGTTACCGTAAAGTAAACAGATCTGTGCTAATTTGAAGGTGAACAGAAGAAAAGAGGTATGAATCATGTTTCATTTAGTGATATGCAGAAATTACGATGAAGTCAGTTCGGAAGCGTTCAAGGTAATGAAAGGCGTCCTGGACCAGAAGAAGGATGCCGTGCTGGGTTTGGCAACAGGTAGCTCTCCGGTCGGTCTTTACAAGAAGATGATTGCGGACCACAAGGCTTCCGGCCGATCCTACCGGGATGTTTCCACATGGAATCTTGATGAGTATGTAGGGCTTGGCAAAGAGGATGAACAGAGCTACTACACCTTCATGCATGAAAACCTCTTTGATGCCATTGATATCAAAGAAGAGAATACGCACATTGAAAACGGCCTGGCCGCAGATCCGGATGCCGAGGCAAAGCGCTATGAAGCTGAGCTGAAGAAGGTTACGGTTGATCTGCAGGTATTAGGCATCGGTTCGGACGGCCACATTGCCTTCAATGAGCCCGGCACACCGTTTGAGGCACAAACCCATGTCACGGATCTGACGGAACAGACAATCTCTGACAATGCCCGCTTCTTTGACGGGGATAAGAGCAGGGTTCCGACTAAAGCACTGACCCAGGGACTGGCTACAATCATGCGGGCGCGCAAAATCGTTCTGATTGCGACCGGTGCCAATAAGGCGGATGCTGTATATGACATGCTGAAAGGACCGATGACAACAGACTGCCCGGCCAGCATTCTGCAGAAGCACAATGATGTGACAGTTATTGTGGATGAAGCGGCCGGAGCCAGACTCAGATAAAAGCATCCCGGTGGATGTACAGCGGCCGGCTGTGGCATAATAGGCATGGAGGTAATTGAACCATGTATATTGTAAAAGATGCTGCGGATTATGATGCAATCCTGAAGAACAATCATAGTGTATTTGTTGATTTCTATGCCGACTGGTGCGGCCCGTGCAAGATGCTGGGCCCGGTTGTGGAACAGCTGGCCGATGAGAACAGAGATGTGACATTCATCAAGGTGAATGTGGACCAGTGCCCGGATGTGGCTGAAAGATACGGCATCATGTCCATTCCGACACTCATCTCCTTCAAGGATGGCGTACAGGCAGCAGCTACGGTTGGCTTCCAGCCGAAGGAAGAGCTGCTCAAGCTTGTCAAGGCAGCAGAATAATTCATCTGATCAAGAAGCTGAAAGAAGGGCAGTTCACATGATGTGAGCTGTCTTTTTGTATGCAGGTGGAGAAAGTTCATGCACTGGACTATTCACTGGATAAGTATACCGAACATGCCCTGGATAAGAAATAATCTGCCCGGGCAGCCTGCTACGTAGGCCTCATCTGGCCTGATAGAAAACGGACATGGGGTGCTGGTGACAATCATGATATTATCCGGGCAGGTATCCTTGCCCTAGTATCAGCCATAAACAACAGGGAGGCATAAGCATATAGCAATGACAATAACACAGAAGATTCTGGCTGCCCATGCCGGGTAGCTGATCATGGCGGATGTGGATGAGGTGCTGGGCAATGACATCACCACGCCGGTAGCAGTACAGGCCTTTGAAAAGACGGGGTTCACGGATGTATTTGACCAATGTGCGGCGCATGCCTCGTCTATAGTGGCAGCTTAGGCGGGGTTAGCCGCGCTTTTCTGTTCCTGAATATATTCTCTGATCACGTCTTCTGATACGTCAGATACGACGGAGCTGATAAAATACGCATCCGACCAGAAATACGGTTCCCAATAATATGGCTTCAGTTCTCCGGTAATAACAGGATGACGATATTTAGTAACGACAACCAAATGATACTGAAGCTTATATACAGCATGTCTGTATCTATCATATTTATCGTAAATTACAATGCTTTTAAATGCCTCATTATATCTCTGCAGTATGTATACCACTAAATGCTTCTATGCTATAATATCAGTGAGAAAAAAAGTATGATATAGACCGTAAGCTGCAGCGTAAAACTGAAGATGACGAAAGCGTCTGCTGAAGTCCTGAAGCAGACATGCGGCATCTATCGTGCTGCCGTTGCTTACATCATCGACTTTCTTCCTCCACATTGGGATGCTGTCAAAGCAATCAGCCATTCAAACGCAAAAATGACGTATGTGGAATCACTGATTCATTTCATGGCCGGCCGTAAAGCTGTCTGTGACTTTGATCAGAAGTTTTACAAGCTGCCGTCATACATGAGACGTGCCGCTATCTACTCTGCAATCGGCATGTATTCCAGCTGGAAGCCCAATCATGACAGCTGGGAGAAAGCCGGCTGTAAGGGAGCTGAGCCTGTCATCGTAACAGTGAACAATATCTGCCCTGCATTCTTCAGAGGCAATACGTTCAGGATGATTTCTGATGATACGGCGATGATCAAAGTTTTCGCACATAACGACTGGGTATGGATACCTGTCAGGATGAATCATCCCAATCTGAAATACATCCGTAAAAAGAGTTCAGAAGGATGGGTATGCAAAGCACCTGTTGTTGAGAAGCGGTTCGGTCATTATGAAATGCGTTTTGCCATGCAGAGAAACAATGTGCTGCATGAAACACCTGTGCGCAATCAGAAAGTATGCGCTGTGGACCTCGGCGTCACAACAGACGCGGCATGCTGTATCATGGATTCTCATGGAACTATCCTTGCACGGAAGTTTATCAACTGTGGAAGAGAAAAAGACCTGACTGAGAAGATGCTGCGGCGTGTCAAAGAGTTTCAGTGCAAGCATGGAAGTCATGATTCGGGTATTTTATAGCATCTTGCCAGATACAGAAACTTGAACCACGCTCATATGATTGCGCACAGAATTGTCGAACTGGCATTGGAAAATCAATGCGATGTGATTGTGTTCGAACATCTGAATACGAAAGGAAAGAAGCACGGCAGTAAGAAACAGAAGCTTGCCATGTGGAATCACCGGACTGTTCAGAATACAGTAAAATCACTTGCACATCAGTACGGTCTGCGTATCTCGCATATCTGCGCATGGGGAACATCACGGCTTGCCTATGATGGCTCCGGCAAAGCAGACAGAGGCAGGTATGTATCGGAAAATACACCGTACGACATCTGCTGGTTTTCGACAGGAAAGTTTTATAACTGCGATTTAAACGCAAGTTATAATATCGGCGCCCGTTATTTCTTACGGGCAATGTTAAAAGTATTACCCGATACCACAGCAGAAGATCTTGGTATCGGCAGTGGAACCCGAAGAACACTTTCGGATCTCTGGAAACTGAATGCAGTTCCCAGTAATTCGTAAGCGTTCCGCCCGAGATTTCATGCGAGTAAGACGGATCATCACCGGGTTATGAGGCGTGTATGCGTCGTGTAACTGTACGCCGTCGGTTTCTCAAGTGAGATAAAAGTCTGGAGGAACACAAGCCTCTGGAAGAAGCCCAGGCTATAGTCTGCAGGACTTAGCCGGGGAGGTTCACAGGGACAGAGTGAACATTGTTCTGGACCACTTTGTTCCCAATAAAGATATCAAGGCTGCACAGCAGTCACTGACCTGCCGGAAATTTGCCAGGGCTCATGCAATTACCAACTTCTATGATGTGGGAAAGATGGACATTGAACATGCCCTGCTGCTGGAACAGGGCATTGTGCGCGGCTATACGACTGCCTTCATTGATGCGGGATGCGTGGTATCAACACCGACCTGCGGACCGTGTCTTGGCAGGTATATGGGGGTGTTAGCAGAACATGAAAGATGCGTCTCCACGACCAGCCGCAATTTTGTTGGCCGTATGGGCCATGTGACATCTGAAGTATATCTGGCCTCGCCGTATACGGCTGCGGCCAGTGCATTAACCGGTTATATTACTGATCCAAGGGAGGCCTGAGTTATGGAAAGTGTCAGAGGAAATGTGTTCTGCTATGGAGACAATGTAGATACAGATGTCATCATTCCGGCAAGGTATCTCAATACCCCGGATGCCGCAGAACTGGCAAAACACACCATAGAGGATATTGATCCACCATTTGTGAAGGAAGTAAAGCCGGGCGATATGATTGTGGCTGGATGGAACTTCGGTTGTGGCTCTCGGACCGCCGATATCATGCAGGAAGGAAAGATCTTAGTCGGTACCAGGGCGATGGGTGAAGCAATTCTGAAAGAGATCTGAGAGCATCATTTTACTGATATGAGATCCTGAGAGAAATCCCGGGATCTTTTTTGTGTACAGCACTCTGTAAAGGTTTTGTAAAACTAAAAATTTTGTTTAATTATGTATTGCAGAGGAATACGTGAAAGCGTAGAATAAGTACGTTTCATAAAAGAATAACTGAAGTTTACTTTTACTAAACACGAGAGGAGGAACATATGATTGATGTCGGCCATCGGATCAGACAGCTCAGGATCAAGAATGATCTGACCCTGGAAGAACTCGCATCCCGTACGGAACTGACCAAGGGCTTTCTCTCCCAGCTGGAACGCAATCTGACCAGCCCCAGCCTGCAGACGCTGGAAGATATCTGTGAGGCGCTGGGGGTGACCATGTCGCGTTTTTTTGCGGATGAGAAGGAAGAACAGGTTGTCTTTACGGAGGAAGATGTTTTTGTGGACGAGCGGAAGGACCAGGTACTGCACTGGATTGTTCCCAATGCCCAGAAAAACAGAATGGAGCCGCTTCTATTGGATCTTGAACCCGGTGCGGAAAGCATGCATATCGATCCGCATGACGGGGAAGAGATGGGCTATGTCCTGAACGGCCGCATTACCCTGTGTTTTTCCAACCGGAGTAAAGGTCTAACGGTCAGGAAGGGTGAAACATTCTACATCAACGGCAATGAGGCACATTACCTCGCAAACCGTTCATCGCACAGGGCCAGTGTGCTGTGGATCAGCACACCGCCGGTATTCTGAAGAGAAGGGGAAAGAAATAATGAAGAAACTGATTGAAATTCAGAATGTTGTCAAATCATTTGACAAGCAGATTGTTCTCAAGGGGATCAGCCTGGATATCTATGAGAATGAATTTGTGACTCTGCTCGGTCCTTCCGGCTGCGGAAAGACCACACTGCTGCGTATGATTGCAGGATTCCTGGATCCGACCGAAGGGCATATCCTGATTGACGGCGAAGACATGGCCGGGGTACCGGCCTATAAGCGCGATGTCAATACGGTGTTCCAGCATTACGCTTTATTCCCGCATCTGGATGTGTACCAGAATATTGCATTCGGTCTCAACATCAAGAAGATGCCTAAGGATATTATCGAACAGAAGGTATCCCGTATGATTTCACTGGTTGGTCTGGAAGGGTTTGAACACCGTGATGTCACCCTGATGTCAGGCGGCCAGCAGCAGCGTGTTGCCATTGCTAGAGCGCTTGTCAATGAACCCAAGGTACTGCTTTTGGATGAATCATTGAGTGCGCTGGATAAGAATCTTCGAAAAGAGATGCAGCTAGAACTCAAGGAGATCCAGCAGGAAGTCGGCATTACCTTCGTCTTTGTCACGCATGATCAGGAAGAGGCTCTGACCATGTCAGACAAGATCGTTGTCATGAAGGACGGCCGCATCGAACAGATCGGTACGCCGGAAGAGATCTACAACCAGCCGGTCAATGAATACTGTGCCCGGTTCATCGGCGATTCCAATATCATTGACGGCATCATGAAGAAGGATCATGTCTGCTCCTTTGATGATGTGGATTATGAGTGCGTACAGCAGGGATTCACAGCGAATGAACCGGTGGATATCATGATCCGTCCGGAGGATATTGATATTGTGCCCAGAAACAGAGGCCTGCTGAATGGGGAAGTGAAGTCGGTTCTGTTCAAGGGTGTGCATTATGAAGTCATTGCCGAAACATCTTCCGGTACTTCCAAGACCGTCATGATGCATGTACGTGCGCCGCATGATGTTACCAATGAGGAAGCCCATGAAAAGATCAGCGCCACTTCGTTCTACATGGACCTTGAAGATGTGCCACACCTGAGCAAAGGTGAAGTCATTGCCCGTGCCAATGCCCAGGCATGGAACGATGAGGATGAGGATGTTTCACTGACTACCGTTGATTATGATCTGAAGGAAGAAGTCGGAACATATCCGTGTACATTTGCGACCGATGCCGGCACCAGCGTCACGGTCCATATTCATGTCGTCAAGCCGCGCGTTGTTGAAGACAAGGAAAATGAAGAAAGCATCCAGGCCTTTGATTTCTACAAGACCGTGGATGAAATCAAGGAATCCGTCGCCCTGGATACGGATCTGATCCGCTGGGCAGATGCCTATGCCTGGGATACGGAAGACAACAGCAGAGTAGAGATCTGGGATGTGAAATACGACTTCGATGATGAAAACATCAGTGAAGGCGATTTCCCGGTTACTTTCTCCACCCAGGGCCGTGAGCTCAAGATTGAAACAACCGATACCTATGAAGCCGGTCAGCGCATCGGCCTCAAATGGAATCCGGAAGACATTCATGTCATGAGGAAGATGAACGGATGAAACAGTTTAATAAACTAGCCCTGCCGTATATCATCTGGATCATCGTCATGATCATCGTACCGATGCTGCTGATTGTTCTGTATGCATTTACGGTACAGGGAAATGAAGTATTGACGTTCCACTTTACGCTGTCCAACTTTGCCCGTTTCTTCTCGGATGCCATATTCCCTACGGTCATGTGGCGTTCATTGAAGATGGCATTCTTCACTACCCTCATCTGCATTGCCATCGGCTATCCGACGGCCTACATCATGGCAAAGCTCAGCCCCAATAACCAGAAGCTCAGTGTTCTTTTGATCACAGCCCCGATGTGGATCAACATGCTGGTGCGCACCTATGCCTGGAAGGGCATTTTTGCCCGGCTTTCCCTGCCGACGGAAGCCCGTGTCTATATCGGCATGGTGTACAACTTCCTGCCGTTCATGATTCTAGAAATCTACAATGCCCTCAACAAAATCGATCCAGCTCTGTTTGTGGCCGCAAATGACCTTGGTGCAGATGAAAAACAGACATTCCTGAGAGTCACGCTGCCTTTATCCTTAGGCGGAGTTGTCTCCGGCATTACCCTTGTTTTTCTGCCGGCTGTATCTTCCTTCTTCATTCCCAAACTGCTGGGCGGGGGAAGATATGTGCTGATCGGAAATCTGATTGAGGATTACTTCATTACAACCGGCGACTGGAACTTCGGTTCGGCCATCAGTATGATCATGGCGGTCATCATTCTGATCTCCATGTATGTCATGAAGAAGCTGGATAAAGAACCGGCGGAGGTAAGCGACTGATGAAAAAAGTATGGCACCGGATCTGGCTTGTGCTGATCATGGCATTCTTCTATCTGCCGATCATCTATGTGGTATTCTTCAGTTTCAACCGTTCCAAGTCTCTGACCCGCTTTACCGGTTTTTCATGGCGCTGGTATGAGAATATGTTCTCTTCCCGCCCGATCCTGGATGCGATCTGGTATACGGTACTGTGTGCCGTGCTGGCAACAGCCATTTCCACCATTGTCGGCACGGTCACATCTATCGCTTTATCCAAAAACAGAAAGGTGATCAAGGAGTTTGTCCGCCAGGTCAATAATCTGCCGATGCTCAATCCGGAAATTGTTACGGCCATCGGCTTCATGCTGTTCTACAGCTCACTGCATATCAAGACCGGATTTGTGACGATGCTGCTGGCGCATATTGCCTTCTGTACGCCGTATGTCATGCTGACGATCATGCCCAGGCTCAGACGCCTGGATCCCAACATGGCTGAAGCAGCCATGGATCTTGGCTGTACGCCATGGCAGGTGATCTGGAAGGTCATTGTGCCCCAGATCAGAAACAGCATCGGCGCTGCTGCTCTGATTGCCTTTTCCATGTCCTTCGATGATTTTGTTATTTCCATGTTCACCACCGGTCCCGGTGTGCAGAACATTTCCATCTATGTCTACGGCAATGTGAAGCGGGTCAATCCGACGATCAATGCGTTAAGCTCCATCATTGTCTTAGTCGTAACGGTTGTGCTGATTCTGACCAATATAGTGCCTTATATCAGAGATAAGAGGAGAAAGAAGAATGAAGCGGTTCTGGAAGACGCTGTGCGCTAGTACGGTATCTGTTTCTCTGGCTGCCTGCGGACAGGCTGGAAAAACAGTGGAAAAGGTAGCGGACGCAAAGAAGGAATTCGGCTGTGATGTGCTGAATGTATACAATGCCGGTGAATATATCGGTGAGGATGTGGTATCAAACTTTGAGACCATGTATGATGCCAGAGTCAACTACGATACATTTGAATCCAATGAAATGATGTATACAAAGCTGCTGGGCGGCGCCAGCTATGATGTGCTTGTGCCGAGTGACTACATGATCGAACAACTGCTGCAGGAAAACATGCTGCAGAAGCTTGATATGTCTGCCATGACAAACTATGACGCTTTAGACAAAGATGTCATAGAAAACCAGAAATCATTTGATCCGACCCTGGAATATTCCATGCCTTACTTCTGGGGTTCTGTCGGCATTGTCTACAACAAGCAGGCTGTATCAGAAGAAAAGATCAAGAAGGAAGGGTGGAATATCTTCCTGGATAAGAAATACAAGGGCAGAGTCTATTTCTATGACTCACAGCGTGACGGCTTCATGGTTGCCTTCAAGGCCCTTGGCTATTCCATGAATACAGATGATCCGGATGAGATCGACAAAGCCTACAAATGGCTGCAGAAGATGAACAAAACCATGGATCCTGCCTATGTGACAGATGAAGTCATTGACGGCATGGTCAATGGGGAAATGGATCTTGCCCTGATGTATTCAGGCGATGCGGCCTATGTTCTTTCCCAGAACATGGATATGGGATGGATTGAACCGGATCAGGGCACTAATGTCTGGATTGATGCCATGGTCATTCCCAAGAATGCCAGCTGCCCGGGCTTAGCCAATGCCTTCATCAACTACATCATTTCAGAAGATGTACAGATGGATAACTCTTCCTATGTCGGCTATACATCCGTTGATACCAGTGTTGAAAAATACATGTCCGGCATTGACGGCGACTACTTTGAAAATGACGCCTATGTACCAAGAGTAGGCTATGCCAAGGATGAGAATTTCCACTACAATCCGGAACTGAAGAAGAAGCTTTCCGATCTCTGGAATAAAGTAAAGATCGGAGCGTAACATCTGAAAACGCAGACTGTTCTGAAGCAGTCTGCGTTTTCCTTATACATAGTAAACAAAAAAATGACCCATCCTGCGATGGATCATTGATGGAGGTTCCTGCCGGAGTCGGACCGGCGCTCACAGAGTTGCAGTCTGTTGCCTTACCACTTGGCTAAGGAACCACAGCGCTTATTTATAATACCAATACATGTTCATTATTGCAATAAAAAATTTCCAAAAGAGAAACAGGGCCTTGTGAATTTCATGATTTTAGCATATTATAGTAAAGCGCTGTGGGGTCATGGCGGAATAGGCAGACGCAACGGACTTAAAATCCGTTGGTAGAAATACCGTGCGGGTTCAAGTCCCGCTGACCCCACCATAAAAGCAGACAGCTGATCCTGTCTGCTTTTGTTTTATTTCATCGACAAGATACTGCGGATCGTCCGGGTATCATACATGCGTGTCTTGATTTCCTGTATCGATGCATAGATGTGATCGTCTTTCTCATAGTAATGCCGGATTTTTTCCATGTAGGGCAGATATGGTGCAGCCGGATTCATCTTCCGGTTCAATGCTGTTTCATAGAAATGATAGAAGGATAAGGTCCACATGATTTCATCACACGAGTCTTCAATCCAGAAGTCGGTGTTTTCAAAAGGCGGATTGTACTGCTCCAGAAGCTTTGTGATACAGGCAAGGCCGTCATCGGATGACTGCCAGATATCCCCGTAGATATAATCAAATGCCTGAAGATTTTCCTTCTGCCAATATGCAAAGGCATCCGTGCAGATGAAATGAATGGGAACAGAGGTATGGAACTGGGACAGAATGTCTTTGACAAACATGTCAATCACATCCTGTGAACATTCCACAACCGTGATTTCCTTTACCTTCGGATTCAATGTGCACATATACAGAAAGTAGCCTATACCAAGCCCCAGCGTCAGCACGCGGCCATGGGCTTTTTCAGCACAGGGATTGTTGGTGAAGGCTTCGGAAGGGGCATCCATCATCCAGTCCGCATCATCCTGATACAGGTAAATGGCTTCAAAGTCACGATCCATGGCTCTGAGCTTCATCCAGTCATTCAGTTCATGCTGTGGATCTTTCTGAATCGCATCCGCATTGAACAGTTCATTGCCTTTCACCCATTCCTTTTCAAAGGAGAAGTGATGGGAGGCGATATGCGTCAGATCGATATGGCTGTGGTAAGGTGTTTTCTCCCATTCATCTGCGGATAGAAACAGAGAAGGTGGTTCAGGGGAGGAGAACTCCGCAAAGCCATGCCTGGAAAGCTGCTTCTGAATATATTTTTCACGGGACTTTGAAACATGCATCCCGAGAAACCTGTTCTTATCTTTCTGTATATTGTCCAGGCATCTTTTGAAGAATGCCTGCATCTCTTCATTTCTGCTTACTTTCATATAAGTGCATTCTAACATGACCATGCTATAATGGCGTGCATAGGTGAAGAAAATGAAAATACTGCTGGCAAATGATGATGGTATTGCCTCCAAAGGCATACAGACCCTGGCAAAGGTCTTATCTGAAAAACATGATGTATATGTTGCTGCCCCGGATGGAGAACGTTCAAGCTATTCTCATTCCGTTACATACTGGCGGCTGACTAATACGGCTGAAGAAGTCAGGCTGGAGGGTGTGAAGAAAGCATGGGCAGTATCCGGTACGCCGGCTGACTGTATCTATTACGGCATCAATGCCTTTATGAAAGAGGATCTGCCGGATCTTGTGATTTCCGGGATCAATAAAGGTGAAAATCTGACCACGGATGTGATTTATTCCGGTACGCTGGGAGCAGCACAGGAAGGCATCATGATGGGCATTCCTGCCATGGCGGTGAGCTTATGTTCATTTGAATCGGATGCGTTTGAGGATGCGGCCCGGATTGCCATGGATCTGATTGATCCGTACATGAACGATCCGATGAAGATGAAATATGTCTGCTCGATCAATGTGCCTGCGCTTATGCGCAGTGATATCAAAGGCATAAGGGTGACACACTTTGACGGCATGAAGGATTTCCGCAAGGATGTGAAAATGACACGAAGGGCTGATGGAAAGATACAGCTTGACTGCTATAACACTCTGCCTGAGCTTATGGGACTGGAACACAGTACGGCTGGCGACTATGAAGCGGTGCAGCAGGGCTATGTTTCCGTGACGCCGGTCGGGCTTGATTATGTCAGCCATGATGCGGAAGCACATATCAAAGACTGGGAGAAAATCAGCTTCTGAAGGAATGTATGAGGGATAAGGATAAGGAGAAGAAAAGATGCTGAGATGGATTGGTCTATTACTGATGTTTGTCGGTACATTAATGATGAATGGCGAAGGAAAGAGGAATCTTCTGGGACTTGGAACGGCCGGGATCGGCGGGGTGATGTCCGGCGGAGCTTTTCTTGAAAGAGCTTTTGTACAGGGAAAGCTGACAGGTAAGGCTTCATTGATTTTCGGGATTGCCCTGGCTGTGATCGGGGTGATATGTCTTGTCATGGTATTGATGGATCTGCCGTATCTTTCCCACCCGGAGACGGTTGTTCTGCATGAGATCAATGGCGGACGCAGCGGTTCAGATGAAGGTATCGGCTATTTCATTTCCGGGCGTAAGGAAAACGGGCTGGAGAAATCCTTCCGCATCAGCCATAAGACATTCAAAGGTCTGAATGGAAAGAATCAGAAGGCTGTTGAAATCGAGTATCTGCCTCATACGGATACCGTACTGCAGATCCATATGCAGTAAACAGAACTGCCAAAACGTTGTTTGCATCAGCCCGCTCATCTGTTTATAATGAACAGCAGTGAGGGAGTAACTGGCCTGCAGTGAGCAGGCAGTGGCAGCCAACATACCCGGTTTATTGTCAACCTGGCTGAACTTGAAACAGTGAGACTCATGTATGCGTGTCATACATGAGCAAGCATGTATGACAGTGTCATCCATGCTTTTATTTTTGGAAAGGAATTTTTATGGTACTGGCTCTAGTTTTATTTCTGATCATGTATGTGATCCTTCTGAGCAAACCGGATGTGCGCTGGATCACCGCACTGGTCTTTGCAGGTATATTTGTCGTACTAGGTATTCTGCCGGTGAATCATGTGATCAAGGCAGTGAACTGGAACGTCATCCTGATGCTGACAGGGACAATGATTGTAGTGGAACTGTTCATTGAAAGCATGATGCCGATGCGGCTTGCCGAGCTGCTGCTGAAGAAAGTGTCCACGGTACAGTGGGCGGTTGTCGTATTGGCTGTATTTGCCGGGGTGATATCTGCTTTTGTGGATAATGTAGCTACGGTTCTGATGGTGGCGCCGATCGGCATTGAAGTTGCCAAAAAGCTCAAGGTCAATCCTGTGCCGATTATTATTTCCATTGCGGTATCCAGCAACCTGCAGGGTGCGGCAACGCTTGTCGGTGATACAACTTCGATACTGCTGGGCGGATATGCCAACATGTCATTTAATGATTTCTTCTGGTTCAAAGGAAGGCCGGGCATCTGCCTGTCGGTAGAACTCGGAGCGCTGGCTACGCTGCCGGTACTGTTATGGATTTTCCGCAGGAACAGACAGCCGGTGCATCAGGATGTGGAGACAGAAGTAAATGATAAAGTGCCGGGCTTATTGATGATCGGTGTGATTGCAGGACTGATTGTAGCTTCTCAGTTCCCGAACAAACCGGAACTGACCAACGGCTACATCTGTATGGCATTTGCCTTTATCGGTCTGATCTATGAAAAGATCAGAAACGGAAAGGATTACAGTTTCAAGGCAGTTCTGCAGGCGGTTGACTATAAGACACTGCTGCTGCTGATCGGTCTGTTTATTGTGATTGAAGGCATTACGGAAGCCGGGGTCATTGATGCGATTGCGGCCGTCTTTGTCAAGATCGGCGGCCATTCCACTTTCCTGATGTATACGCTGATTGTCTTTGTCTCAGTGATTATCTCTGCCTTTGTGGATAACATTCCATATGTGGCCACGATGCTGCCGGTCGTACAGGGCATTGCCGCAAGCATGGGCATTGCACCGTATGTGCTGTACTATGGCCTGCTGATCGGAGCAACACTGGGCGGCAATCTGACGCCGGTCGGTGCATCAGCCAATATTGCCGGTATCGGTATTCTGAATAAAGAAGGCTATAAAGTATCAACCCAGGACTTCCTGAAGATCGGTGTACCATTTACACTGACTGCAGTTGTGGCCGGCTATATTGCCAACTGGCTTGTCTGGGGTCTGTGATAAGTGTTTATCAGAGAAGGGGTAGACTCTTCTCTTTTCTTTTGTCTGCAGAAGAAGAAAGGACGGAAAACTGATCTGAAAAAATTTTTTAAAAAAGTTTTCCAATCTGCTTGCAAAGATACAGGTTGTTTGGTAATATAACAAAGCACTGATTCAGAGTGCTGATACAAAGCGCCGATAGCTCAACTGGATAGAGCATTTGACTACGAATCAAAAGGTTGCGGGTTCGACTCCTGTTCGGCGCACCATTTCGGGATGTAGCACAGCTTGGTAGTGCACTTGATTTGGGATCAAGGGG
>JALCHG010000018.1:0-30528 GCA_022644565.1 Solobacterium sp. | reverse complement strand
GTGCAGTTTCAAGCCAAAGTACAGCATCACTGATGTGGTAAAAAACCTGAAAGGAGCGTCTGCCAGACTGTTTCTGAAAGCACATCCGGAAATCAGGAAAGTGATGTTCTGGGGTGATAAGCTATGGGCGCCAAGCTATTATGTTGGCAGTGTTGGCAACATGAGCAAAGAAACAGTAAAACGGTATATCCAAAATCAATATGACGGCAAAGGTGGAGATCACTCACCCGCAAGAGAAAAGAAAAGCAATTCCTCCCAGCAATGAATTGCTGGGATTCCTTGCTTTATTCTTCATTGAACTGACGAAAGCACTTCTGCAGATGCAGAAGTGTTTTATTTTGCGCCTGTAAAAAAGGATGGGAATCATGCTTTCCCATCCGGCACTTCAAATAAGGATACCATCCACTGGCTGTTGACACAGGGGAATGTTTCATTATCCACATGATACAGATCTTTGTGCTGATCTCTTTCCTCTTCCAGCATGGAGATCGGGATGATGAAGGCCATGCCTTTATCATCTGTCTTGACATTGATTTTCATGACGCCGTTTTCACACTTCTGGTATTCCACAGCCGTCACATCCTTTGCCTGATCCTTGTTATTGTCACAGAATTCTATGTAGCTGTCATACTTGGCCAGTTCAGCTAATACATCATCCACCCCGTCTTCCAGAATCTGAATCTTCTCGGTGAACTCCGCTACGGTTTCACATCTTCTCAGGGTATATCCCTGCTTGATCAGAGGTTCTGTGACTTTCCTGACATCAAAGCCGGCCACCGGCTTTGATGAGACAAACAGAATGAATTTATGGTCCGGATCAATGTAAGTTAATTCATTCTGGACCATGAACTGCTTTCCGCAGTGGGGGCAGGTCTGCTGGAATACTTCACCCATCACAGACCGATCCCGCATGTCCTGATCATCCTTTACATTGATGGAATCATACACGGTAATCGTGAATGTTTCCCCGCAGTAAGGACACTTGTACTCTACTTCATGACTTGTAATACTCATTCTCAACTCCTGATATTCATACCGCCGAAATCCACCCCGGCGGAATCATAGAACGCTCTGATTTTTTCTATTCTTTCCTGATCCTGCCGGCTGAGGTTGTTTCCGGCCTGTACCACTAACAGCCGGAATTCATTCTGCAGCATATACGGCAGACATTTCAGCATTTCAAACAGCGGATGCCCTCTGAACTCTTCCGCCAGTACACCCGTTAAAAACGGTCCTTCAATCCCGGTTGCACAGATCTCAGCCGGCACCAGTTCATCCTGCAGCAGAAAATCCGCAATCAGTATATCCGCATAGCCCGGTACCCGCAAAGCATCCAGTCTTTCATCCTTACGCAGCCACCGCACATCCTCATCCACATTCTTTTCCGCATCCTTGAGGAAGCAGGCGTTCTTGCGGATCATGGCTGCGGTCGGTACAGCAACAGGACGTGCCTGCCGTTCTGCCACTTCTTCCATGGCATAGGAGCCAAGCATTGCCTTTCTTCTTAATCCTCTGTAACAATTCTGCCAATCGCTGCCTAAGGAAAGCACATTGAAACGGACGGAACCTTCCGCATCACAATACGCTGAAGAAAGCACATAGCAGTCATTCTCTGTTACGGCAATCTCTGCTTTAAGCTGTTCGGTCAGATCATCTGCTTCGATGATCATGAACTGATGGTAATACTGATGGAATGGATAATCAATGATCCGCATCGCGTGCCTCCTTTCCTTAAGAGAAAAGCAGGCCGTGCCTGCTTTCTTTAATTCCTTGAAGATGACCCTCTGCCGAAGATACGCAGAACGTACAGGAAGATATTGATGAAATCCAGATAGAGCTCAAACGCACCATAGACGGATACGCTCTCACTCAGTGCATCATTGCCCTGAGTCTGATAATAGAAGTTTGTAATTCTCTGCATGTCCCATGCGGTTAGTCCTAAGAACAGAAGCACACCTGCATAGGAGATGAACAGGCTGCTGGCAAGTGATGGAATGAGCATCGACAGAATCGATACCAGTACCAAGGCAAACAGCGCACCGATGAAGATGCCGGAGAACTTTGACAGATCCACTCTGGTAAATCTTCCGATCACGGCAGCCGCCAGATACATGACAGCGGAGAAAGCGAATGCGGTAAATACCGTTGCAGCGCCGAAGACAAGCGGCAGTACCGTGAAGGTGAATCCGGTGATGGCCGCATAGCCCAAAAACAGCCCCTTGGTTCTGCCCGGATTCATGGATGTAAGGCTTCTGGAAATACTGAAGCACAGGACAAGCTGTACGATGAAGGCAATCATGGATACCATGCTGTAGCCGCCATTCATCACCAGACTGTACATCCATCCTCCGCTCACCAGGTTATAGTAGCCCAGGCCCGCAACCAGCGCCGTAATGCCAAGGCCGGCTGCCATTGTTGTAAATACACTGGTCATATACTGCTGCAGCGTCTTGCCGCCAGTATAGACCTGCTGATTATACTCACTCATATGTCTAACCTCCATCCTCTGACACTCTGAGGATTAACTATTAGTTTAATGAAGCTTACAGGAAAGTCAATCAGATGACTCTACAGAAGGGCCCATCTGTCTACTTCTGTCATAAACCGAATCTGCTTCTGAAACAGATCAGAAGAATAAACATGGCTGTCAGAATCACCATTGCTGCAATGGCACCGGTATCCTTCTTTGCGGGCATGGGCTTAGCACCGCCAAGATCTTTGCCGCAATTGCCGCAGAACGCCGCATCCGCCGGATTCACAGCCCCGCAATAGGGACATGTCTTCTCCAGCTGCGTCCAGTGCGCGATCCGCTCATAGAGATCCGGCTGCTTTGCCGGCTCATAGATATAGGAGAAAGGCAGGCCGCTGCGCCGCTTCAAGGTAAACACAGCCTGCTTTCTGCCATTCCCTTCCGTGGTGGTGATGTCTGTTACTTCATTTCTTCTGACAAACCAGTACTTCAGCCGGTCATAGTAGACAAGATAATCATTGGAAAGACAGAGATCCTTTGTCAGCCGCTCAAACGGACTGTTATCAAGCCAGGGCAATGGCCGATCAAATGTTCTGTGCTTGCGGATCAGATACAGAATGACACAGACAAGTGCCCCGGGAAGGACCGCTGCGATAATGCTCAGCACCAGCAGCATGGCATCACTGTCCCATAAAAGCCATGTAAAGAATGCGGTCATGATGCCGGCATAGATGATGAAATCACACAGATAATGCTTTGCCAGCTGTCTTTCAATCTTCTTTCTGTTCATATGTACTCCATTCCAGAATTTCCTTCTTCATTTTTTCCTTCTGTGTTTCATCCAGGATATTGAACCAGTGTACTGGCATCTGATGCTTGAGCCAGGTATACTGCCGCTTGGCAAAGTGGCGGGAATTCTTCTGGATATTTTCCTTCACTTCTTCTTCGCCCGCTTCCCCATTGAAGTAAGCCTGCCATTCCTTATAGCCGATGCCCTGCATGGGCTGATCATCAAACGTACAGCCCTGCTTGAGCAGTCTCTCCACTTCCTGTCTGAGGCCGGCCCTGAACATGCCTTCCACTCTTGTATTGATGCGCTCATACAGCACTTCACGCTCCATCGTACAGCCGGCAATGAACATATCATAGACCGGTTCATGTTTCTGCAGGGCATTGATATCGGACATGCGCATGCCGGTATTTTCAAGAATCGTCAGGGCACGGATGATGCGCCGGCGGTTATGGGGATGAATCTTTTCCGCCTGAGCAGGATCTTTTTCTTTCAATAAGGCATAGAGTGTATCACTGTCCATCTGTTCCAGGGAAGGATCACTGTGCATTTCTTCTTCATCAAAGCGGTAGTCGTAGAGGCATGCCTTCAGATACAGCCCCGTACCGCCGCAGATGATCGGAAAGTGAGAATCTGTATCAATGACATGCCGGGCTTCTTTCTGAAAGTCGGCTGCGCTGTAGTGTTCATGCATGGTACGGATATCCAGTAAAGCATGGGGAATGCCGTCCTTCTCATCTTCCGTCACCTTGCCGGAGCCGATATCAAAGCCTCTGTACACCTGAATGGAATCGCCGGAAATGACAATTCCATTCAATAGATGTGCCATTTCTACGGCAAAGGATGATTTGCCGGCCGCCGTCGGTCCGGCAATAACCAGCACCTTCTTCATCCAAACGACCTCAGAAGATGTTTCTCATCCACAATGATGACAATGGCCCGGCCGAACGGATCCGTAAACGCATTGTCACATGCCTGCAGCTGTTCCATATACTTCTTCATTTCATCCATGGTTAAAGAACGGTGGTTTTCCTTCATGTATTTGACGGCTTCCCTGGCCGCAAGATCACAGACATCCACTTTATGTTCTTCCTTCAGATAGATCTCACAGAGATCACATAACAGTTTTTCTTCCTCTATATCCTGTCCGCACAGCCATAAAGGCATACTGCGCACAAGCAGGGTGTCACTGCCAAACGGCTCAAACACAATTCCCGTATCAGCAATCGCCGCATTCAGCTCATCCGCCCGCTCAACATCAGCCGCGGAAACATGCAGGGTAAGCGGCACAAGCAGATCCTGCTTTCCCTTTGATGTCTTCATGCGCCGGATATCTTCTTCATAGCTGATGCGCTGGCGCATTCTGGCAATATGCACCACCATCAATCCCTGTTCACACGCGCAGAGAATATAATCCTTCCGGTACTGACCGATCACTGTATAGGAAGGAAAAGGAATCTTTTCCTCCTCTTCTTCCGGTTCTGTTTCTTCAGCGGGTGTCACTTTCTGAAGAATGGCTTCATCCGCCTTCTGCTCTGCTTCACAGGTCAGCGGCTTTTCTTCTTTCTGATCTGCGGCATAAGCCGGACTGTCCTGCGCCACCTTCATTTCTTCCTGCGGTGTCGGACGCATCTCATCATCACTGAAGGATAAGGGCACATAGACTGTACCGGATATGACCTCAGGCTCTTCTTCTTTGGCATTCATGGCTTTTGTTAAAGCCTCATGAATCTGATCTTTAAGCAGATATTCCAGCTGATTCTGCTTGGACAGTCTGACTTCCCACTTGGAAGGATGAACATTGACATCAATGATGTGGGGATCCATATCCACGTTGACAACAGCCAGAGGATATCTTCCTTCCTGCAGAAAGCCCTGGTATCCATCCAGGATGGCTTTATACAGTCTGTTTTCCTTTACCATGCGCCGGTTCAGAAAGATATGCATGCCATAGCGGGAAGCACGGTTGATAAAAGGCCTGATGATGCATCCTGTCACATGATAATCATAATCTTCAAAATCCACCGGGATGGCATTTTCCGCCGCCCCTCTTCCAAACACCTGGTATACGACTTCCTGCAGCGAACCGCTGCCGCTGGTACGGAAGCACTCTCTTCCTTCATGATACAAACGGAAAGCGATGTCCGGCCGTCCCAGGGCAAATGCCTGTACCAGCGACTGGATGAGACTGCCTTCATAGGCGGCGGAACGCATATGTTTCAGACGCGCCGGCGTTTCATAGAAAAGACCTTCCACCGTAATCTTTGTGCCCTGGGGTGCCGGGGCATCTTCATACACTTCCTCTTTACCATAGGACATCACAACCTTTGTCCCGTCACTGCCGTCACTTGTCAGCATCGTCAGTCTGCTGACCGAGGCAATGGAAGGCAGCGCTTCCCCGCGGAAACCCATGGTATGAATATTCCAGAGATCACTTTCCTTATGAATCTTGCTGGTGGCATGGCGCTCAAACGCCATCCTTGCATCCGCATGATCCATACCAATCCCGTTATCTTCCACACTGAGTTTTGAAAGACCGCCCTGCTCCATCGCAATGATGATTCTTGTGGCTCCGGCATCCATGGCATTTTCCACCAGTTCCTTCACCACGCCTCTTGGTCTTTCAACGACTTCACCTGCCGCTATCATATTGGCGGTCTGTGTATCAAGTTTCTGTATTCTGCTCATAACTGCAAATATTATATAATCTGTTTATGCGAATCATAAACCAATATCAATGTGAAACCGAGATACGTCATTCCCGTTTCATCTGTATCTTAAGCAATGTCAGCACGGAAGAAGAAGCACGTCTTTTCATCAAAGATGTACAGAAACAGTACCGGGATGCAACCCATGTCTGTACTGCCTATGTCATCGGCAAAGACAATGCCATCACCCGCTCCAGCGATAATGGCGAACCTTCCGGCACGGCCGGCATGCCCATGCTGGAGAGTCTGAAAAAAAGCGGCCTGAACAATGTCTGTGCCTGTGTGGTCCGTTATTTCGGCGGCATTAAACTGGGAACAGGCGGTCTTGTGCGGGCCTATGGCGGCATCGTGGCAGATGCCTGTAAAGCCTGCCCCAAAGCCATGGAAAAGATGATGTATGTGTATGAGATCAGCTATGATTACAGCCTGCAGGGCAGTCTTGAAACATGGCTGCGCACCTACCATACAATACATGATATTTATTACGATGACAGCGTACATGCCATGGTAGAAAGCAGTGCTGCTGATTTACTGGATCAGGTGGAAGCTGTTTCCCATGGCAGAGCATCCGGCAGACTGCTCAGGATGCAGCTGTCGCTTGTGCCTTTGGAATGAACTGAATATCAAGATCCATGCCTTCTAAAGCCGTGTTTTCAATACCGGCATCTGAATACTGCCACATGGAATAGGCATAGGGATACGTATTCAGACTTTCATACTGGGCAATCCAGGTATCATAGTCATTGAGATACGTATAATCATACAGTTCATCATATGTTTCCGTACTTGCATAAAGCATCGGTGTATAGCCGGCTTGTCTGATATTTTCCAGAAAGACAACGGCATCATCCGTGCGCTGCTGTACGGAGATGGCATTGCCTCTGGCATTTTCATCTTCCGTGATGATTTCATTGTCATATACAACCGGCATCGTAATATTATATGAACGGATTTCCTCCAGTACAAAACGGGCTTCTTCCGCTGCTTCTTCAGCCGTGACCGCCTGGGAGAAGAAATAGACGCCTACATCCAGACCCGCATCCTCAGCTGCCTGGATATACTCTCTGAACTTTTCATCTTCACTGATTGTTCCATTTGTATACCCGCGGTAGCCGCAGCGGATCATGACAAAGGAAACACCGGCTTTCTTCAAAGCCGCAAAATCCACATCTTTATTATGGTAGGATACATCCACCCCGAACCGGGACGTATAATCCTCATCCTCATACGTACCGATGCCGTCCGTCAGCTGGAAACGGCTCATATCATATGTGTTTTCGGTCCGCTGGCTCTGTACACTGTACTGCACGTCGGTCGTCACCTCTATAGCACGAAGAGAACGGACAATCAGAATCATTGACAGTAAAAGCATCCCGATGGGAATCAGCCACAGCAGCCTCGGATTCCACGGGGTCTTTTTTGTTCCCGTTCTTCTTCTCTTTCTTCTTTTTACAGTTCTTTTCTTTTTAACATTTTTATTTGACATAAAGTAAAAGGCCATGGTTTTTCACGGCCTTTCTATTGTACATCAGCGATTGATTTCAAGAAGCTTTTTATGCAGCTCATCTTCAATCCGGTTGAGCTCCTGTTCCGCTTCTGTCCGTTTATCATGCCCATCCTTCTGGATCTTCAGTACTTCATCCAGGGTGGCAATAAGCTCTTCATTGGTATGCTTGAGCGTTTCAATATCCACAATGCCTCTTTCACTCTCCTTGGCTGTTTCCACCGCAGAAGTATGCAGCGTTTCGGCATTCTTTCTGAGCAGTTCATTGGTCATGTTGTTCACGGCTCTTTCTGCTTCCAGCGCTTCCTTGGAGTGATTGACGCCAAGGGCCAGAACCATCTGGTTCTTCCATAGCGGAATGGTATTGACCAGGGTGGACTGAATCTTTTCGGTCATCAGTGTGTCATTGTTCTGGACCAGTCTGATCTGCGGGGCCATCTGGATGGAGACCTGACGGGAAAGTTCCAGATCATACAGCTTCTTTTCAAAACGGTCGCATGCATTCTGCAGGTCATTGGCTGCCTGCGCATCTTCGGCAAGGCCGCTCTGTCTTGCCTTTTCCTGCAGCTTGGGCAGTTCATTCTGCTGGATATCAGCCAGTCTCTTCTTGCCGGCCAGGATGTACATGGTCAGCTCCTTGGTGTTCTGCTTGTTGCGATCATACAGCTGATCCAGAAGGGAAATATCCTTCAGCAGCTGAATCTGATGGTTTTCCAGCACATCGGAAATCTCATCCACATCTTTTTCAGTCTTGGCATACTTGGCCTTCATCTGTTCCACACCTTTATTGGAACGTTTAAACCAGCCCATGATACCCTTGTTCTCATTGTCACTGTCTGTGACCTTCAGTTCCGCCACAAGCTTGCTTAAGGCATCACCGACTTCACCAAGATCCTTGGCTCTGACATTCTTCAAAGCCGTATCACTGAAATCGGTAACTTTCTTCTGGGCTGCACTGCCATACTGCAGAACCAAATTCGGTTCCGTAATATCGATCTGTTTGGCAAAGTCCTCGACCTGCTTTTTCTCACTGTCGGAAAGACGGCTCATATCCAGAGCTTCCGGCGTCGCTGCTTCTTTCTTTTCTTCCAGGGCGGACAGCTGTTCGGCCTGTTCTTCTTTTGTTTCTTCAGGGGTCAGGGTCAGATGAATTTCTTCTTCCTGCGCCTCGGCCTGTGTATTGTTCTGGTTCTCACTCATTTTCGTGTTCCTCTTTGATGCAAGTATATCACAGAGCCGTGAAGGCTGAGCCATCAGAAGCCAATGTACGCTCAGACAACAAGATACAGCAGGGCACCAAAAGCCGCATAAATAACCCCACATATAGTCAATGTACCAACAATCGTGTGCGTATGCCGGCACACTATTTTTGCCGCAAAAGGAACGCTTTCATACAATCCAACAGATAACACAATTTGAAGAACAAACAGGAAAACAACCTGCAGACGGGGGAATGAAAATTCTCCAGGCATAGCTGCGGCCACAGGCGCCATCAGATCAGCAAAACCATATGTCTCGCTGACTTTCAAAAACCACGGCAGCGAAGTCAAAAGCCCCATAACGACACCATAGAATAATGCCGCATGCATCTGATGCCGCGTTATCGCATTCCGTGCGCCAGAAGCCCTTTGTAAAGTCAGCACACCGCAGTCCTCATCCATCGCCATATAAAAACACATCGCGACAACGGTACATATAAGACCTGCCGCATGAGATAGAAAGAGATATTGCATCCCCTCATCGCTGCACCACATTACATAGCCATCCTGATACACATAGGGCATATCATCTGATAGAGAATCATACTGCTTCTGTGCTCTTTCAAGACCGATCTGACTCGCTGATACATCAACACCTTTGCCAGCTTCACCCTCCAGACGTTCTTTCTCTTCACGCAGCATTTGTTCCTTTTGTTCACTCTTTGTGCCATTGAGCAGACTGCTGTAATGGCGATATGTATACTGTGATGGCCCCAGATACAGCTGAACCGAATGAAAATGCCATACTTCCAGACCAACACAGCACATCAGCATCAATATGCCACAACTATATCGCATTAACTTTCTGCTCTCCATCATACGCAATGAGCCAAAGACAGCCGGCACAGAAGGCAGCCGCCAGCACTTTGCTTTTCCTATGTGATATACATAGCATTTCTCAACCACCAAAAGAAGCAAAACTGTTACGATGGCAGCTCCAATCAAAGCATAGATATGCTCTTCTACTGCAATACCTGGCAGAAAAACAAGAAACGTATGATTATAAAAAGACGAAAAATCACAAAAGACTAGAAAGCTCAACCGATTAAGAAACAGATGGCTGCTTTTTGAAAGCCACCAGCCAATAGCAGCAGCAACAGCCGCAAAGCCAGCAAAGGAAAAGATACTGGAAGAAAGATAGCCAATCAAGCCCGAAAAAACAGCGGCCAGCAAAAGCAACAAAATATAATACATAACACTGGCAAAAAGATACTGTCCCACCTGCATATGCCACGGGCATGTCAAAAAACCATCAACACCTTGGATTGGCTGCGATAAAACCGGTCTTCCCAGCATAATGCCAGCCGTAATGGCCTGACTTATCTGACATAACAGAAAGGCAATGACACCATACACAAAAAGTGCCGTGATCTTATACATGCAATTTTGTCTGCAGGATGGCGTGCTATGTATAATCAGCATCATTCCATCTTTCTTTTCCTGCAGAAACAAATATAGCGAAGCCAGCATGACAAGCAGCACTGAAAGCCAAAATGAAAGCTGCCACTTCAGCATCATTGCAGCATTTCCTTGAAAAACAACAGATGGATATACATCATCCAGCTGACGATAGATCGAAATACCGTGTTTTAATTCCTGAACACCAGCAGAATCAGCATCACCAAATAATCCAGATTCTTCCTTGATCTGCATTTCCTGTAAGTAATCCTGCTGCCATTGATGATACCCAGTCTGATTGGCGATCTGTCTTTGTACTTCACTTGAAGAAGCAGAAAGAGAATATCCGCTGCACACTTCTATAAGCGGCTGACATGCCAGGGCAAACAGCACCAGATTGATGCTTACCACAACCGCCAGCATGATATCCAGCAGACGGATCGAAAAGATTTTGTGAATCTCAAACATCATGCATTGCTCCAAACATATACTGGTATACATCGTCCAGCGATGGCGGCACCATGTCTGCATCCAGCTGATCCGCCTGATCACTGATCAGCCTGATCCGCACGCCATCCTTTTCCCTGCTGATACCATTGATAATACCTTCCTGTGCGTACTTTTTCAGACAGCTTTCCGCTATCTGCATCGTACAGACCTTCCCCCGCAGTCTGTCACACAGCGCATACGGTGTTTCGTCCGCCAGCAGCTCTCCTTTGTCCATCACCAGAATTCGATTGGCAATGTATTCAATATCAGAAACAACATGAGTCGATATCAATACAATGTGTGACAAAGAAAGCTCACCAATCAGATTACGTACAACTACCCGTTGATGCGGATCCATACCCGCAGTCGGTTCATCAAGTATCAGCACATCCGGATTATTTAAAAGCGCTTGAGCCAGCATCAGCCGCCGTTTCATCCCACCGGAATACGCTTTGACCTTTCGATTTCGCACTTGCCACAAGTCCAGCCGACGCAGCAGTTCTTCACTCTGCTTACAGGCCTGATGCCGATTCATCCGCTTGATGGAAGCGATATAATACATAAACTGCAGCCCAGTAAAATAAGGATACACAGTATCAGCCTGCGGCATATACCCAAGCTGCTCTGTATATCGGCTGCGCTGATCCATAATATCTACTCCATCAAGACAAATTGATCCTTGTTCCAGCTTCAGATTCAGCGTCAGCAGATTCATCAATGTGCTTTTGCCTGCTCCATTAGGACCAAGCAGCCCATAGATACCATCCTCCATACGTATCGAGATATCATTCAGCGCACGTGTTTTGCCATACTGATAAGAAACATGATCTATTCTGAGTTCCATATGGCGCCTCACTTATTCACATAGATGGATAAACCACCTTGTCAAATCTCTCCGCATCCGCATCGCGGCGGGATATCCAACCGCTATTACTGCCATTTGGCCCCGCATCAATGCTCATACCGATAAAACCGGCTGCCGTTGCCTGATAGCGGCTGAAAAGCAGCACATTATCACGGAATGAATTCTTTAACTCGCGCGGCTCACCATCCGCTTTACGACAGGCGCAGAAATGCGAACTGCCTTCTTCATCTTCATAAGTAAAATATATCCAGTCACCATAAATATTGGCAAACAGCAAATGTCCATTGGGCAATTTATAAAAAAGAGAATCTGTATCAGATGCCATATCATACAGATGAATTTCATCTTTCAGGATATAGACAAACTGTGAAGCGTATACATTTCCATATCCATCCGACTGCAGCTGAACCCCCTTGTCCTTAGACACAAGAACTGTTTCCTGTCCCTGATCAAGGCTGATCTTTACAAGATCTGCCGAAAGTTCCACATGCGTTGTGTCAGCTTTCTCAAAATATGCGTAATTATCATCTGCCGCAAGGATAAAGTATTTCGTCTTCAGCATGTCAGCCGACAGCAGCACTGTGGATTTCCCCGTATCCAGATCTACCATCACTTCCTTTGTAACAGTTGCCTGCGCATTATTGTTCGAAAAATCCGTTGTACTTTCTGTAACAGATACATATGCCCTATTACGTGAAACAAAAAAACTTTCAATTGATCTTTGCACCAGGACCTGACCTGTCTGTTCGGAAGAAACCCGCATAAGTTCTGTTCTTTCGTTGCTTTCAGGATCATGCCGGATCAGACGGAATACCTGATCATCATCATTGACAACGTAGTACCAGATACCATGATACGACAGAAATAACGTTGCATTGCCAATCCAGGCCGGGCATTCTTCACTATTATGCTGACAGCCAGACTTCGAGCAGTACACATACAGACGATTGCTTATCCGGGGATCGCAATACCTGACAACTGTACCCGGATTCAGCACAATATCATTCTTTCCTGCAGGCACAAGTGTCATCGAACCAACTGTAAAAACAACTGCTGCACTCAGATTATCTTCTTCCAGCATTGAGCCTTCAGCCGCAGGATCATCGCTTTCTTCTGCCTCTTCAGGATTTACTGAATCCTCAGAATGCAATGCTGGAGCAGATATCATAGGCGCATCACTTTCATTTACCACAGCAGATGCATTTTGGCCGCATCCGCTAACAAACAATAACAGCGCCAATACGCTCAAATATTGTTTTTTCATAATTCGTCTCCTTGAAATATCAGGAACTGGTATTCACCAGTTCCTGATAGATTACGCACCTATATGATCAATAGCTGACTGAGATGTTCGACCTGAAGGCAGGGTTTGTCAAAACAGTAACAGAAGCAGTGCCCGAGATAATTTTTTCTACCTGAGCATCGCCATACTGACAAACTGCATAATAAGCGTAGGATGTTCCGGCAGTGATTACAGTTCTTGCAGAACTATTATTTGTCGTATTGCCAAAATTATACGTGCTAAAAACCGCCTTAACAGAAGAATGCTGCCTGGTTACGTACGGTGCTGAAGTGAAGCATGCGCCCAGCTGATTTCCCGATCTGACAAATGAATGGCTATAAGAATACGTTTTGCCATTATGTGTCAGATTGCCGTAGCTATAGCCATTGCCAGTTGTTCTTCTTGGCCCTTCAGCATTTACAGGATAGCTGCCAGCCGCAAACGCAAGTAAGAGTGTAACCAAAAGTGTCATTATTTTTTTCATTGAATTGTCCTCCAAAAGTAATAAAAGCTCATTGCCATTCTGCTTACGCAGGCGGGAACAATTGCCGTTCTTATACCTGGAAGGATTCATGCAGTGCATATCAATTCCTCCAATTATTGCAATAGCTGTGTACCTTCGATTTCTATCTTCATTATAGTGTACATTTGCTTGTACGCAAGAATAATCAAAGAATATTAGCAAAAAAATCCTGATTTGCACAAGGGGGGATAGCAAATGGCTTAAACACTGCGTTTTTTCGACATTACATCCCTGTATCGCAACGTTCCCGGCGTATTTATGGCCAGTTCTATGAATTTATTTACATTTTGATACCGGTTATCTGGTTTTGATAGTACAAACCATATCAGGTTCATCCAGTCCTGAAGATCATCTCTGCTGTATCCACCATGAGATTTCATGTATCTCTTTGCCAGAGAATGCAGATTGTTGATTGGATCCAGCGGATTTTTATCATCGGATAATCCTTTCGTCTCCTTTGTTGTGTAAACTTCTTCCATGAGACTAAGCTTTTCAACCAGCACTGAATGTGAATTGTCACCATCATGAATCAGATTAGAACCTGGCTTAATATGGCTACCCATAGCGTTCCATGTGCTCTTACGCGACGGTTTAGATACATTCTCAACAATAATAACAGTGTTACCCCATTCATCATGTGCTGCCGCAACGCAGATCTTGTTCTTTGATATGCCTCTCAGCTTCTTACCATCCTTCACTACTGTCTTGCTTTTTACCACTGGGAAGAACATCTCTTCAAAATAGATATCACCATCAAGGACAACATTGTCCTGTATTCCGCGAAGGACATAGAACACCTTTTTCAGCCAGTATCTGCCAGTGCTTACTGCATTTCTGTTGTCTCTGGCCGTTGTGCTGATGGAGTGAAATTCAAACAGATAAAGCAGATATTCGATCCATTCAGAAATCGGTATCTTTTTATCATCAAATATTGTGTTAGTAACGGGAGAAAACTTACTATGGCAGGATCGACAGAAATAACATTGCATGCCATCCTTGTAGTATCCGTTTTTGACAATATGGGTACTGCCGCAGCGAGGACATCTGCTGATAGGAATATTGTTAAGAAACGCAATTTCATCATCGGATGGCTCGCGATGCTTGGCATCATACCATTCATGAATTGTGCTTGAAATAAGCCTCTGGCTGTCTGAGATATCATCAGAGTTATCCCACAGCATGTTTTTCAGAGAGGATCCCCAAAAGTGTTGATTCTTCCTGCTATTATTCATTTGTATGGCGGTTTGGAGCTTCCAGGAGTTGATTAACGAAACCGCCAAGTCAGCGCTAATCAACTCCTGGAGACTTCCTGATCTGTCCCTTTCTTGGACAGGTCAATTATATCTCAGGATTGATCGGCTAACCCTCAGAAGTTGTCCCCCTTGTGCAAATCCGGATTTTTTAGCAAAAATAAAAACCTGTTCCGTTGCGCCTTACACAAACAGAACAGGCCTTCAAAACAGGCCGAAGTAATACGGGCTGATACTTACATTCAGTCCTTGAAGTATCTGTCCAACAGACCCTGGAATGCTTTGCCATGACGGGCTTCATCTCTGGCCATTTCATGAACTGTATCATGGATGGCATCGAGATTGGCAGCCTTGGCACGCTTGGCAAGATCTGTCTTGCCTTCGGTAGCACCGTATTCTGCTTCTACTCTCATTTCCAGATTCTTCTTTGTGCTGTCTGTTACAACTTCACCTAACAGTTCAGCGAATCTTGCGGCATGGTTGGCTTCTTCCATGGCAGCCTTTTCATAGTACATGCCGACTTCCGGATAGCCTTCTCTGTAAGCAACACGGCTCATTGCCAGATACATGCCTACTTCAGAGCATTCCCCTGTGAAGTTGGCTTCCAGATCTTTCTTGATATCTTCCGGAACATCCTTGGCAACACCTACTACATGTTCAGAAGCCCATACCTTCTTGTCTTCCATCGGAACAAACTTGGACTTGGGGGCATGGCAGGTCGGGCAGGTCCAGTCTTCGGGCAGATCTGTGAACTTTACGCCTTCCTTTTCCTCATCGTAAACATAACCGCAAACTGTGCATCTGTACTTCATACTTTTCGATTATCTCCTTTTCAATGTTATCTCTTTTGAGACTGCATTCAATATAACCCATTCATGCGCTTTTGCAAGCATGATGCACAGGCATTTTTCATCTTTCTTTTTCAGGTCCATTTTCTTATCATGGAGAGAGAAAGAAGGTATCTTACTATGTCCGTACAATACAAATGGGCTACCATCGGCACTGGTGTGATCGGCCATCAGCTGGCCGAAGCCATGATAAAGATGGGCGGCTCTCTTTACTCTGTTGCCAACCGCACCCACGCCAAAGGAGAAGCCTTTGCGAAACAGTACAATATCCCGGTTGTCTATGATGAAATTGATGATGTCTTTTCCGATCCAGCCGTTGATATCATCTATATCTCCACCCCGCATAATACGCACATCAAATACCTGCGCAAAGCCCTGGCAGCCGGCAAGCACGTCTTATGTGAAAAGGCTATCACCCTTAACAGTACAGAACTGAATGAAGCCATTGCCGCAGCGGATGAACATCATGTGGTACTGGCCGAAGCACAGACCATCTATCATATGCCCCTGTACAGTAAACTCAATGAGATCATCAGAAGCGGTGTCCTTGGACCGCTGCGTTTAGTGCAGATGAACTTCGGTTCCTATAAGGAATATGACATGAACAACCGCTTCTTCAACCGTAATCTTGCCGGAGGAGCGATGCTGGATATAGGTGTCTATGCACTCTCCTTTACCAGATGGTTCATGAGCAGTAAACCCGATCAGATTGAAACCCAGGTCAAACTGGCCCCGACCGGCGTAGATGAACAGGCATCCATATTATTGATGAATCAGCAGCAGGAAATGGCCACGGTCATTCTCTCTCTGCATGCCAAACAGCCTAAGCGCGGTACCGTTGTCTTTGACAAAGGCTACATTGAAGTCTACGAGTACCCCAGAGCCGACAAAGCCGTCATCACCTGGACGGAAGACGGCCACAGAGAAGAAATCACAGCCGGCCATACAGCCGATGCCTTATGCTATGAAATTGCAGACATGGAAAAGGCAGTCAATGGCGATACCTCTGTCACCCATCTTGATTACACAAAGGATGTCATGGACATCATGACCGAATGCCGCCAGAGATGGGGCATGAAATATCCGGAAGAAGAGCAGTAATGGAAAAGGACATCGTAAGATGTCCCTTTTATTCTGCCAGTACAAAATCTTCTTTCTTCAATTCATCAATACGGGCTTCAGGTTCTTTGACAAGCCGTTCCGCCTGTTTGAGAATCGCTGCTTCAACGGTATTGCGGGCCAGCCGGCCATTGCCTGCTTCTGCCGCACGCTCTGCCTGTACCGCATTGAAATAGTTCAGCAGCGGTGATACGGCATCTTCCGCAATGACATAGCCTTTACTTTTAGCCTGGATTTCAGCAATTTTCACCAGTTCTTCACCAGTATAGTCCGGGAAGGAAATGATGTTGGGAAAACGGGAGCGCAGGCCGGAATTGGCTTCCAGAAAGCCTGCCATTTCCTTCTTATAACCGGCTAAGATCACAATCAGATCATCCCGGTGGTCTTCCATGGCTTTGACCAGTGTATCAATCGCTTCAAGACCGAACGAATCATCCTTGCCCCGGTACAGGGAGTACGCTTCATCAATGAAGAGCACACCGCCAAGCGCACTCTTGATGACACTCATCGTCAGCGGTGCGGTCTGGCCGACATACTGGGCCACAAGATCTGCTCTAGTCACTTCTACTAACTGTCCCTGAGACAGCGCACCGATGGCTTTCATATAACGGGCAAGCAGTCTTGCGATGGTTGTCTTGCCGGTGCCCGGGTTGCCGGTAAAGATCATATGACGGGAGATTTCCACACTTTTGAGCCCCTGTTCTTTTCTTCTGCGCTGTACTTCCATATGGGCCTGCAGAGAGCGGATATACTTCTTCACTGCATCCAGACCGACAATCTGTTCCAGTTCCGCATTGACCGCATCAATCTCTTCCTTTGCACTTCTCATCCGGGAAAGAACGGCCGATCCGCCTTCATATACTGCCGTCGGTACATCATTGACCGTTTTCAGCTGTGCTTCTTTGACCGTACTGTTCATGCGCAGATTGGTCAGTGACACATAGAAATCATGAAACAGGGCATTGACGGCATCGACTCCCTGGGCTTTGTCATAATGGTTCATGACCCAGGTGTTGACGGTATTATCTGAAGTCAGGGTAAGATTCAGCTTTGTGCCGGCTTCTTCCATCAGCCGGTTCATTTCCAGGGAAATGATCTGCTTCATGGCTTCTTCATCCAGGGCTTTGAAGGTAATCGTATCCAGTACATGGTACAGGAAGTCGGAGCCGAAGGCATCCTGTACACTGCCAAGGCTCCCATCTGTCAGAAAGACAAGGTATTTGTCTTTTGCCTGCAGGGAGTCAACGCTGTTTTTGACTAATCCCTTCTCATTCTCAACTAGCACGCCTTTGGTAAAGACATAGCGTCTGGAGAGAATGACATTTCCTTCTGCGGCAAGGGAAGCGACCATACGCAGATAGGAAGGAAAGCATTCCGAAAAGTTTTCAAAGCAGACAAAGGAGCCTTCGCTTTCTAATGCCTGGTACAGGTCCTGCAGGAAGACAGATTCCTGGGAACCGCTGGTATAGCGGGAGAGGTCCATTGTACTGACTTCATCCGAGGCAATGATGTTTTCTTTTTTCATAAGCTTTGCGGCTGTCACAAGTGCAGCGTGTCTGCCGCAGCCGCAAGGACCGAGAATGAGAATGACATTCTTTGCCCTGCCTGACTCATTCTTCATGACATAGGGGCGTCTTAAAGCAGAACATAAGCCATGGACTGCATCCTTCTGGCCGATGATTGTCTGATTGATTTCATTTTCAATGCGGCCGAACACTTCCCGGTCATCAAATGAAGAAATCATTTTCGGCTGTTCACTGATCTTTTTGCCATAGTCCTTCTCAATCCCGGCCGACAGCTGATCCAGATCCGCATCAATCCCGGCCAGCTTATCCTTCTGATTGATCTCATCTGTCATCTTTGCCAGATCCTTTTTCTGTTTCTGCAGGATGGCATTGAGCTCTGCCATGGCTTCATCCGTACGGCGCAGTGTTTTTTCCGTCTCTGCTCTGATTTGTGGATCAGAGCCTGTTTCCAGCTTCACTTCACTGCCGCTGTCCTTAGCCAAAGAGGCACGATGTGATTCCATCACATCATGCCACAGCTGCATCTTTTCCTCTTCCTTATCTTTCTTCCTGTCCGACATACTTACTTTTCTTCCTTCTTATCGGGATTCATTCTTCCATTGCCGGCATAGCCGTCCTTCTGCAGAACTGCTTCAAGGGTTGAGATATCGGCTGAGAGATTGATGAAATCCTCATCCGTCATGGAAGAGATAATGGTACGCATCGCATCGTTGATCAGACCGATGGTACGGTTGAGTTTATTGTAGGTATCCTGATAGCTTGGATCCGTTGTGACATTCTGCAGACTTTCATACTGCGTCAGAATACGGATCAGAATCGGCAGATAGTAGTCATACAGCTTGTCGAGCTTGGAGCGGGATTCCGGAAATTTCTCTTCCAGATCATGGATCTGCCGAAGCAATGAAGTCGTTTCATACAGACCTTTGGAAATCTTCTCATCCGGAATATCCGTATTCAGCCGATTGATTTCATCAATGAAATACTGGCAGTCCTTTTTCTTTTCTTCTTTCTTCTGTTCCGGTTCTTTCTTCGGCTGTTCCGCTTCTTCCTTATGTTCTTCGGCCGTTACATCAATGACGCCGTCATTGCGTACCACATAGCCGTTTTCCGCATTTGCCAGCAGCTGTCTGATAATGGCATCATAGCTGTCCCCATAGCGCATGCCGAACTCTTCCAGTGCCCCGAGATACTCTCCATTGCGGTAGATATCCAGACTGCTCAAAGAACTGTAGGATCCCTTATGGACTTTCAGCACAATGCCGTCCGCCACCTGCAGCGTATCATAACTGTTGAAATATCTTCTCAGATACACATTGATCTTGGCCATCTCACTGGGTGAAAGGATGCGGGAAGCACGGGTTCTGCCCTGGCTTGAAGTGGAAGAACTTCTGTATCTTGTGGAAGTACGGGAAGAAGAACGTGAAGATGTATTCGCAGATCTTCTGCTCAGTGCCGCGATCAATGCCAGAATGACAATCAGAGCGATGATGATCGCTGCTGCATCACCGCTGCCGAAGAAGAAAACTACAAGGAATATCAGCCACCAGTAATTGTTACCGTTTTTCATACACTAAAGCCCTTTCGTTACTTTTTCAGTATATCACGTTACTATTTCAATTCGCTGAACCCTGCATCATGTCATCAAGACACAGGATATCTTCACTGATTCTTGCTCCGATGTCCGCAAAGTGTCCCCCTTCCTGCAGGATGAACTTCACCGAACACTGTTCTGACAGAATCCTTTCTGTTTCTTCCGTACAGGTCTGTATAGTGGAAAGAATGGGATTGCGGCTTTTCGCTTCTTTCCTGCCAAGGGAAAGCACGACATGATCACAATGTACCGGTTGGGTTCTGAGGTAGTCATTAAAACCTTCAAACCATAAAGAACCTGATGCACTGATACAGCCGGCAAACCGGTCTGTCTTTGTACAGGCATACAGGGCTAATAAGCCGGCCAGAGAATACCCGGCCAGGATCACCGGCTGATCAGGACAAAGACGGTCTGTCTGCTTCAGTACTTCTGTCAGAAAAGCATCAGCTTTTCCGCCAAAGTCTTCCTTTCCAAATACTGCCTTCATGGGCCAGGGAGAAAGGTCTCTGTTCCAGTCCTGGACGGTAATGGAATGAATGGGATTGGGAACATGGAAAGAGATATCGCCATCTCTTTCATCAGAAAGATAAATACACGGGATCATACATTCTCCTTAAAAAAAGATCCGGGACACCGGATCTTACTGATACAGACAGGAATCAATTCTGATATGCGCTCTGCCTAAAGTGATACTGTCGCCTTCATGAATTCTTACCTTGCCCAGCGGCGGTATCTTCATTTCATTCAGATAGGTGCCGTTATGTTCGGATACATCTTCAATCAGCAGCTGATCATCTTCCTTCAGCAGTCTTGCATGCCGGCGGGAAACAGCGGGTTCTGAGATAATCACATCACATTTGTCCGCTTCACGGCCGATCAGACACGGGAAGTCGGTCACATCGGCAGTGGTGCGCTGGGCGCCTACGGTAATGGTGATGCGTACACCATAGAGCTTCTGTCCAGGCTCTTTTGCCCGCGGTACCGTATGGTTGACCGGCGGTACGTTATTCATTTCCGGAATGAATGTCGTATCTGTCTTTTCCTGCGGTTTCGCTGCATCTGGACGAACCAGATCTTCCGGCTCCTGGATGACAGCTTCAGCCGATTTCACTGCTTCCACCGGCTTTACCACAGCCGGCTGCGGCTTTACTTCTTCCGCTTCCTTGACAGGCTCTTCTTCAACTTCTTCTGTTTCTTTGACTTCCTTTACCTTCTTTTCCGGTTTCTTTACTTTGGGAAGCTTCAGATTCAGCTTATTCTTTTCCTTCTCTTTCAGCTGTTGATCGATCTCTTCATCATCGATGTAATATACCTGATACTTCTTCAATGCCAGAACAACCACCGCAATCAGAAGAACGATGACCATTCCGCCAAGCAGCAGGACGGCAGCTTTTGCCAGAGTAGGATCATTAAAGATTCTAGACATACCTATTCCTCACTTTTTTGCAATACAGAACTATTCTACATCAATCAACTGCAACTTCAAATGTCATAACTGCACAAGGCAAAAAGAAAAGATCCTGTTCTTAAAAGCAGGATCCATCGCATCAGTAGATCGGCCGGTCGTTTTTGGCTTCCTTCTTTACAATGACAAAGACAATGACATAGATCAAAATCACAATCGCCACAAACAGCGCCATGGACATATTGGAACCGACAAACAGACTGCCGTCATAGCAGGCATGCAGAGAACTGGACACCAGCCAGCCAAGAAAAATCATGATGCCGCAGAACGGATTTCCTTCTACCTGCATAACCTTGGCCCGGGAATAGAACAGGCCGGTCAGTACGCCGAAGGCAAGATGGGCCGGAATGGAGAGCAGAGCTCTTGATACCGCTACCCCAAGGCCGTTGGAGAACACATACATGACATTCTCAAAGGCCGCAAAACCAAGGGACACAAAGCCGGCATACAGAATGCCGTCATAGCGGTAGTTGAATTCCGGCGACTTCCATGTCGCCCGGTACAGGAAGAAAAGCTTGCAGCCTTCTTCCACAAGCCCTACCATGATCGCCTCATGTATGGAAACATCGGTACTGGGCTGTACACTGCTGTTGAAAAAGACAGCTTCAAACACATATTCCAGAACCATTGCCGCCAAGGCAGCCATGATGCCTGCCCCGATCGTGCGCCAGACCATATAGGCCGGCTCCCTTTCATAGCGGTCATTGTTATACATGTAGATCATCAGTACAACCGGCGGAATGATTGCCGCTGCCATCAGGATGTAGTAAGGCATCATTGCGATGTTGAACAGAATAAACATAATCTAGTCTCCCTCAGTTTTTCTGATGCACGTATTCATAAATACGGTTCTTGGATATGCCGGTGCGTCTTGCGGTTTCACGGATGGCATCCGAAGTGCTCATCCCCGCCTGCATGGCTTCATTGACCATGGCAAGAACCGCATGCATATCAAGCTCCACCGCTCTGTCCTCTTTCTTTCCTTCCAATACAACCACCATCTCACCTCTGAGATCATCCGCTGTTTCCAGTATTTCCTCTACTGTACCGCGGATGAATTCCTCATGTACTTTGGTCAGTTCCCGGGCCAGTGTACACTGCCGGTTGCCCATGACATCTCTGACATCTTCGAGCATCCTTACAATCCGGTGCGGTGCTTCATAGAAGACAAGGGTCATCGGATAGTCTTTATACATGGCAAGCTTTTTGCGCCGTTCCGTCGCACCGGATGGCAGAAAGCCGACATAGATAAACGGCATGACCACCAGACCGCTGGCGACAAGGGCATTGAGGAAAGCGGAACAGCCGGAGACCGGAATGACATTGAAGTCATTTTCCACACAGGCCTGTACGACTCTCTGACCGGGATCATTGATGAGGGGATAGCCGGCATCGGAGATGAGGGCGACGTTCTTTCCTTCGGAAAGAAGCTTCACGATGCCGCCGGCACTGTTTTCTTCATTGAAGTTCTGACAGGCAATCAGTTTCTTATGAATGCCGAAGTGGGCAAGAAGCTGGCCGCTGGTGCGCGTATCTTCACAGGCAATGACATCTGCCTGGTTAAGGATCTCAATGGCACGGGGTGTCATTTCCGAAAGATTGCCGATGGGTGTTGGGACAAGGTAGAGCGAAGGCCGTTTATTTTCAAAGGATTTCTGCCGTTTCACGCGTTTTCTCCTTCCGGTTTCTTCCGCTTGAATGTACGTACAGTAACGTTCTTCTTTTCTGCCTGCTGAGGCTTAGCCGCATCATGTCTTGGCTTGAAGGAGCGTGTTTCCACTTTACCTTTCGGCTTTTCTTCATGCGTATCTCTGTCTCTGCGTTTGAACGTTCTGACTTCAGTATTTCTGGCATGCGTGTTATCTTCATTCTCCCTTACCGCATGAGCTGCCGGACGTGAACCGTTATTATGGATGACAGTCTTGCGTACCGGCTTATCACCATCACCCTTCGGTCTTTGCATGATAACGCCCTTACGGGGAATGCCCTTGGCTCTCAGATCATCCAGCGTAATGAAAATCACATTCTCATAATTTTCCAGCTTTGCCTCATTGGCCATGACATTCATATTGGTTACCCGGTAGACAACTCCGTCATATTCCACCTGGGATCCCATCTTGGGCAGTCCCTGGGTCATTTCCTTATAGTCATTATCCTCATACTTGAGGCAGCACATCAGCTTGCCGCACATGCCGGAAAGCTTATCCACATTCAATGCCAGCAGCTGGTTCTTGGCCATATTGATGGATATGACATCAAAGCGCGACTTGAACCTGCGGCAGCAGCACTCCATCCCGCAGGGACCGATGCCGCCTACCATTCTCGCCTTATCTCTTTCCCCGATCTGTCTTAATTCAATGCGGCAGTGCAGCCTGGCTCCCAGTCTTTTCAAAAGATCGCGGAAATCCACTCTCTGATCCGCCAGATACACAAAGAGAATCTTGGAACGGTCCAGCGTATAGCTGGCACTGAGCAGATTCATCTTGAGATCCAGGGCTTCAATTTCACTCCTGCAGATATCAAATGCAATATCATTCTCTTTCAGATTTCTCTCATAGGTTTCCTTATCCCGGTCTGTTGCTTTACGGATCACCGGACGCTGGGGCATGCGCAGCTTATACTTTCCTACTTCCAGCGCATCACCTTCCGCTTTTCCCATCTCCAGACCCTGCTGTGTCTCCACTACTACAAAGTCGCCTTTCAGGATGGAAGAATCTTCCGTACCGAAGGAATACGGCTTGCCGGCTTCCTCAAACTTCACCGGAACGGTATAGGTATATTTCACCGGCTGAACGGGTTCTTCAGTTTTTCTTTCCATGTTTCAATGCCTCCAGTCTGCCAAATGCCTGGGCACACAGCAGATTCTGATCGTTAAATTTATTACAGCGGTCACGTTCTTCCGATACGATCTGTATCATCCTGACATAATAACCGCTGTCTTTTCTCTTTTCCCTGAGCAGTGTTCTGTACCAGTCCGGTCCTTCCTCTTTCTCCATGACTTCATCATGGGCAAACAGATCAATCAGATCGAGCCAGCAGCCAAGCATCTTCAGGTTTTCCTTCTTATCACTCAGCTTATAGCTGATGTCATAGTCCACTAGCAGTTCTGCACTGGGACCATTGTCATCAAAGGTCTGCCGGAACATATCCAGCGCATGGGTATAGCTTTCCGCTTCACTCTGTGCTTTCAGATCATCCACGTTGCGTACGATGTGGCTGAGAAAATACGCATCCTCTTCATGCACGCCCTGTTCCACTGCCTTCTTATAATAATAGGAAGCAGGCAGCGGCACAAACGGTACAAGCGTACAGCGGGAAACAATCGTCGGCAGAATACGGCCGATCCCATCCACACAGAGAATTGCCGTAACTCCTTCTCCCGGCTCTTCCAAAAACTTGAGCAATGCATTCTGCGCTGCCGTACTGCTGTTATCCGCCTGCAGAAGAATGCACACCCGCCGGCCGCTTCCGCCTTCCGAAGCCGCCTTGGCAAAGGAAGCCGTCAATTCATCCACATCACCCTTGCCGATTGCCTTCTCACTTCCGTCAATCACCCGGCAGTCAAGATGTTCCCGGTTCAATACCCTTGTGCATGTCCGGCATGTCTCACAGGCAAACCCGTCTTCTGTCTTATTCTGACAGAACAGACTCATCGCCAGCAGGAATGCGGCTTCCTTCTTCGGTGTTCCGGCTTCCCCGGAAAACAGATAGGCATGCGACACCGTACCATTGTGCAGCGCACTGGCCAATGCCTGATAGACAACAGGTTCGGTTTCACGCAGCAGATCTTTCAGCATCCAGCCAGCCCTTCACTTCCTCATACGCTTCGGCTATGACCGTATCCGCATCCCTTGACGCATCCACCACGCACATCCTTTCAGGAAACATGGCAATGACCTTCTGGTAGCCTTCATACACTCTTTCATGAAATGCCTGGCTTTCCTGATCGAGACGATCCAGATACTCTCTTGCGGCAATCCGCGTCAGTCCGGTATCCGCATCCACATTCAGGAAAATCGTATGGTCGGGCATATGACCTTCCACGGCAAAGCGGTTGATCTCAGCCACTGCTTCCATGCCGATCTGCCTTCCGCATCCCTGATAGGCAAGGGAAGAATCCACAAAACGATCACTGATGACCGTAATGCCTTTTTCCAGGGCAGGCAGTACAATTTCCGTCAGGTGCTGACGGCGGCTGGCCGCATACAGCAGCGCTTCCGTTCTTGCGTCCATGGCCGTATTGGCCGGATCCAGAATAACCTGACGAATCTCTTCTGCGATTTTGGAGCCGCCCGGTTCTCTTGTATACATGACCGGATAACCCTCATTTTTCAGGCGTTCCACTACCGCTGTTGAGACGGTTGTCTTACCTGAACCATCCGGTCCTTCAAATGTGATAAAAAGTCCTTTTTTCATAAATTGAATTATATCACTTCAGAATGCGTCCCGAAAGACAGCCGACCCTTCCCTGTATTTTATGCTAGACTGTTACCTGTATGCGAAGAAGAAGAAAACTGAATGTACAGCATCTGCTGTTATTGATAGCGACCATCGGCATTGTGCTTTCTCTGCTCATTATTCTGTTCAGTACCATCTCAAATCACTTTAAAAAGGAAGATACGGCAGCCCCGGCAACGGCTGTTCCGACAGAACAAAGCACTGAAACAGCGGCCGCGGCCGCACCCGCATCTGCTTCAGCCACCCCGGATGGAGAATCGGATCCAAGATTCTTTGATACAAACTCCATCCTGATTGTGGCCAATAAGAAACACAAGCTGCCGGATGGCTATGTCCCTTCCGACCTTGTTGAAATTACTTCTGTGCCCAAACAGGACCGGCAGGAAATGATGCGCCAGGAAGCAGCCAATGCCTTAGTTGCCATGTTTAATGCGGCCAGCCAGCAGGGTGTACAGCTTTACCTCACCTCAGCCTACCGCAGCTATGACTACCAGGTAGACGTATACAACGGCTATGTGGCGCAGAACGGCCAGGCCTATGCGGATTCCATTTCCTCCCGTCCCGGCTATTCCGACCACCAGACAGGACTGGCCTGCGATCTTGGTCAGACCGACATGGTAGATATGCTGGACCAGACCTTCATCAATACAGCCGCCGGCCAATGGCTCTACCAGCACGCCCATGAATACGGCTTTATCCTGCGCTATCCCCAGGGCAAAGAAGCCATCACCGGCTATGAATATGAACCATGGCATTACCGCTATGTCGGCGTGGATACGGCAAATGCCATGTACAGCATCTCACCGGATGAAACCATGGAAGAATACTTCCACATTGAGGGCGGTGACTACGCTCAGTAACCTGTACTGCGTGACAGACACATATGTCTGCCGCGCTTTATTTTTCTCTCTTTTACTATGCAATTTCATAATTATATCGATGAAAAGACGCCAGCCTGTCATCAGACTGACGCCTCTGCCGCAGTTACTTACTGTGGACTTTTCAGAACCTGAAATCTTAATCTGCTTTCTTACTTCTGCTCTTGAGAACAGTAATCACAGCCACAGCTGCCGCAGAGATGACAATCAGCGTGACGTACAGTGATGTATTGCTTTCAGCCTCTGTATCGACAGCACTGGCTGCTGCCAGCTTCTTTTCCGGGACCACAGTGTCTTCTGATGGCTTCATTGGTTCTTTACAGGTATTGGTGAAGCATGCGTCTATACCTCCACCAGTTACAGCAGCCGTTATCGTACCGTTCAGATTATCAGATGAATATATCACGCTTTGGAAAATATGGGCACTGCCTGGCAGTCCACAGAACTGCCAATGTGTGAATCAGATCCGGGTTTCCGTGCACACTTTTTTCAGCATGTGCAATTTTATGATGCTTATGCGGTTTTTGCATAGTGCTGATTAATAGATAGAAAAAGAAAAGAGAGGCTGGTTTCAGTCTCTCGATACAGATGGCTCAAATACTCTGGTTCTTGCCAGTGCTTTGACTAACACACAGCCAAGGGCACAGGAGATCAGTTCACCGACAGCTACTTCGGTTCCCATGATCAGCAAGCCCAGGACAAAGTTTCCATCAAAGAACAGGATGGCGAGTTCACTTCCCACAAAGAAGAAGTTGAAGATTACCGGCATCAGGATACTCCATACCGGAACCTTTCCGATTGTCTTATCTCTGAGCTTCCATGTGCATACTGCAGCTAAGAAGGTTGCGCTGGTGCCCACAGCGGCATCGATCATGCCGGTCGGGTTGACGCCTGTGGCCGCCCCGATGAGGTTGGTCAGAAAGCATCCCAGTGTCACACCCCAGATGGATGGTTCATAGATCAGCGGCAGTATCGTCAGTGCTTCGGCAATGCGCACCTGGATATTGCTGAAGGAAATCGGAGCCAGCGCCAGCGATACAGCCGTGTAGATAGCCGCAATCATGGCAATTCTGGTAAAGTCCTTAAGATTCAAGTGTCTCAAAAATATCATCTCCTTATTTTCGTTTAACGTCAGGTAGCCGCTACTGACGGCAGAAAATCTGCAGGTCATATTATAAAACCATGCCTGCAATCATGAAAGGCCAATTGACATGTTTTCTTCCTCTGCCGTACCATTCTGCTATGAAATCCATACTCTTACTGGTAATATCCTCTCTGTTTCTTTCCGGTTTCAGTACGAAGGCAGAGGAAGAAAATATCCATCTGCTCCACGCAACTGACCTGCATTACCTTTCCCCATCCCTATTTAATAAAGGACAGGCTTTCCAGAACCTGATGGCAGAAGGCGATGGCAAACTGACTGAACACGGGGATGAAATCATTGCGGCACTGATAAAACAGGCACATCACTATGATGCCCTCATCCTTTCCGGCGATCTTACTTTCAATGGTGAATACCAGAGTCTGATTGATCTCAGGGAGAAGCTGATGACCCTAAAAGAAGACGGTGTACCTGTGCTTGTCATACCCGGCAATCATGACATCAGTTACGGCTATGCCATGTCTTATTACGGCGACAGTTTTATCAGAACAGATAACATCTCACAGAAACAGTTCAAAGAGGTCATGTCCTGTTTCGGCTATGATGATGCCCTGTATAAGGAAAAGCATTCTTTCTCTTACTGCTATGGTCTGCGCAGGGATCTCTGGCTTCTGTTTCTTGATGCCAATACCGAAGAAGCACCAGGTGCCTTAACCGAGGATGAGATCGACTTTGCCAGGGATGTTCTGCAGAAAGCACAAAAGAAACATGCCCGTGTCATCGCTGTTTCCCACCAGAACTTTCTGCCCCAGAGCGGCCTTCTATCCCAGGGCTTTGTCATCGACAATCATAAGGAAATCGCTGAGCTTCTGGAAAAACACAATGTTTCTCTGTCACTTTCCGGCCACAGTCATCTGCAGCACCAGGCTCAGGAAAACGGATTGACGGATATCTGTACGGAAAGCCTGATGGTTTCACCGCTGCAGTATGGTTCTGTCTCAGTCAGTGCACATGGCTGGTCCTATCACAATGTTTCATTGGGAATTCTTCAGAATGAGGCAAAGGAACGTTTTGATGCCACCATGGAAAAACAATTGAAAGATTCCATGGCCGATTATGATGTGCCTGCTTCCATTCAGAAACCGATGATTGAATACGGCATGGAACTCAATACTGCCTACTTCGCCGGACGTGACGTTTCAGATCTTCTCAGGGATGCGCGGCTGTCCCTCTGGGAAAAGTATGGTTCAGATACCTTCTGGTATCAGTATCTGATCAGTATGAAAAAGGCAGGAAACTGAACTTCCTGCCTCTTTCTGTCTATTCGCCCAGATCCTCGCCATTGGATTCACATACTTTCTTATACCAGTAGAAGGAATCCTTCCGGGAACGATGGAAATCACCCGTCCCGTCATCATGTCTGTCAACATATATGAAGCCATAGCGTTTGGCATACTGGCCTGTTCCGGCAGAAACAAGATCAATCGGTCCCCATGTGGTATAGCCGATGACCGGTACGCCATCTTCCACTGCTTCTTTCATGGCCTGGATATGTTTCTTCAGATAATCAATTCTGTAAGGATCATGAATGGAACCATCCGATTCAACCTGATCTACCGCTCCAAGACCGTTCTCCACAACCATTAACGGAATATCCGGATAGCGGTCATGGACCGTATTCAATGTATAGCGAAGTCCTTCCGGATCAATCTGCCAGCCCCATTCACTCTCCTTGAGATATGGATTCTTCGCACCCATGGTCATATTGCCGGCCGTCAGATCCGCATCAGGATTCACGGTTACGCATCCGGACGAATAATAGGAGAATGTATACAGATCCACAGTGCCTTCCTTCAGCACTTTCTTATCCTCTTCTGTAATGAAAGAAGAATCGATGCCATGTTCTTTGAAGTAGCGGAAGATATAGGAAGGATATTCTCCCCTGACCTGTACATCCGCACAGAAGTTGTTCTTCACATCATCTTCCTGATAACATGCCATGATATCGTCCGGATTAGGGGTCAGCGGATAGTTTGTAATATGACAGATCATGTTGCCGACCACGACATCCGGTATGATTTCATGGGCCAGTTTCACTGCTTTTGCGCTGGCCACAAATTCATTGTGCAGCGCTTCAAAGGTACGCTGGGGATTCTTCTTCAGTTCAGTCAGCAAAATCGGATCTTTCGCATTGATATCATCTTTGTCCATGATGCCGAGGCCATACAGATCACCAAGTCCGCCATTACCCATGCAGGCAATATTGATCTCATTGAAAGTAAGCCAGTACTTTACATTGTCCTTATATCTTGTAAAGACAGTACGGCAGTACTTCAGGAAAAGATCAATGGTCTGACGGCTGGAGAAACCTCCGTACTTAGTCACAACAGCCCAGGGAATTTCATAATGACACAGCGTAACCAATGGTTCGATCCCGTACTTATGACATTCATCAAATACATTGTCATAGAACTGCAGTCCCTTCTCATTTGGCGTTTCATCATCTCCATTGGGATAAATCCGGCTCCAGTTGATGGACAGACGGAATACCTTCCAGCCCATTTCGGCAAACAGCCTGATGTCCTCTTTATAGTGATGATAGAAATCAATCGCCTGATGGCTTGGATAGAATGCTTCGGGATCGGTCACGGCCAGGAATGTACGGGGATGATTTACATCTCCACCCAGTAACATATCCGGCACAGACAGTCCTTTTCCATCTTCCAGATACGCACCTTCACACTGATTGGCAGCGACCGCACCGCCCCACAGAAAACCTTCGGGAAAAACTGACATTTCAACCTCCTGAATTACTCTTTCTTTACTTTAAACGAATTACCTTTGAAAAAGAAGAGCTAAGCGGACAAGTGAACTACTCGGCTACAAGTAACCGAGCTTCCAGACGGCTGATGCCGTCTTTCTTTTTTCCTGTGTTTCCAGCATGTCAGGAATACTTCCGTATCTCAGAGTCACCCATGAGGCGCGATGCATTCTGCTGTAGTT
>JALCHG010000017.1:0-31692 GCA_022644565.1 Solobacterium sp. | reverse complement strand
TGTGTGCGGAAATGGAAAATCATGAAGTGTATGGGTTGAATGAAATCAGAATTGAGAATGTTGCCCGTACGCAGGTGATGGAGATCTTTGTGAATCATGAGAAGTTTGAGGATTTCCGGGGAACAGGGATCTGTGTGTGCACACAGCTTGGCTCAACTGCCTATAACAGGTCGCTCGGCGGTGCGGTGATCCAGGAAGGACTGCATTTTATCGAGATGACGGAAATATCCGGCATTCATCATATCAAGTACAGGTCGCTGGGCAGTCCGATTGTTATGTCGGATGATACGGTTCTGACAATGCGCTCAGACAGCTTTGAAGGGGCTGTACTGGGGGTGGATTCAGATGTACTTGAGCTGCATGATGAGAAGGAGATTATCATTCATACGGCTGAAAATATTCATGTACGCATGCTGCGAGGCAGAAGAGTCAATTATTTCAAGAGACTGCAGAGTCTTTTCTGAGGTGAAATATGGGCAGGAAAGAACATCTATATGATACATATGAAGTGCCGATTGGAATTGTGCTGGCAGGGTGTGTGTTTCTGACCATAGGCAGCTATCTGGCCAATGGCAATGGCACCTATGCCTATGAGGCAGGAAACAGATTGATGTACAGTGCAGGCATGCTTTTAAGCAGAGCAGGCAGTTTTATCGTGGTGAATTTTCCACTGTGGTTCGGACTGAAGGCGGTCATGAAGAAAGAAGAGAGGTACAGCGGGGCGGCTGCCATGATCATGGCATACGGCATGTTTCTGGTGGTGACGATGCTGGTATCAAGGGGAAGTCTAGCCAGTACTGCCTATTCTTCAATCATGGGTATTTCCTACAGTGAGGCCCAGGCGTATACCGGTACTTCTGTGACGTATTATCCTCTGCAGACGGGATTAATCGGGGCAATGTGTGCGGCCTTGCTGACGCGCTGGGTGATGCATCGGGTTTATGCAAGATCTTTAGTGCGGCCGTACAGTGCCCTTGGCATCAATGCCCGTATCATTCTGCTGTCATTGTTCTGGAGTGCACTGGCGGGAGCAGTCATTGCCTTGCTCTGGCCGTACTTCTACCATGGCCTGGATGCTGTGTTTAAAGCCATTGCGGCGGACATGGATGGGGCACATCTTGCCGGCTATGGCATGCTGGATCAGATTCTGTCGCTTCTGAACCTCAATACGCTGATCCGCCAGCCTTTCTGGTATGGTACATATGGCGGTACATGGACATCCGTTGCCGGTACGGTATTCAATGGAGATGCCGGCTTATGGCAGGCCCAGCTGGCTTCCGGCAAGCTTTCTGAAACCGCAGGCCAGCTGTTTACGCCCTACTACATTATGCATATCTTTGCCCTGCCTGCCGGCCTGGCAGCGGCTTTTACCATCAGCAGCGGCAGCAAAGAAAGACATCAGACGGGGCTCCTGCTGCTTGTCAGTGCTCTGGTATCTGTCTTCGGCGGTACTTCTCTGCCGTTAATGATCGCTGCTTCTGCGCTCTGTCCTCTGCTGTATCTCATGCATATTCTGCTGGCCGGGTCGATGTTTGCATTATGTCATGCTCTGCATGTGAATCTTGGCTATATCACCACAAACAGTCTGACCATGGCAGCCCAGCCCGGTACGCTGGGAGAGCTGATCAGCTATGGCCGCTATGATACGCTGCTGCCGGTTATAACTAAAGTGGTGATCATCGGCCTGGTGTATGCTGTGATATATTTTCTGTTAACAAGGCTGTACTTCAGGCATCTTGCCATCGGCCTGTTTGATCCGGAGCGCTGCGGCAGGGTGACAGAAAGTCTTTTGCAGGCCTGCGGCGGTCTGCCGAATGTCAGATCCGTATCTGCTTCCTATCACCGCCTGACGCTTTCGCTGTATGATCCTTCGCTTCTGGACCGCAAGACTCTGGCTGATCTTTCCATTGAGACGCTGGTTGAAACGAAGGATGCGTTTGTTCTGCCCATCGGGGCAGAAGCCTGGATGATCCGGCAGGATATCTATCAGAGAATGCGCAGATATATCCGGGATGTGGATGAAAATTGATTTCTGCTTGTCAGAATAAGAGGAGAATGCTAATATACGGGTGCACTTTCTTTACGCACGCATAGAGGCGTAAGGCAGAAGGAGGACTTTATGAAAGACGGAATTCATCCTAAGTATTACAAGGCTAAGGTCATCTGCACTTCCTGCGGTGCTGAGTTTGAAACAGGCTCCACATTAAAGGAAATCAGAGTTGACTCCTGCAGCAACTGCCATCCTTTCTATACAGGACGTCAGAGATTCGCTCAGGCAGCCGGCCAGGTTGAAAAGTTCAACAAGAAGTACGGCCTGAAGTAAGCTTTACTGGACAGATCCGAGTACGGGTCTGTTTTTCTTTTTGGCGAATTATTGTAAAATGGTGGCACGAACAGAAATAGATTGGAGTGATCATTTATGGCTAAAAAGAAACAGGATGTTTTACTGTCTCTTGATGAAATCAAGCAGAAGCTGAAGGATGCGGCAGCGGGCGATAAGCAGATCACCGAAAAAGATGTGATAGACTTTGCCGAGAAGAACAAGCTCAGTGAAGCAGATGAAGAAGAGCTGTTTGACTGGTGCTCAGACAACGATATATTTGTCATGGATGAAGATGTCTATGACGACGATGATGGCGAAGATGAAGAAGAAGACGGGGACGAAGACGAGGAAGAGGAAGAAGAGACTGAGAGGGAAGTCCGTGTCAGCCGTTCTTCCTCCGGCCGCTCTACGCTGGATGCCCAGCGGCAGTATATGAAGGAAATCGGTCAGATTCCTCTTCTGACTCCGGAACAGGAGAGGGAAACGGGCCGTATTCTCAAGGAAGCGGATCCGGATTCGGATGCTTACAAGCAGGCTAAGGATCTTCTGATTTCCAGCAATCTGAGACTTGTTGTCTCCATGGCAAAGCAGTTTGCCAACCGCGGCCTTTCCTTCATGGATCTGATCCAGGAAGGAAATATCGGTCTGGTCAGGGCGGTAGAGAAATTCGATTATGAAAAGGGATATCGTTTTTCCACCTATGCGACATGGTGGATCCGCCAGTCCATGAACCGTGCCATATCCGACCAGTCACGGGATATCCGTATTCCGGTCCATATGACCGAACAGATTTCCCACGTCAAGAAAGCACAGAAGGAACTGTCCCAGGAGCTCAACCGGGAACCGACGGCCAAGGAAATTGCCAGGCGGCTTGGCGGCGGGATGACGGAAGCGAAGGTCAATGATATTATCAGGCTTTCGCAGCCGATTGTTTCACTGCAGTCCCCGCAGGGTGAAGAAGAAGACAGTGAGCTGTCTGATTTTGTGGAAGATAAGTCTGCGGTCAATCCGGAGGATTATGCCCGGGATCAGGATAAGAAGAAGCTGCTGGATGAACTGCTGCAGGAACTGCCGGAAAGAGAAGAGAAGATTCTGCGGATGCGCTATGGACTGGATGACGGCAAGCCGAAGACCCTGGAAGAAGTGGGCAGGGAATGCCATGTCACGCGGGAAAGAATCCGTCAGATTGAAGCAAAGGCAATCAGAAGACTGCAGAATATGAGCGCCAGACGCGGCATGGATGAGATGAACTAGGAGAAAAGAATGGATGCAGTAAGAGAAAAACTGAAAGCACTGGAAGAGGAATATAACGGCATCAATGAACAGCTCATGGATCCGGAAGTCATGAAAGATCCATCCCGGATTGCCAGCCTTTCCCGCCGGCAGGCAAGGCTGAATGCGCCGGTTGAGGCAAGGCATCAGCTGATGGAACTGGATGAGAGAATTGAACAGGCTGAAGCCATGAAGAACGATGCCGAGATGAAGGAAATGGCAGAAGCGGAGCTCACAGAATGTGAACCGGAGCGGGAAAAGCTGCTGGAACATATTCAGCATCTATTGATTCCGCATGATCCGGAAGATGACTGCAATGCCATCATGGAAATCCGCGGCGGAGCCGGCGGAGACGAAGGCAATATCTTTGCCGGAGATCTGTACCGCATGTATACAAGGTATGCGGAAAGCAGAGGATGGAAGTGTGAAGTCATGGAGGCCAATCCTTCCGAAGCAGGCGGTTTCTCCCAGATTGTTTTCTCGATTAAAGGAAAAGACGGGGTGTATGGCGATCTGAAGTTTGAATCCGGTGTACACAGAGTGCAGCGGGTGCCTAAGACGGAATCACAGGGCCGCATTCAGACTTCTACGGCCACGGTTTACTGCTATCCGGAAATTGAAAAGGGCGATTTCACCATCGATCCCGATGATCTTGAAATTGAAACCCATCGTTCCAGCGGTGCAGGCGGCCAGCATATCAACAAGACCGACAGTGCCGTCCGTATTGTTCATAAGCCGACCGGCATCACCGTCAACTGTCAGGAGGGACGCTCCCAGATTGAAAACCGTGAAACGGCCATGGCGATTATCCGGGCCCGGGTTTATGCCTATGAAAGAGAAAAAGAGCTGGAAAGGGCAGGACAGGCAAGAAGAAACGCGATCGGCTCCGGCGACAGATCGGAAAAGATCCGCACTTACAACTATCCCCAGAACAGAGTCACGGATCATCGCATCGGGCTGACGCTGAACAAGCTGGATCAGATCATGGAAGGAAAGCTCGATGAAGTCATTGATGGACTGAAGAAGGAAGAAGAAAAGCGCAAACTGGAGGAAGCCGGATCATGAGTACATTCAGACAGGAAGTCATGAAATATGAAAAGCTCTGTGAAGTGAACGGTGTGCCGGAAGAAACGGTCATGTCTTATCTTGTCGAATTGTCCCAGCGGGAACGCTATGATCTCTATGCCAATTATGATGAGGAAATGCCGGCAGATCTGCAGAAGGAATTTGCGGCCGGGATGGAGCGGATTCTGAAACAGGAGCCGATGGCCCATGTGCTCGGTTATTCCTGGTTTTATGGCTATAAATTCATTGTCAATGAGAATGTGCTGATTCCCCGTTATGAAACGGAAGAGCTCTGTGCCAATGTGCTGGGGGAAATGGATCGGTATTTTGCGGATCAGAATACAATTGAATGTGCAGATGTCGGTACAGGATCCGGGGCTATTGCCATTACACTGTGCAAAGAAGAGCCCAAAGTACATATGACGGCAACGGATATCAGTGAAGAAGCGCTGTTGACGGCCCGTCAGAACGCCGCCAGCAATGATGCGGATGTGACCTTTTTACGCGGGGATATGGTGAAGCCGCTGATTGAAAAGGGCATGAAGCTGGATGTACTGGTATGCAATCCGCCTTATATTCCCCAGGAAGAAAAGATGGAGAAGTCGGTGGTGGATTTTGAACCGCATGTGGCATTGTTCGGCGGTGAAGATGGATTGAAGTTCTACCGTGAAGTGTTCGAAGACTGTCAGAAGGTATTGAAAGAGAAAGCGTTCATGGCCTTTGAGATGGGCTGGGACCAGCGGGAGAGAATGTTGGCCCTCTTGGAAGAGAAGCTGCCGGGCTGGCGCTATGAAATCCGCAGGGACATCAACGGCAAGGACAGGATGTTATTTGTTTACAGGAATCTCGGGTGAACTACTCGGTCATTGAATGGCCGAGCATCTAAATGCCTGGCTTCATGCCGATAATTTGAAAATATATCCAGTCTTACAGTCCGAAGGCTGTCAACCAGTGTACATCTTCTTATTACATTCCATACGTGGACATGCCATGTACAGAAAGCGGTAGTTCATATGTTCTACAGGACGGAAACAACGTTTCCTGTTTCCTGTAGAATCGGTGTTTTTAATTGTTTCATCTGCCAGTCAAGATGTCTGCCATCCAGAAGCCTGATCAACTTTGATTGCATGTCTTTGTGGCTTTTTGCATCCTTGCAGAGTTTAAGAAGTTCCTTATCTTCTGCACGGTTTCTGATGTTTACTGCGCCAACGTGGTCGGCATCATCCTCATAGCCACAGCATCCACATTTGAAGAGTTTGCTGTTTACTTTGCTGCGATTTTCTGCATTACGATAGCTGCAGATCGGGCATGTCTGACTTGTAAAATCTGGTGGTACTTCTACATAGTCATATCCATGCCAGTTGAGTTCAGACATGAGCTTCTGCTGTAACTTGCCACGTGCAAATGTAGACAGGTCCCCATTCAGTTTATGAGACTTTTCAAATTCTCTGATATCCAGCAGTTCAAGCACAGTCAAAGTATCATGCGTGATACATGACATATATGCTGTTACATCCTGTTTGATCTCATGATTCAGCATATTGTAGTAGGCATGCTTCTTGCGATACGGTGTATTTGCTGTGCGTATCATATGCTCCAGTCTGTCCATCTTCTGAATGAGAGAACGTCTCACATCCAAAGGAAGGTTTTTATGGTGACGCACATAATGGCTTATGCTTCTCTTCTTGTTGCGCAGGCTGCTCAGCTGTGCAAATGCAGGTTCAACCTCACGATGGTAATAGTCAATAACTTCTTTCATAGATCCGATGGAACGTCCATCAGACAGAAAGAACGAATCCTTGATTCCTGTATCCACTCCCATGTTAACAGTTGTTTCAGGTTTCTTAAGTGATTTTGCATAAGACCATCCAATACGAACTTTTGTACCTTCTGGTTTTACGGTTACCGCAGCAGCCATCCTGCCAGTCTGAATCTTGTGCAGTGAATGCCTGCTTGTATTGATCGGGATTGAAATACGATTGCCTTTTACAAAAGGGCTTGAGAGTGTGATGACATACGGCATTGCAGTATCGGTAGACGGCTCGATTTTCATCAGTCTGCTGTCAAAAGGAATCGCTTCACTTTTAACATGAGGTATCCTGAATTGAACGGAAACCATATCATACAGGTCACGAAGTTCAATCATTTGTGCTTCGAACTCATCGGCAGACATGTTCTGCAGCTGTGCAATGCAGTCCAGATAGAAAGCCGTGTCTTTCTTGTTTCGTACAGCATTGACAACTTTGTTCAGGCAGGCAGTCATTTCATCTTTGGTCACACCATCAAGGCACAAGCCAAATAGCACCTTGGACTGGCAGAAGATGGAATCAATTGTCTTGAACATTTCCAGACGGATTGCATCCAGCCTGTTTGACAGCTTTGTAAAAGCAGTATCAAAGGCATTCTGACAGAATGCAGAATTGATGTCTCTTGGACGTAACTGTTTTTGAAGCTGGCGGACACAAGAATCCTTCTTATCGTTCTTGATAAGTTGTACATGAATGTCTGGAACAGCCATCAAAGCCTCGATATTGAAGTTGATCAGTTCAACATATTTGCGCTCCATCTGCCAGAGCAGGTGCAGTTTTCCTTTGTTTGGTTTTCCATACAGAAACACGCTTTTGACAGGTGAAGATACAAACTCAGAACTCTTTTTCTTACATGCTTTCGGCATGATGACTCCTTTCTAGTATTGCTTGCTTTGATGTTCAATGTATTCACGAATGGTTTCTTCTGAAATATTTCCAATGGTCTCTACATAGTACGAGTGATTCCACAGTTCACCTTTCCAGAGTTTTTGCTTTAAATCAGGAAACTGTTCATAAAGCTTTCTGCCAGTGATTCCCTTTAAGTACTGGACAATCAGTGAAATAGAAATCTTTGGCGGTGCGGACACAAACAGATGAACATGGTCACACTCACCAGTTTCAAACTCCGCAACCGTAAATCCTTTGTCATGTGCGATCTGTTGAATCAAATCACGCATGTAGGCTTCTACTTCAGCATTCAAAACCTTACGTCTGTATTTGACAGACCAGACGATATGATAATTTACATTGTAAACACATGTTCGTGCATGTATAAGATTGTTTTTTTTCATACACACAGTATGACATATATAGCAAAAAAATCTATATTTATAGGCATAATATAAGCACATACAGTAAAAGGATTATTAACAAATTACGCTTTCATCTCGGTCATTGAATGGCCGAGGATTCCCGCTTGGTTTCCTAAACCCGGGATTCTTTTTTAAAGGGTTATGGTATACTTCATCTGTTTTGAGGATGGAATGCATATGGATGGAGTAAAGATCAGAAATATTATTCTGGATGGACTGTATCTTGCCGGGGCAGAGCTGATTATAGCGGCTGGGATTTTCTTTTTCCTGGAGCCGAGTCATACGGCGATCTGTTCGGTGTCAGGCATCGCTATTGTTCTGGTGAATTTCATACACCTGCCGATTTCCTTACTGACCCTGATCATGAATATCATTCTGCTGATCCTGGGATTTCTGTTAGTCGGAAAGGGATTCGGCGTCAAAACGGTTTATACCTCGATTCTGCTGTCTGTCTTCTTATGGATGTTTGAAAAGCTTCTGCCGGGATTTACATCCATTACCCATGATCAGGTACTGGATGCGGCATGTTATATCTTTGTGATCAGTGCCGGACAGACACTGCTGTTTCATGATAATGCGTCCAGCGGCGGTACGGATATCATCGGCAAGATTATGCAGAAGTATACCCATATGGATCTGGGCAACTGCCTGATTATTGTCGGTACGCTGGTTGCCCTGAGTTCGGCTTTTGCGTATGACGGCAAGACAGTGGTGATTTCATTGCTCGGTTCGTATCTTGGCGGGGTGGTGCTTGATAAGTTCATGAATGGCTTTGCCATGAAGAGAAGAGTGACCATTGTGTCCAATCATGAAAAGGAGCTGGTGCACTTCATCATTCATGATCTGCACAGCGGTGCTTCCATTTATCAGTTCTATGGGGCATATCATATGGAAGTCAGAAGAGAAGTAGTGGCTATTGTTGACCGCCGGGAGTATCAGATCCTGATGAACTATATCCGTAAGACAGATCCGGATGCTTTACTGACGGTGTATCAGGTGTCGGATATGCATTACAGGCCGAAAGGAAAGACGGTACAGTGATGTGGCAGAAGAAGTGGGCCGTATTCCTGACGGCACTTTTCTGCTGTATGTTATGGGGCTCTGCTTCCCCGGCCATCAAGATCGGCTATGCCCTGTTTCAGATTGAAGCGGATGATACGGCCGGCCGCATTCTGTTTGCAGGGGTGCGTTTTGCTCTGGCAGGGGTAATGGTGATTGTCTATGACAGTCTCAGGCATCATGCTTTTCATCATCCCCGTAAGGGAAGCTGGAAGCATGTGTTTCTGCTGATGTGTTTTCAGACAATCGGACAGTATATCTTCTTCTATATGGGACTGGCCCATACTTCCGGCGTCAGAGGCTCGGTCATCAATGCGGCCGGTACATTCTTTTCCATCTTTCTATCCGCTTTTCTGTTTCATTATGAAAAGCTGACAGTGCGCAAAGTTCTTGGCAGCATCATCGGCTTTGCCGGGGTGTTTATCATGGTCGGCGGTCCTTCCATGCGCGGAAAGGTGACGCTGGCTGGGGAAGGGGCCATGGTGACAGCTGCTTTCTGCAGTGCGCTGGCCGGGTGTCTGATCAAGCTGTTTGGACAGAAGGAGGATCCGGTTGTGCTGAGCGGCTGGCAGTTTCTGTGCGGCGGATTGATCATGGCGGCATGTGGAAAGATGATGGGAGGACGTCTTGTGCTGAGCACATGGAAAGGGATTGTACTGCTTCTGTACATGGCGTTTATCTCAGCCGGGGCATATACACTGTGGAGTATTCTATTGAAGTATAACGATGTTTCAAAGATCAGTATTCTCGGGTTTATGAATCCGGTGATGGGGGTGCTGTTATCAGCGCTGTTTCTGAGGGAAAGCCGGGAGGCGCTGCAGTGGACAACCCTCTTTGCGCTGCTGTTTGTCAGTCTTGGCATATGGATAGGAGAAGGAAATCAAGAAAAGTAAAGCAGATGGGCTATGCGGTGAATCCGGTATTGACCGGGATTCTGTCTGGATCGGCGGTTTTCAGGATTGTGCTGTGTTTTTCCCGGGCAATAACTGGTTTCATTATGAAGGAAGCAGAAAATGTTCGCTGTACCGCAACAGCGTATTTCTGGTGAGCGGGATCACGATCATTCTCATTCTGCTGGGGACGCACAGCAGCTATGGCGTGCATATGAGCATTGCCATTGCCGCCAGCTTCGCCTGCTGTCTGCCGGTGAACATATGGGCAAAGAAGATACCGGCCATCGGTTCACTCATGATGCCCAGGACCATGGCGTATGCGGTCATGATCATCATGGGGCTGAAGATGTTAAATGAAGTAATAAACAGCACTGGTGTACAGTGCTTTTTTCAGCCTGGGTATGTCAGCCGTGAAACAGGCAGGGATAATGCTATAATACGAACGTTTGAGGAAGAGATATGGCAGAGAAATACACGCCGATGATTGAACAGTACCTGAAGGTCAAGGAAAATTATCAGGATACGCTGGTGTTCTACCGGATCGGTGATTTTTATGAAATGTTTTTTGATGATGCGAAGATTGCATCAAAGGAACTGGATCTTGTTCTGACCGGGAAGAATGCCGGGGCGGATGAGAAGGTGCCGATGTGCGGTGTGCCGCATCATGCGGTGTCTTCCTATATCCAGAGACTTGTTTCAAGGGGCTACAAGGTAGCCATTGTGGAACAGATGGAAGATCCGAAGAAGGCTGTCGGTATTGTCAAGCGTGATGTCATCCGGGTGATTACCCCGGGCACGGTCATGGAAGAGATCGGTGATGACAAGGCATCGGTGTATCTTGGGGCGGTGGAAGACTATGGCTATGGCTATGCCATAGCGGCGGCGGAAGCCAGTACGGGTGAAAACTTCCTGGAAGAGATCCCGCATAAGGATACGCTGTTTGTTCAGGCCATCATGAAAAACAACATCCGTGAAGTTGTGGTGGCAGAAGGATTTCCCCAGCGTCTGCTCAAGAGCCTCAGAAATATGCAGGTCGTGATTTCCTATTGTGATAAGACGGAAATCCGGAAGGAATATGAACCGCTGTGTGAGAATCTAAAGAAGGATTATGAGCGGACTGCCTATGGCAGGATGCTCAATTATCTGGAAGAAACACAGCGTCATATGCTGGCACATCTGCAGCCGGCGGCGGTGGAGAATGAGAGTGATTTCCTGGATATGGATTACAGTACCAGGATGAATCTGGAGATCTCTGTTTCCGCCCATCCGGATGGCAGAGGCACAACGCTGTGGTCGTTTCTGGATCACTGCCGCTCAGCCATGGGTTCAAGATTATTAAGAAGATGGCTGGAGAAGCCGCTTGTCAGAGTAAAGGATATTGAAGCCAGATATGACAAGGTGCAGTATCTGATGGATCATTTCATGGAGAGACAGAATCTGCGGGATGCGCTGAGCCAGGTGTATGATCTGTCGCGTCTGATTGCCCGGTGTGCCATGAATACGGCATCTCCGGTTGATCTTGTCAGACTGACAAAGACCCTGGGGCAGGTGCCGGCGGTTCTGGATTGTGTCCGGTGTGATGCCTTTGCGGTTTATGCGGGGATTGATCCGCTGAGTGATCTGTATGATGCCTTGAAGGATGCGTTTGCTGAAAATGTGCCGGCTGTTTTAAGCAATGGCGGTGTGTTTGCGGATGGCTATGATGCTCAGCTGGATGAAGATCGGAAAATACAGCGGTCCGGCCAGGATTTTATTGCGTCCATGGAAGCCAAAGAAAAGGAGAAAACCGGCATCAAGACGCTGAAGATCGGGTATAACAAGGTATTCGGCTATTATATTGAAATCTCCAAGGCGGCGGCCAGAGAGGTCAGGCCGGAGTGGGGGTACATCCGCAAGCAGACATTAGTGAATAATGAGCGTTTCATTTCACCAGAGCTCAAGGAAAAGGAGGATGCCATCCTGCATGCCTCGGATAATGCGATTGAGCGGGAAAAGGAACTGTTCCGTGAGATTCTGGAGAAGATCAGAGGCTGTCTGCCCAGGCTTCAGAAGCTGGCCCGGGCTCTGGCGGAGATTGATGTGTATCAGTCCATGGCGGAAGTATCGGCTGACTATGGCTATGTGAGACCTTCCTTCACGGATGATGTGCTGGATATTGTATCAGGCAGACATCCGATTCTGGATGAGATGATGAAAGATCCAAGGTATGTTGCCAATAGCGTACACATGGATTCTGAAAAAAGTATTCTGCTGATTACCGGTCCCAATATGGGCGGCAAATCCACTTATATGCGTCAGACGGCCCTGCTTGTCATCATGGCCCAGGCCGGCTGCTATGTGCCGGCCCGTTCCATGAAGACGCCGGTGTTTGACAAGATCTTTACCCGGATCGGGGCCAGTGATGATATTCTGGCCGGCCAGTCCACGTTCATGGTGGAAATGAGTGAAGCCAATAAAGCCCTGCAGAATGCGACGGAACACTCTCTGATTCTCTTTGATGAGATCGGCCGCGGGACAAGTACGTATGACGGCATGGCCTTAGCCCAGGCGATGATTGAATATATCGCGGCCTGTGTCCATGCCAAGACCATGTTCTCCACACACTATCATGAACTGACCAGTCTGACGGATTCCATCGGCTGTGCCAGGAATGTGCATGTGGTGGTGAAGGAAGAGAATGATAAGGTGACGTTCATGTATAAAGTAAAGGATGGAGCCGCCGGTCATTCGTATGGTGTCAATGTGGCAAGGCTTGCCGGCCTGCCGGATGCGGTCATTGAAAAGGCAAAGGAAGTACAGAAGGAGCTGGAAAGCAAGAAGCGGGTTGTGCAGCAGAGCTATCAGCTGGTGGAAATGGAAAAGGAAGATCCTGAAACAAAGGAAATTGTGGATGAATTGAAACAGGTCAATCCGGATGAGCTTTCACCCCGGCAGGCCTGGCAGATGCTGGCAGATCTGAGTGCAGAGGCGAAGAAGGAGAAATAAGTATGGATGATAAACTGGTCATACGCGGCGCAAGAGAAAATAATCTCAAGAATATTTCACTGGAAATTCCCAAACATAAATTTGTGGTCATGACCGGTCTTTCCGGTTCGGGCAAGACAAGTCTGGCCTTTGATACGATTTATGCGGAAGGACAGAGAAGATATGTTGAATCTCTTTCTGCCTATGCAAGACAGTTTCTGGGCGGCGTGGACAAGCCTGATGTGGATAAGATCGAAGGGCTGAGTCCGGCCATTTCCATTGATCAGAAGACCACCAGCAACAACCCCCGCTCTACCGTCGGTACAGTGACGGAAATCTATGATTATCTGCGTCTGCTCTATGCCCGCTGCGGCGTTCCCTACTGCCCGCGCCACCACATTCCGATCACCGGCCAGACCGTACAGGAAATGACCGATACTCTGATGAATCTTGATGATCGCACAAGGCTTACCATCATGGCACCGATTGTGCGGGATAAGAAGGGCACGTTCAAAGACCGGTTTGACAAGCTTCTGAAGGAAGGCTATATCCGGGTCAGAGTCGATGGAGAAATCAAGCTGCTGGAAGATGATATTGAGCTGGATAAGAACAGGCGCCACAGAATTGATGTGGTGGTGGACCGTATTGTCAAAAATGACAATGCCAGAAGCCGGATTCATGATTCTCTCGAGACGGCTTTGAAGCTGACGGATGGCAATGCATGTGTGCTGGCGGGAGACAGGGAAATGCTGTTTTCCAGCAATTATGCCTGCCCGGTCTGCGGCTTCTCCGTACCGCATCTGGAACCGCGTCTCTTTTCTTTCAATGCGCCTTTAGGGGCATGTGATGTGTGCCATGGCCTTGGCATTACGGAAGAAGTGGATGTGGATAATCTGATGCCGGATCTCTCTCTCTCTATCCGCCAGGGAGGTATCCGCTACTATAAGAACATTGTGGATACGGATAACATTGAATGGCAGACCTTTGAGGTATTGTGTGAGACATATCATATTGATCTTGATAAGCCATTGGATCAGATGAGCGAGCATGAGATGAACATTCTTCTGCATGGCTCTGACCGTCCCATTTCCTATACCATTACTTCTTCCGGGGGCAATACCTACCAGAAGACAAACTATATTGAAGGCGTGAAGGATATGATCGAGCGCAAGTATGTGGAAACCACCTCTTCCTGGAACAAGGAGTGGTATCACTCCTTCATGGTGGAATCCCCCTGCCCCAAGTGTCATGGCGACCGTCTCAATGAACAGGCTTTAAGTGTACGGGTCGGTGATAAGAACATTGCCGAGTTCACCCGCATGTCGGTGGTACAGGCGCTTGGCTGGCTGGACGCGCTGCAGATGGATGAAGAAAAAAAGAAGATTGCCGAACTGGTGTTAAAGGAAATCCGCTCCCGCCTGGAGTTTCTCAAGAATGTGGGGCTGGATTATCTGACCCTGGACCGTCTTGCCGGTACGCTTTCCGGCGGTGAGTCGCAGCGTATCAGACTTGCGACCCAGATCGGTTCACAATTGTCAGGTGTGCTGTATGTCATGGATGAGCCTTCCATCGGTCTGCATCAGAGGGACAATGCAAGACTGATCCGCACCATCAAGGATATGCGTGATCTTGGCAATTCGCTGATTGTTGTTGAACATGATGAAGAGACCATGATGAATGCAGACTGGATTGTGGATATCGGTCCGGGTGCCGGCATTCATGGCGGGCAGGTCATGGCCAACGGTACGCCTGAGCAGGTCATGGCAACGCCTGAATCGATTACCGGACAGTATCTTTCCGGCAAGAAGGTCATTCCCCTGCCGAAGGAAAGAAGAAAGGGCAATGGGAAGTATATTGAGCTGAAGGGCGTAGCGGAACACAACCTGAAGAATATCAATGTGAAGTTCCCGTTAGGAAAGCTGGTGCTGGTGACCGGGGTATCGGGTTCCGGCAAGTCGACGCTTGTCAATGATGTATTCATGAAGGCGGTGCTGGTGCACCTTGGCCGTCAGAAGATCAGACCGGGAAAGTATAAGAGCATCAAAGGCCTGGAGAATATCGATAAGCTGGTCCAGATCGACCAGGCGCCGATCGGCCGTACACCCCGTTCCAACCCGGCTACCTATACCGGTGTCTTTGATGATATCCGGGCGGTGTTTGCCACGACCCCGGAAGCGAGGCTCAGAGGCTATAACAAGGGCAGATTCTCTTTCAATACCAAAGGCGGCCGGTGTGAGGCATGTCAGGGAGACGGCGTGAAGGTTATCCGCATGAACTTCCTGCCGGATGTCTATGTGCCGTGTGAAGTATGTCATGGCAAGCGGTACAATGAGGAGACACTGCAGTGTACGTATAAAGGGAAGAACATTTATGACGTACTGGAGATGTCTGTGGAAGAAGCCCTGCACTTCTTTGCCAACCATCCCAGGATCAAGCGCAAGCTGCAGACACTGTATGATGTGGGTCTGGGCTATATCAAGCTCGGCCAGTCCTCCACGACTCTTTCCGGCGGTGAGGCACAGCGGGTCAAGCTGGCAACGGAGCTGCAGAAAGTAGCGACCGGCAAGACGGTCTATATTCTGGATGAACCGACCACCGGCCTGCATACGGATGATGTCAGCCGGCTGATTGCGGTGCTGCAGCGGATTGTGGATGGCGGTGATACGGTCATTGTCATTGAACACAACCTGGATGTGATCAAGTGTGCGGACTGGATTATCGACCTCGGCCCGGAAGGCGGCGACGGGGGCGGTACGGTTGTTGCCGCAGGAACACCGGAAGATATCATGAAAGTCAAAGAAAGCTGGACCGGTCAGTATCTGATCAAGGCGGTGCAGTGGACGAAGGAACATCAGAAGCAGGAGTAATCCTGCTTTTTGTATGACAGCGTAAAAAACAGGACGGACAGTTGAAAATGTATGAATATTTTCGTGTGACAGGTAAAAAAGTGGAAAGAAAAGAAGCAGAAGACGAGAAAACAAGGCTGAAATAGCGCTTACATGAAAATACACAAAAAGCCGGAAACGATTATAATTAAACCGGTTTCTTATGAAAACGGGGATGCGGAAAAGTTGAAATCTGTTTTCTCATCCACTACAGTACAGGAGTCACTTCAGAAGTGACAGGAAATGGAGGTGTGTATCATGATGGATTTTCTGAAATGTGAAAAAGGCAATCTCGATCACTATGCCAGACAGACCTGGCAGGTTATGTCCGGCAGGTATGCACTGACGGAAGTAGACGGTCTGGCATACCATGTCACCATCGATCCGCAGCGGGTTGTGGTGACGCCGCTGGATCAGAAGGAAAACAGTTTTGCCCTGCCTACGGTAAAGTTCAAAGCACTGCTGGAGATGTTCAGAATCTAGAGCGGTTGTGATAGAATTCTGTCGAGGAACCATCGATGGCAGATAAAAAAGTATACACAAAAAAGGTGACAGTCAGAGAGATTGTTGACTTTTTCAAATTTGAGAGACTGACCGGCGATGACAAGTCGCTGGACAGATGGACGGTTGTTCCGGATATCAACCGGCCGGGATTCGAACTGTGCGGGTTCTATAAGCGCAGCGATCCAAGAAGAATTATTATTATCGGCAATAAGGAATCCGAGTTCATCAAAACCATGACGGAAGAGGAGCAGCGGACCCGCTTCCCGATGATTACTGACGGCCTGACGCCGATGATCATTATTACCCGCAACAATGAACTTCCGCCGATCCTGAAGGAAATCGCTGATTCACAGGATTTCCCGATTGTCCGTACGAATATGGAAACGTATCGTCTGGTGACGGATCTGATTACGTTTCTGGACGAGAAGATGGCGGATGAGGATACGATCAGCGGTACGCTGATGTCGGTTTACGGCAAAGGCGTTCTGATTTCCGGTGAATCCGGCATGGGCAAAAGTGAAACCGCCCTGGAACTGATCCGGGATGGACAGTTGCTTGTTTCAGATGACCGGGTTGATGTGGAACATGTCCACAACAAGATCTTCGGCTATGCGCCGGATATCATCAAAGGCCTTCTGGAGATCAGAGGCATCGGCATCATTGATGTGGAAAAGATGTTCGGCGCCAGTGCCATGGCCAATCGGTCGGAAGTGAATATGGTCATTGAATTAGTCAAGTACAGTGCTGCGGATGAGTACAACCGGATCGGGGATGAAACAACCCACTATACAAGAATCCTTGATGTACTGATTCCGACAATTGTGCTGCCGGTATCGCCCGGCCGCAATATGAGAATTCTGGTCGAATCGGCAGTGACCAATTTCATTCTGCAGGAAGCAGGCTATTCTTCTTCTCAGGAAATCAAGCGGCGCTTCAGAGAGTATGCCGGAAAGGAAGGCGGCAATGTTTAATCATGTGACATTCCGCTGGCAGGGCATCTTCTTTCTGATCGGTGCTTTCATGGCCTATATCTTCATGCGCAAGGACATGAAGCATAATGGCTATGTTGCTGCGTATGCGGAGGAAATGCTGCTGGGGGAGACGATCTGCGGTCTGCTCGGCGGCAGACTCGGGTGGTATCTCATCAATGGCTTTGATGACATCAGATACTTCTTCCGGTATTGGGATGGAAGGTTTGATGTACTGGGTGCGGTGCTGCCGTGCATTCTCTTTCTGTTTATCTACAGCCGTAAGAATCTGATGTCTTTCAGAAGGGCGATGGACTGTGCCCTGCCCCATGTACTGTTTCTGACGGCTGCCGCATACTTCCCGTATATCTTTTCCAACATACGGATGCTGTTAGTGGTAGGGGTGGATGCCCTTGGCTGGTTGCTATTGGAAGTGGTGTTCCGGGTCTGGTATCAGGATAAGCACAGAGGCGATCGTGCTGCTCTTGCCTTATTGTGGATCGGACTGTCCCGCTATTTCATCTATGTGGCCGAATACGGCAGAGCGGAAATGAATCTTGTCATGAAGCTGCCGGGACTGGTGACTGCTGTGATCGGCTTTATCCTGTATCTGTTCAACCGCTTTAAAAAGAACACGGTCAAGCCGCTTGTGCTGTTTGACTTTGACGGTACGCTCATGGATACCAAAGCCATGGTGGATGAATCCTACCGTTTTCTATTCAACAAATACCGTTCTGTTGATGACTATGATGACCGGACACAGATCGAGGTGTTCGGCGCCAACGACCGGGCGGTTATCCGCAAATACTTCAAGAATGAAGACACAACCGAACTGACCCATGAATTCCGGGCTTTCCAGGCGGATCTGCCTGCGCTGGGCCTTGTCAATATGATGCCGCATGCCCTGGAAGTGCTGATGTGGCTCAAGAAGAACGGCTATGCAGTAGGCGTTGTCACATCAAGACCTACTGACAACTGCCGGATGTGGATTGAAGAGTTTGATCTGGAAGACTACATTGACTGCGTCATGGGGGCCGAAGCGTATAAGAAAGCCAAGCCGGCGCCGGACGCGTTAAGAAGAATCTGTCAGGAAATGGGCAGAGGCCATGATAACTGTGTGTACATCGGCGACCATGCCAGAGATGTACGGATGGGACGGCGTGCCTGTGTGTATGCCATCGGCTATCTGACCAGTGAAAAGAATGAAAAGCGTATTGCCCGGGCAAAGCCCAACCGTACCATTACGGACCTGCTGGAACTGGAAGATATCCTGCAGGAAACAGACCACAACTGGACGTACAATCTGCTGTAAACGCTGTCAGCTGACAGCGTTTTTCAGTGCTTTGTGTGCACGGAAACCGGTATCGCGGATGAGATGGCGCTTTGGCAGGAAGAACACTGGTTATTTAAAAAACCGATGGTATAATGAAGGTGTAAATTTTTTACAAGAGGAGCGGATTCATGGCGTGTGCGGAAGATTACAAAAAGATCATCAATTTCAAGAAGCAGGAGTTCCAGGTTAACGGATGGAATGCGTTGGATATCAAAGCTGAACTGCTGCTGAAATCTGTCTCCGGTGCAGAGGAAGACCTGCCTGCGGTCATTGAGGCAATGTCGGAATGCATGCTGGAAGGGGATCAGTTCCTGAATGATACCGGGATTGAAAACAGGGTCCGGCCGGATCTGACGGTACGGTACTACTGTGACAATCTGTCGGAATCAAGAAGAAAGTATCAGATGTAAGAAGAGAGATTTCTCTTCTTTTTTTTGAATAATTGACAAATGGTCAGTTCTGTTATGGAAAAGGAAACAGGCGGATACTACAGTAAAGGTGTAAAGAGGTGACGCATATGTTCCTGTATGATAACAATACAGATTACAGAGAAAGTTTCAGACAGTACTGGAATAATAACGTAAAGAAGTTCAGAACCGGCAGTATGATTGCCGGGATTGTGATGATTGTGCTGGGGATCCTGTGTATGGTGTTTCCGGTGGAGACGATTGTGGTGATTGAAGTGATCGCTTCCATTGCCTTACTGGCGGCTGGTATTGCCGAGGTTGCGGCATATGCACAGGCGCCTGTGTTTGTCCGCTTTTCCGGATCACTTCTGAACGGCATTCTCAATATCATGCTTGGCGTGATGTTATTGAGCAGTCCGAAGGAAGCATTGATTGCGGCGTATGCCTGGCTGTTTGCCATTGCCCTGCTGATGTTCGGTATTTCGGAACTGGGCATGAAAAACAGACTGCAGTTTTTTGGCATGACGGATACCGGCAGCCTGACGTTCAGCGGCGTACTGAGCATTATCTTCTCCTTTGTTCTGTTCTTCATGCCGCAGGCTTCCGCTGCCATCAGTATTATTCTGGCAGTTTATCTGATTGCGGCCGGCATTACCAGCATCATCAATGCGGGCAATGCCAAAGAGCTGAAGATGTGAGCATCTGAACCCTGATACCGGTGCATAACCGGTATTTTTTATGGACGGGATGCGGCGTACGCGTCAGCGGCACACCCGTGTACGTTGAATCCTTTCAGGGGACAATGCTACAATGGGGACGGTGATGAAAATGAAGAATCCTGTGATGAAAAAAGTAATCCTTGTTTCAGGCATGTCAGGGGCGGGAAAGTCTACGGCCTGCCGGATTCTGGAGGATATGGGATACCATATTATTGATAACTTTCCGGTTCAGCTGATCAGTATTCTGGTGGATATGATTGAAGCATCGACGGATCCCCGCTACAACTGGGTTGTCTTAAGTACAAGTGCAGAGGATTTTCCGGCCTTTTTAAGAGGGCTCAAGGGACAGAACATGCAGATATCCGTGCTGTATCTGGATGCCAGCGACAGCGTGATTCTCAGAAGGTACAAAAGTACCAGAAGAATGCATCCGCTGCTGTTAAGCAATCAATGCAATACGCTGGAAGAGGCGATCAGTGTGGAGCGGCAGATGTTTGCCCGGAATGTGAATAATTCGTTTGTAACGATTGATACGTCTTTTCTGAGTGAGAAGGAATACAGAAGGAAGATTGAACAGTATTTCTCAAGGTCGGCCATGCCTTCCTTCAGTATTTCATTTGTTTCGTTCGGGTATAAGTTCGGGGTGCCGATGGATGCGGATCTGATGATTGATGTCAGATTTCTGCCCAATCCGTTCTGGGTGGTGTCATTAAGACCGTATTCGGGTGACGACAAGATTGTATATGACTATGTCATGGATAAGCCGGAGACAAAGGAGTTCATCAGCCGTCTTTTATCTTTCCTTGACTATGCTTTTGAACAGTATCAGAAGGAAGGCAAGAATCACTTTACCGTTGCGATCGGCTGCACGGGCGGCCAGCATCGTTCAGTGACGATAACCAACTTCCTGTATGACCATTACAAGACGAAGTATCACTGCTTCAAGGACCATCGTGACAAGGCCCACTGGATCCAGAATGAAGCGTAGAGTTGTCGTGATCGGCGGCGGTCATGGGCAGGCCCAGATCTGCCGCGGCATCAAGCATATTCCCAATATTCATATCTCCGCAATTGTCACGGTTGCGGATGATGGCGGGTCGACGGGCAGGCTGAGAAGACAGTTCAATATTCCCGCGATGGGCGATATCCGCAATGTTATGATTGCCCTGGCGGATAAGGAAACGCTGTTCTCCAATCTCATGAACTACCGGTTTGATGATCCGGAGGGTAAGGGAGAGGATGTAGCCGGACATAATCTAGGCAATCTGATCCTGACGGCATTGACCCAGCAGACCGGTTCTTTCTTTGATGCGGTCAAGGAACTGGATGATGTATTGAATGTAAAGGGTGAGATTATTCCGGCCACAACCCAGGTGATTACGCTGTATGCCCGTATGGAGGATAATGTGATTGTGGCCGGAGAAGCCAATATTCCTCATATCGACAACCATATCAACCGGGTGTTCTATATGGATGAAGTACACGCCACGGATGAAGCGGTGGATGCGATCCGCCGGGCGGATCTGATTATCTACGGTATTGGTTCGGTGTATACCAGTGTGCTGCCCAATGTGATTATTCCCGAGATACAGGATGCCCTGTATGAATCAAAAGCAGAGAAGGTTTACTTCTGCAATGCCATGACCCAGCCTGGGGAAACGGACGGCTATGATATGGAAGCGCATGTAGAGGCATTGAATAAGCACGGCGTGCAGGTGGATAAGGTGATCATGGCAAATGACAGGATCCCGAAGAAGATCCGGGAACACTATGAAGAAGAACACCAGCAGGTGGTGCGCTGCTCAAAGCGGAACCATGACTATGAAGTGGTGAAGGTGCCGTTATTGAATTTCAAGGATGGACTGATCCGCCATGATGCTGCCAAGATTGAAAAGGCGGTGGAAGCGCTGGTGAATGATCTGGATAAGGAGAAGAAATGTCGTTCTCATCAGAAGTAAAGAATGAAATTGCCAAGGAAGAAAGGACGGGCAATGATGCCCGGGCCTGTCTTTCCGCCCTCATTCTGATGTGCTCCTCCCTGTCGTTTTCTAACCGCGGCCTGACGATTGTGGTAACCGTAGAGAATGCGGCAGTGGCCCGGACGATCTACAGCCTGGTGCGTTCCCGCTATGGGGTGGAGATGGATCTGTCAATCCGCCGGCGCATGAATCTGAATAAGAATCTGGTATACGGACTCCGCATTCTGTCGGGCGCCATGGATATTCTCAAGGATTTGGGCATTTACTCTTCCCGGGGATTACTGGAAAAGCCGCTGATGAAGATTACAGCCAATGATTCCAACGCCCGGGCATATCTGGCCGGGGCATTTATGGCCGGAGGCAGTGTGAATCCGCCGGAGAAGACGAATTATCATCTGGAGATTACGGCCAACAATGAAAAGCATGCGGCATATCTGATGGAATTAATGGAACGGTTTGATATCCATGCCCGCCGGATTGAAAGAAGAGGGCATTGGATTGTTTATGTGAAGGCGGCGGAGAAGATTGCGGATTTTCTGCGGGTGACCGGCGCGAATGAAGCCGTCATGAACTTTGAAAACATCCGTATTTCAAGAGACTTTACCAATTCATTGACGCGTCTTAACAACTGTGATGTGGCAAATGAAGTCAAGACACAGACCGCCGCCAGATCCCAGCTGGAGGATATTCAGGTGCTCACGGATGCCGGGCGGCTGAAACATATGGATGATAAACTGCAGAAGACAGCGCAGGTGCGATTGGAGAATCCGGAGGCGAGTCTATTGGAGCTGTGTGAAATCTACCAGCAGAAAAACGGCAGTTCGGTATCCAAGAGCGGCATGAAGCACAGGCTGGTGAGAATCCATGAAGAAGCGGAAAAGATCAGACATGCGTAGGCATGTGATTTACTGGAGTGTGATCATGGCCATCCAGGTATGTGCTGTACTGTATGACAGGCGGTTATTGCCGTTTGTTATTGTGGTGACGTTAATGGGTGTGATTGGATGGCTTGGGACACTGCGGATGATTGAAAGAGGCAGGAAAAGTGCCGATGAGGTACGTGAGAAAAGCTGTACTGATAAGCAGCAGGGAGGAAAAGCATGATCGTTAAAGCAAAGCAGGAGGATCTGGCCCGGGTGAAGGAGATGTGGCGGATCAGTTTCCCGCAGGAAGATCCTGCCTATATTGATTTCTATTTCAAGAAGATATGGAAGCCGGAGAACTGCTGGCTGTCCATGGAGGGGGATGAGATTGCCGGTTCACTGTGCCGCAATAAGCATGCCCTGATGTTCAACAGCAAGGTGCTGGAGACAAGCATGCTCACAGGGGTATGCACGCTGCCGGAATACCGCAATAAGGGACATATGCATGATCTGATGAATACATTGACGGATGCGGCGGAGCACAGTGAGCTCTTGACGCTGTTAAGAAGCGAAGATCCTTCCCTGTATGAGCCGTTCGGCTTCCGGAAGGCGTATGATCGGTGCGCGTATATGATTCAGCGTTCTGATCTCAAGCGCATTCCGACTTTCGGGGTGGCCTATGACATCAAGGCGCTGGATATGCTCAAGGTATACAACGTATACATTAGAAGATTTACCGGCTTCTATGCCCGGAGCCTGGAGGATTTCATTACCTATAAAGAAGAGATCATTGCCCAGGGCGGCAAGATCTTCGGCTATTTCAATGAGCAGGACAGAATTGACGGATATGCGGCTTTAAGGATGGTAGGATCAGATCTCTATATTGATGAGCTTGTCTATCTGGATTCAAGGGCGTTGAGCAAGCTGCTCAATGCGTGCCTGGCGGAAAGACCGCGGGTTCATTTCCATGTTTCCCGGGCGGAGAATCTTTCCTTCCTGCTGCCGCATGCACAGAAGAAGGAGTATTCCACGATGATGGTAAGGGTCAATAATTATGCGCTGTTCAACAAGCTCTTTCACGTCGATGCCCATAATGTCAAAGACGCCCTTGCGGCGGCGCACAGACCGCTCAACTGCAATGAAACGTTCTGAGAAACGCAACTTTGCACAATCGCTGAAAACCAAGTAAAGATGCGGTGAAATGCGTCCTGTTTACATTGACGGAATCAAGCGCGCAATCTATAATTTAAACGCAACATAAGGAGGTCTAAATTAAGACAATATGACAGATGTAAGAGTTGCAATTAATGGTTTCGGTCGTATCGGCCGTCTTGCTTTCAGACAGATGTTCGTATCCGAGGGCTATGAAGTCGTTGCTATCAACGATCTGACAAAGCCTTCCATGCTGGCTTATCTGCTGAAGCACGATACAACTCATGGCAAGTGGGATCATGACATCTCCTGCGATGATGAAGCTGGTACAATCACTGTTGACGGAAAGGAAATCCGTATCTACAAGGAGCCGGATGCTCATAATCTGCCTTGGGGCGAACTGAACGTTGATGTTGTTCTCGAGTGCACAGGTTTCTATACATCCAAGGCTAAGGCTCAGGCTCATATCGATGCTGGTGCCAAGAAGGTCGTTATTTCCGCTCCTGCTGGAAAGGACCTGAAGACAATCGTCTTCTCCGTTAACGAAAAGACACTGACTCCGGAAGACAAGATTATTTCTGCTGCTTCCTGCACAACAAATTGCTTAGCTCCTATGGCTAAGACACTGAACGACACATTCCCGATTGAGTCTGGTATCATGTGCACAGTTCATGCTTACACAGGCGACCAGATGATTCTCGATGGACCTCAGAGAAAGGGCAACCTGCGTCGTTCCAGAGCAGCTGCTCAGAACATCGTTCCTACATCTTCCGGTGCTGCTAAGGCTATCGGTCTGGTTCTGCCTGAACTCGATGGCAAGCTGATCGGTGCTGCTCAGCGTGTTCCGGTTCCTACAGGATCCACAACACTGCTGTTCTCCGTTGTCAAGGGCAAGGATGTTACTGTTGACAAGATCAATGCTGCTATGAAGGCTGCTGAGTCTGATTCCTTCGCATATGCAACAGATGAGATCGTCTCCAGTGATATCATCGATGAAACACATGGTTCCATCTTTGATCCTACTCAGACAATGGTCAACAAGATTGATGACGACACATACGAAGTACAGACTGTTTCCTGGTACGATAACGAGAACTCCTATACTTCTCAGATGGTTCGTACAATCAAGTACTTCGCTAACGTTAAGTAATCGCGAAACCATTAATGGAAAGACGGAAGGGCATTCCTTCCGCCTTTTTTTGTGGTGGTATAATGCTTGTGTATGCGTCATGAATTGAAATGGCGCTGTTTTATCAGTAGAATATGTGACGTAACGATAGAGGTGTGCAATGAGCAACAGACTTCCGGAAAAACTTCATCTGCTGCGGACCAGCAGCGGATTGACACAGAGCGAAATCGCCAGCCGGCTGATGGTGCCGGTGGCGGAGTACATGAACTGGGAAAACGGCAACAGTATTCCCGGCATTGATCAGCTGAAGCAGATTGCCCTGCTGTTTCATGTGGATCTGGCTGCTTTGCTGGATAATACAATGACCTTTGTTGCACCGGTGAATATTGCCGGGAGCAGCCAGGCGGCGGAAGGCAGTGCAACCATTCCTTTTGCCTCAGACGCCAGTGCTACGCAGACCCTGGGCGATACAAGGCGTTTTGATACACCGGAAGCAGCCGAAACAACCAAACAGCTGAATACAGCGGAACTTTCAGATGTGAAAGAAGATCATGACCTGGGTGAAGGCGCCCATACTTCCCATCATCATGAGGATGAAGAAGAGGAAGAAGAGGAAAGGGAAAAAGCCAGGGCGAAGCGTCCTGCTTCCGCTTCCCGCCGCAGAAAGAAAAAGAAGAAGAGCACCGGATGGATTTTTGCGGTATGTGCCGCAGCTGCGGTGATTGCCATCGCTGCGTTTATCCTGTTAAAGCATGGCAGCTCTTCGTCAAATTCCATCGGCACGAATAACCGGCTGATCCTGACGGATACGTATTCCCTGTATCTTGAAGATGATGGATCGCTGAAGGGACTCGGCTCAGGCTACAGTGAAGCGGAGAGTGCTCTGAAGGACTGTGTGCAGATCAGTGCGTATTCTTCAGATCTGGCGGCAGGTCTTAAAAAGAATGGAACGGTTGTGACAACCGGTTCTGTGGATACTTCCGGCTGGTCGGATATTAAATCCATTGCGGCAGGAGCGGATCATGTGGTCGGCCTGAAGGATGACGGTACGGTTGTATGTGCCGGCAATGCCAGCGCATGTGAAGTGTCTGACTGGAGCGATGTCAAGGCTGTCTATGCGGGCAATGGCGTAACGGTTGCTTTGAAGAGCGACGGTTCCTTCCTGTCCAGCGGCGGGGTCGGTATTCCGGATGTGACAGGGGTCAAGGCTGCTGCCCTGAGTGATGACATGCTGTACTATATTGCTTCCAATGGAGCAGTGAAGACAGTTACATTGACAAGCGGCGCTTCTGCGTTGAGTACTTCTTCCTTGAGCGGGGTGAAGAGCCTTGCGGCCAGTACACAGATTCTGGCCGGCCTCAATGCCAATGGCACGGTGAAGTGTACGGCTGATGATGATATCAAAGATGCTGTGGCAGGATGGAAGAATGTTTCTGCCATTGCGGTCAACGGCAATACGATTATCGGTGTGACCAAGAACGGCAAGATGTACGGGGCCGGCACCAATACCTATGGGCAGTATGAAAATACCGCTGATATGTCGGCTGAAAAGACCGCAGAACCAAGCGCATCCGCAACGGCCAGTGCGGCGGCAGAACAGTTGGATATGGTATCCAATGTGACTTTCAATACCACGACGCAGACGCTGCAGATCAGCTGGGATCCGGTTGCCAACGCCAATTACTATACAGTGTCAATATCCCCTGATATCGGCAAGCTTGCCAAGGCTACCAGTGCCAGTGTTTCCGTGCCGGCTTCATCTTTGACAAGCGGCACGACCTATACGATCTCCATTACTGCCCATGCCAATAACAGCAGAAAATATGCGGATTCCAGTGCGTATCACGTGACATATACATATGAAGACAAGACCATCCAGCTGGATACACCGGGCAACATCCAGGGTTCTGTTGATTCCGGCGGTGCCTGGACGATCAGCTGGGATCCGGTGAACAATGCGGACAGCTATACCATCACCATTGACGGTACGGAGATGGCTACGATCAACCAGACATACTATACGATTTCAAGAGACAGTCTGACGGGTCTTTCCGGCAGTGTGACCGTAGGCGTGACAGCCCACAGCAGTAATGACAGCTATACGGACAGTGAAGCCGGCATACAGGCGCTGACCTATACGTATAATGACAGTACATGGACTGACGGCGGGTCGGATAATGGATCGGAGGATACGACGGAGTAATTATGGATAAGATCTGGTACTATATGAAAGCTGACCGTACCAAGTACGGTCCCTATACGGATCATGAGCTTGCCAATCTGATTTCCAAGGGAATCGTGACGGAAGATGATTATATCTGGATGCCTGATCTTGCCAACTGGATCCGTCTGGGTGATTCAATCTATTCGTACTATATCAGGGAAAGCAGCAAATTCGATAACGATTTCAATATCTGAAACAGGCGGGCTTTCAATAAGCCCGTTTTTATATCAAAGGAGAAGAAAGATGATCAGATTATATAACTCACGCACACTGCAGGTGGAAGACTTCCATCCGATTCATGAGGGACATGTGGATATGTATGTCTGCGGTCCTACGGTATACAACTATGCCCATATCGGCAATGCCAGACCGATGATCGTGTTTGATGTGCTGAAGCGTCTGTTTGAAGCAGAAGGCTATACGGTGACATATGTTTCCAATTTTACGGATGTGGATGACAAAATCATCAATAAGGCAGCTGAGGAAGGCACAAGCGAAGCGGAAATCGCCCAGCGCTACATCGATGCCTACCAGCAGGTGCGCAGAAGTCTGAACACCGAACTGCCGGATATCACCCCGCGCGTAACCGAGAATATGGATGGGATCATTGCATTCATTGATGCCCTGGTGAAAAACGGCAATGCCTATGTGACAAAGGGCGGCGATGTATATTTCAGTGTGGAAAGCGTACCGACCTATGGTGAAATCAGCCACCAGAAGCTGGACCAGCTGGAAGCCGGTGCTTCGGAAAGAGTAGATGAGACCGGGGCAGAGAAGAAGAACCCGTATGACTTCGCCTTATGGAAGAAGACGGATAAAGGCATCAAGTGGGACAGTCCCTGGGGCAAGGGCAGACCGGGATGGCATACGGAATGCGTGGTCATGATCAATAACAATCTCGGTGAGAAGATTGATATTCACGGGGGCGGCATGGATCTGAAGTTCCCGCACCATGAAAATGAATGCGCCCAGCAGGAAGCACTGCATCATAACTGCCTGGCCAACTACTGGATTCATAATGCCATGGTCAATATCAATGGTGAGAAGATGTCCAAATCGCTGGGCAATACGCTCTGGGCCCAGGATGTTGTCAATGAGCTCGGCACCAATCTGACCAGATGGCTTGTGAGCTCAGTACATTACCGCAAGGAGCTGAATTTCTCGGATGAGACCATTGCCACAGCCCGCAAGGAAATGGATAAGGTCATGAAGCCTCTGCATCAGGCGTCAGTCAAGCGTCAGCTGGCCGGGGTGAAGGAGAGCGAAGGCTATGATGAAGGGGCTTACCGAGCTTTCCTTGACTGCATGGATGATGATATGAATACGCCGAATGCCTATGCGGTGATCTTTGACACGGTGAAAAAGATCAACCAGGGCTTGCGTACCAGAGACATTGACTTTGAAACGGTGGATAAACTGCGGAAAAGTGTGGAGAAAATGTTGATAATTCTGGGCGTTACGGTGGAAAACCCGGTGGTAACCGAAGAAGACAGGAAACTGTTTGCCGCATGGAACGATGCCAAGGCGGCCAGGGATTTTGCGGCAGCTGATGAGGCCCGTAAAAAGCTCATGGACAGAGGACTGTTATGAAGAATCCGGATCTGTACTCAGGCCGTGCCCTGGCGTTTCTCGGGGATGCTGTATGGAGTCTGATTGTCCGTGATTATCTTCTTGAAAAAGGCGAAAGCAAGGGAAATACGCTTCAGAAAATGAGTGTACGTTATGTCAGTGCGAAAGCCCAGGCATCCTTTTATGCCGACCTGCATAAAGAAGGTTTTTTCACGGAAGAGGAAGAGACATACTACCATCGGGGACGCAATGGCTATACCGGTACGGTACCGAAGAACACAGCGGCAGGAACATACCGCATGTCGACCGGATTTGAAGCGGTATTAGGTGCTTTATACCTGAAAAATGACCGGGAAAGAATCAATGAGATCTGGAATAAAATAAGAAGCCGATCGGAGGAATAACCATGGCACAATATGTATACGGGAAGAATGTTGTAAAACAGATCCTGATGGATGGCACCCGGGCAAAGGAAGTCCTGCTTGCAGGTGATGACCGGGAGATTATGTCACTGGCTGAAAAAAGACACGTACCGGTACGGCATACAGACCGCCGTACACTGACTAAGCTGGTTCATTCCGAACATCATAATGGCTGTGCGGCATCAATTGAACCTTACCGCACTTACAGTCTGGATGAACTGCTGGCTGAGCGCCGGAGTGAAAAGGGGAAGGGCCTCATTGTTCTGCTGGATGGACTGGAGGACCCGCATAATCTCGGTGCGGTGCTGCGTACGTGTGATGCGGTTGGTGCAGATGGAGTGATTTTCAGAAAAAACAATGCCGTCGGGCTGACCCCGGCGGCGGCAAAGACTTCCGCCGGTGCCATTGATACTGTTCCCTGTGCTGAAGTGACCAATCTTGCCAGAACCTGTGAAAAGCTGAAAGAAGCCGGGTGGTGGATTGTCGGTTCAGATATGAATGGACAGGATTACCGCAGTGTGAAGTATGATTTTGATACAGTACTTGTGGTAGGCAATGAAGGAAAGGGTATATCAAGGCTGATTGAGAAAGAGTGTGATTACATGGTTTCTCTGCCGATGGTCGGCAGGATTGAATCATTGAATGCCTCAGTGAGTGCAGCCGTACTGATGTATCAGATTTACAGCAGCCGCTTCCCTCTTTGAAAAAGAGGTGAGAAAAATGGAAAATCCTTATGAACTTCTGTACATGGCCAGGATGAAAGACCCGTTTGCCATGGCAAAGCTGCTGGAGGAGTTTGAAGCTGTCATCCAGATGACAGCGGCTCAGCTTTCAGCGGTGAACTATGACGTGGATATCAGCCGAGAAGAGCTGGAGCAGGAGGGAAGGATTTCCTTTTTTACGGCGGTGGATGAATTCCGTCATGACAAAGAGGCGGCTTTTTCCACCTACTGTACGATTGTCATCCGCAGAGGCATGCTTTCAGCGATCCGGCATTACGGGCGCAAGGAATGTCTGCGCCGCAGTCATCTGATTCATCTGGATGCCGGCCAGGATGGAGAGGGCGGCAGTATTGATTCTCTGGCAGACCGTTCAGGCATGCTGAATCCGGAATACCGGGCAGAGTATGAGCAGGCCAAACAGAAGCTGGCAGATATTGTTGCCCATATGAGTGAAGGTGAAAAAAGAGTGCTGCAGGTATGGCAGGAAGGCGGCTGTTCTTATGAAGAAGCAGCCCGCAGGCTTGGCATTACGCCGAAGAGCTATGACGGCCTGCTGCAGCGATTGAGGCGCAAGCTCCGGCGGATCCTTGAAGATGACAATTGACGGCATGAGCTCCTTTGGTTAGAATAAGTAAGCAATTCAAAGGAGTTTTTGTCATGGCCGAAAAGCGGAAGGTGATTCTGGCATGCTCGGTATGCCTGTCGCGCAACTATACGGTGAACAAGTCGAAAAACAGCAGAGGCACCAGGCTGGAGCTGATGAAGTTCTGCCCTAAATGCGGCCGCATGACATTGCATAAGGAAACGAAATAGGAGGCTTCATATGGCAGAAAAAGAAGATAAGAAAGCCGCCAAGGCAGCGAAGAAAGCTGCTAAGGCCGCAGAAAGAGAAGCGGAAAAGGCGGAAGAGAAAAAGGCCAGAGCCGCTAAGATCAAAGCCAAGAAGGCAGACAAGGCTGAGAAGGAGAGAATCAAGGCTCTCCCGAAAGATGAGCGCAAGGCTGCCATGAAGGCGTATAAAGAAAAGAAGCGGATGGAGAAGGACCATTGGTTCACATGGCGCGGTATCCGCAAGGAAGCCAAGCGTGTACAGTGGCCGAGCTGGAAGACAACCAGCGACAAGGGCCCAGGCATCTGGCAGAATACGGGTGAAGTCGTTATTTTCACAGCATTCTTTGCTGTATTCTTTGTTCTGATCAACTGGGGTGTTGCGGCTCTGCTTGGTCTGATTGGAATTGGAGCGTAAGGCATGGCAGAACTGAATGGCAAATCTAAAGAAGAGCTCGATGAGCTCATGGATGACGAGCATAACAAGAGATGGTATGCCGTTGTTACCTATGTAGGACATGAAAACCGTGTGAAGGAAAATCTGGAAAAGAGAATCGAGACGATGAATATCCAGGATGCTCTGTTCCGGGTTGTAGTTGCGGAAGAATCTGAAACAACGATTACCAAGACCGGCAAAAAGCAGGAAACAAAGAAGAATCTGTTCCCTGGCTATATCTTCGTTGAAATGAAGATGACGGATGAAGCATGGTATGTTGTCCGTAATACACCGGGTGTTACCGGATTCATCGGATCTTCCGGCAAGGGTGCAAAGCCGTTCCCGATTGCGGATGATGAAATGGATGCGATTCTGAGAAGACTTGGCAAGGCAGATCCGCATGTTGCGGTACCGTTCAAGGTGGGCGACAGCGTCAAGGTAACAACCGGACCGTTCATCGGTATGGTTGGTACTGTGTCCTCCATGGATGACAATACATGCATTGCCAATGTCATGCTGAATCTGTTCGGCCGTGAAACACCGACGGATGTAGCTTATACAGATCTGGAACCGGCTGACGGTGAATAAGTGATGAAGAGACATTCTGCGGAATGTCTTTTTATATTGATCATATCAACAAATTAGTGAATTTTGATACTTACGATAGTAGGCTGGTCTAACGTTCGTTAATAATTGCATATCCAGCCATTTTGTAACTTCGAATTGTCCTCCATGGTAAACATCTTGATCTGACTGCCATGATGTAAGGATCGTCAAATATCTTTCTGCGCATGTCGCTGACTCTGAAGAACTGCGTTCTTTTTCTCAGCCATTGAACAACTTTCAAGGCAATCT
>JALCHG010000016.1:0-34731 GCA_022644565.1 Solobacterium sp. | reverse complement strand
GAAGGGAGCCGCACGGATTGCGGAATCTGTCAAGTCTTGACGAGAAAAAAGTGGGGGTAAATAAAAAAACTCAGTTAAAAAGGAGCCTTGTCTACTGACCGTCAAGGTTTTCGACTAGGCTCAATATAAGAAGGAGAAAATCACTTCTCCTTCAATGCCTTCTGCGCTTCCACTTTTTCTTACTGCAGGTCACATAGGCAGCCCGCTTTTCTGCTTCACGCATCGTGAAGGCTGAACCATCTCCGATCATTTCCGGACTGATACATTCATTTTCCGTATGTTCCGCATTGCTTTCTTCTTCTGTTTCTGAAGCGGTCATTTCTTCTGTTGGATTCATTGAAAACCCCTCCTCCATCCAGTTCACAGCCGTTGTCATACGGCAATATCATGTATTCATATTATTTGCAGGATCATGCCTGTTTTCAAATATTTATTCCGGGTACTTGTGAGTAATATCGGCATTACGGCTGTAATGTACTGAAAGCACTGAAAGTACATTTTGTACAAAACCTTGCCACCATGTAAAAGGAGTCTAAAATAGACGGTATGAGTGAAAACAGCAGAGCTGAAAACCAATTGGGCACTGAACCGATCGGCCGTCTTCTTGTCAGAATGTCCCTGCCGATGATCATTTCCTTCTTCATCCAGGCTTTATACAACATAGTAGATTCCATCTTTGTTTCCCGGATCAGTGAAAATGCTTTGACCGCTGTCTCCCTGGCCTTTCCGATGCAGATGGCAGCCCATGCCATCGCAGTCGGTCTTTCCGTCGGCCTCAATGCCAAAGTACCGGAAGCCATCGGAGCAAAGGATGAAAAACGTGCCAATCGCATTGCCGGTACCGCCATTTTTCTGTCCTTTGTTTCCATGCTTGTATTCATGGCGGCAGGCTTTCTGTTCACCACACCGATCTATGAACATCAGACTGATGCTGCTGAAATCATTCACGGCGGTTCCGTATATCTGCGTATTCTCTGGACGGTTAGTGCGGGTGAATTCTTCGGCCAGCTGCTGGAAAAGATGCTGCTGTGTGCAGGCTGTCCCTGGCTGCCATGCTTTCCCAGGCCTGCGGTGCCGTCTTTAACATTGTCTTTGACCCGCTTCTGATCTTCGGCATCGGGATTTTTCCGCGGTTTGGCATTGCCGGAGCCGCCTGGGCTACAGTGGGCGGTCAGATCGCTGCTGCTCTGCTAGCCCTTATCATGAATCTGAAACACAACCATCTGATTCACCTGCGGCCTTCTGACTTCAGACCGGATATTTCTTCCTGCAAAGATGTGCTGTCCGTCGGTTTTCCCAGCATGGTCACCATCGGCCTTTCCTCTCTTTCCAATTATCTGATCAATCAGATTCTGCTTTCCTATTCCACTACTGCCACCGCTGTGTATGGCATCTGGACCAAGCTGCAGAACTTCTGCTATATGCCTGTATTCGGCATGAACAATGGCATGGTGCCGATTCTTTCCTATAATCTCTCTGCCCATCATCCAGACAGAATAAAGAAAACATTCCATATGGCCTGGGTGTTCATCCTGCTTCTGCAGGTATGCCTGATGGTCATACTGGAATGTATTCCTGCTTCTCTATTATCATTATTTGACGCTTCGGAATCGATGAAAGCCATCGGCATACAGGCCCTGCATATCTGTCTTCTGTCGCTTCCCTTTGGCGGCATGACCATTATCATGACCACCGCCATGCAGTCCTTAAGACATTCTCACTATGCTCTCATCGCAAATATTCTGCGTCAGTTCATCTATCTCTATTTATTTACAGCTTTGCTCAGTGCTTTAACTCATGATCTTTCCATCGTCTGGCTGGCCGTACCGATCTCAGAACTGGCAAGCTTTGTCACAGCTTTTCTTTTAACCCGCTCCATGTTCATCCATCTTCATTTATCAGAAGACGATGCCCATCGCTTCTAGGATGAGGCCCCAGAACACTCCGCAGGCATACAGCAGTACAATAATTCTGAGATTCTCCTTTACATGACGGTTGGTCCGGCATAATACAAGAATGCCAACTCCCGCACTGACTAACAGACCGCTCATCATCTGTCCGCCTGTCAGCATCCCATCCAGATACAGCTGGGTAATCGCTACGGAAGCACCGCAGTTAGGAATCAGACCGACAAGACTAGTCAGAAAGACACCGATGATCCTGCGGCTTGCAAGCAGGGAGCGGATCGCATCCTCCCCGAAACATTCTACGGCAAGAGTCAGCACAAAGGAAATGGCAAAGACGAATAAGGCAATGTGCAGCGTATGAATAAAAGCAGCTTTCAGAATGGAACCTTCTTCCTCTTCGCAACCGCACTGCTCTGCCTCACATAAATCATGAATATGTCTTTCATCAGCCCGGAAATGAATCAGGCGCATGACACCGTCAATCACAAATCCGCTCACTATGCCGATACATACTTTTGTTAAAAGGATATGCAGGATGATGGAACTGTCCGTACGGCTTGAGATCAGCATCGGCAGCATCTCATCACTGGTGGACAGAAAGACCGCCAGCAGGGTGCCGGTGGTAATGACGCCGCCGGCATACAGGGATGCGGCCGCAGCACTGAACCCGCACTGCGGTACAATCCCGGCAATTCCACCGAATAACGGTCCAAGTGCCCCTGCCTTCTTCAGCATTCTTTCCTGTTTCTCACCTGTACTTCTCTCCAGCCATTCCATGATGATATAGGTGAGAAACAGGAAAGGAAGAAGCTTCAGCGTATCAATTCCAGCATCCTTCAATGCATCAATGAACATTTCCATTCTTCTTCTCCTCTTCCAGACACGTCCGGCATAAGCCGCTGATCACAGAATCACTGCAGTCCAGCACAAACCCGTAGGAACGATACAGGGCGGATTCAATCTCCTGCATTTCCTTCTGTTTCATATGAATCACCCTGCCGCACCTGCGGCAGTATAAATGCAGGTGATTACTGCAGCTTTGATCCGGCTTATTGACCTGGTACATCATTTCCTCTTCCCCGATCATTCTGACCCGGCGGATCTGATTCTCTTCGGACAGCCTTTCCAGATTGCGGTATACCGTCGCCAGGTTGATATCACTGCCCTGTTCCTTCAGCCAGGCATAGATTTCCTGTGCCCCGACTCTTTTCTCTTCATGTTCCTGCAGACACTGCAGGATTTCTTCTCTGTATTTCGATCTGTGTGTTCTTGTCATAGTCTGAATATGCGAATCATTCGCAGTAAGTATTATACACAGATTCAGAATAAGTGCAAATGATTCGCATATTCACATTGCAGGATCGTTAACGAAAAGTGTACGTAGCCTTTGAAGATCCATGCTATAGTGAAGGAAACAGAAAACCGGCACCCTGTGCCGGAATGGAGGAAAATGTCATATGGGACTTATTTCAGCAGCACTGAGTGCAGCAGGATCCACTTTAAGAGATCAGTGGAAAGAATACTTCTATGCGGATGCCCTGGACGGCAGAACCATCGCCGTCAAGGCACAGCGCAAGAATAAAGGCTTTTTCAATAAAGGCACGGATAACATCATTACCAGCGGTTCAGGTGTTGTGGTAGCGGACGGCCAGTGCGCCATCATTGTGGAAAACGGCCAGGTCGTAGATATCTGTGCCGAGCCGGGTGAATACACCTATGACAATACAGTGTTACCTTCCATCTTTTCCGGCAGTCTGGGGGATGGCATCAAACAGAGCTTTGCCGAGTTCGGCCGCCGCTTCGAACATGGCGGCAGTCCGGCAGCAGATCAGCGTATTTACTACTTCAACACCAAAGAAATAGGCGGCAATAAATACGGTACACCGAATATGATTCCTTTCCGGGTTGTCGACCAGCGTGCCGGCATTGACATTGATGTTTCCATCAAGTGCTTTGGTGAATATGCTTTCCGGGTTGCCGATCCGATCAGATTCTACACAAACAATGCCGGCAACTTCGCTGACCGCTATACCACCGATGAACTCTCTTCGCAGATGAGAAGCGAACTGCTCACTGCCCTGCAGCCTGCCTTTGCCAGAATCAGTGCAGAAGGCATCCGCTACAGCGCTCTGCCCGGCCGTACCAGTGAACTCTGTGAAGCCCTGAAGAATGAACTGAAAGATACCTGGGGCAAGAGAGGCCTTGAAATCACATCCATCGGTGTTTCTTCCGTTACAGCCGATGAAGAAGATGAGAAGATGCTCAAGCAGATGCAGCGCAATGCTGCCTATACTGATCCCCGCCTTGCCGCCGCCACTTTAGTTGGTGCCCAGGCCCAGGCCATGCAGGATGCGGCCAATAACAAAAACGGGGCCATGAATGGCTTTATGGGAATGAACATGGCGCAGAATGCCGGCGGCATCAATGTGAACAATCTCTACCAGCAGGGTCAGACAGCTGATACAGAACCCGAACAGAACGTCTGGTTCTGCCCTAACTGCGGCACGAAAAACACAGGCAATTTCTGCTTCAAGTGCGGGACAAAGAAGCCTGAATAATCATGCCTTCTTCGCTCACAAACTATTCATGTCCCAACTGCGGCGGTCCTTTACGGTTTGACCCTGAAAAACAGAAGCTTGTCTGTGATCACTGCGGCTCTGTTTTTACCGCCGAAGAGATCGACGCTCATTTCAAAGAGAAAAACGAGGAAGCAGTCAGTGTAGAAGAAGAACGGCAGGAAAAAGAGGAAGATGAAATTCTTCATCAGACCTTCTCTTCAGAAGATCTTTCCCACCTGAAAGCCTATACCTGTCCAAGCTGCGGGGCTGAACTGATTGCGGATGAAAACACCGCCGCTTCTTCCTGTCCCTACTGCGGCAATCCCGCCATCATCCCGGCCAGACTTTCCGGCACTCTGAAACCGGACTACATTATTCCCTTTGCCAGGGCAAAGAAAGAAATCGTACCGGAGCTGACAAAGTTCTACAAAGGCAAGTTTTTCCTGCCAAAAAACTTCAAAGAAGAAAACCATATCGAAGAAGTCAAAGGCGTCTATGTGCCTTTCTGGCTGTATGACGGGGATGCGGATATCGATGCCCAATACGCAGCCACAAGAGTCAGAACATACATGCGGGGTGATGATGAAGTTACCGAAACATCCCACTATCAGCTCTTCAGAAACGGCTCTGTACCGTTTGAAGAAATACCGGCCGATGCCTCCAGCAAAATGCCGGATGACCATATGGATGCGCTTGAGCCATTCAGGCTGGATGAGGTCCTGCCCTTTGAGATGGGCTATCTTACCGGTTTCTATGCGGATAAGTACGATGTCTCCAGCAGTGCGGATACAGCCCGCATCAATGAAAGAGTCAGAAACACCATCATCAGCCAGTGCCGCGCCAGTGCGATCGGCTATGCGACCCTGGTACCGGTCCATGAAGATGTGGATGTACATGTCAGAGATGTACACTATGCCTTTCTGCCTGTGTGGGTTCTTTCCACAAAATACAGGGGAAAGAACTATCTGTTCACTATGAACGGACAGACCGGCCGGATGGTCTCAGATCCCCTGCCGCTCAGCTGGCCTAAGATCATCCTCACTTTCTTTCTTATATTCATCGGTCTGATGGTGCTCTTCTATGTCATTCTGAAGGCGGTGCTGTTATGAAAAAGTTATTCAGAATACTTTTCTGTTTCCTGCTTTTCTGCTTCAGCATTATTCCCATCCAGGCCCAGGACAATACCGTATGGGTCAAAGACAATGCCGGTATCCTGAGCAGCGAAGAAGCTGAAAAGCTGGAAACACACATCAATACCCTGGCTGATACCTATGATGTCGGCATCTATCTCTACACCGTAAACAGCCGTGATACAGACAGTATCGAAAGCTACGCCGAAGAAGTCTACAAAGCCGATTCCCTCGGCCTTGGGTCAGAAAAAAACGGCATCCTGCTGATCATGGACTTCAGCGACCGCTCCTATGACATCGCAGCCTATGGCACAACCGCTAATACCTGTTTTACCGACTACGCCAAACAATGTATGGAAAATGCCATGTTAAGCGGCTTCTCTGATAATGAATGGTACCGCAGCTACAATGCTTTCCTGAACGAAGTCGAAACCGATCTTTACTATGGCATTACAAAGAACAATCCGGTCGATTACAATCATGACCCCATGACCCTGCATGCCGCAGAGAATACCATACGGCTCGTATCATTCTTCGTTCCGCTCACTATTGCCCTTATCGTATGTATTGTCATCGCTTCAAAGAACAGAACCGCCCGCAAAGCTTCAGCGGCCGCAGCTTATACAGGCACCCTGTCATTGAAACGCCATGATGATATCTTCACCCACGTTACTACCCATGTCACCCATATCAACCGCAATAACGGCGGCGGAGGCGGTATGGGAGGCGGCGGCACATCCATCAACGCAGGAGGTTTCTCACATTCCTCCGGCCATTTCTAAAGCACTTGAAAGGAGTATCCGATCCCGGATACTCCTTTATTGCTGCTGCCAGTCTTAAAGCACGCCAAAGTGTTTCAAAGCATAATACACACCGCTGTTCTCACAAGTATCTGTGACATAGTCAGCGGCTGCCTTGACATCGTCCCTGCCATTGCCCATGGCTATACCGATGCCGGCATACTCCAGCATACTGATATCATTTCCGCCATCCCCGAAAGCCATGGTCTCTTCTCTTGCAATATGGAAATGTTCCATCATCTGCTTCATGCCCTCCGGCTTACCGCCGTCACACGGAATCATATCCGCAAACGCATCAGTCCATCTGACCGACTTCATATACGGCGCATGTTTCAGAAATTCTTCATCTTTCTCCGGCGGGATGAGCGGACTGATCTGATAGGTTGGATGGGTAAAGACGCGATGAATATCATCTACCGGCGTCATCAGATCTTCCCGGCCTATTTTTTTTACATATTCCCATGCATTTTCGTTGAACATCAGATCATACTGATAATCCAGCTCCATGAATGTTACAGGATGGTTTACGGTCTCGAGATATGGAATCAGGGTATCAAAAGTCTCCCTGCGGATCGGATGGTCATAGAACATCTTCTTCTCTCCATCCATGCAGTACTGCCCATTCAGCATCACATACCCATCCCAGGGAAAGTTCTGAAAGTTCTGTGACAGCATCTGCAGCTGTACCGGAGGTCTTCCCGTACAGGGAAACAGCAGTACACCCTTCTCTTTCAAAGCATATAAAGCCTGCAGCGTCCGTTCAGGTATTTCGTGGGTAATCATGCTCTGGAGGGTTCCATCAATATCGAAAAAGACAGCCCGTATCATTTCTTCTCCTTCCTGAGAGCTAGCTGCCATCTCAACACTGCCATGGACAGGATCAGAACATAACCGATGATGGAAATATGATCCGGCACCTCATCAAAAAACATCATCCCCCATATGCTGGCAAAAAGTACCTGGCTGTAATCAAAGACAGAAATCTGGCTTGCCGGAGCATATTTATAGGCTGCGGTAATGGCAAACTGCGCTATGGCGGCACAGCCGCCAGCTGCTAACAGGCATAGAAACTGCTTTGAGCTCAGCGGCACAAATTCAATGCACATCGGAATCAGACAAACCGCACAGGTAAAGATGGAGAAAAATGCCACGATCACCGGTCCTCTCTCCCCATGTTTTCCAAGCTTTCTGACATACGTATAGGCAATGCCTGCCCCAGCCCCGCTGGCAAGCCCTGCCAGCGCATTCCATGAAGCTGCCATGCCCGGCTTTACTACTAGCACAGCACCGAAGAATGCCACGATTACGGTTATGATTTCAGATACCGTCGGTATTTCACTTAAGACAAAGATCGATACGACAATCGCAAAGAACGGCGACATCTTGTTGAGAATATTGGCATCTGCCAGCGGTATATGATCAATGGCATAGAAGTTCAGCAGCATGCCTGTTCCGCCGAATATCGCTCTTTTCCATAGATCCGGCATGGAGCCTTTTTTAATATGAAACTTTTCTTCTGATCGAGCCAGCGTAATCAATGATGCGGCCGATGCCACAAGATTGCGGAAGAATGCCTTTTCAAATACCGGCAGATCACCGCTTTCCCTGACCAGCAGAGACATCAGAGAAAAGAAAAATGAATCAATGATCACAAAAAGAATACCTTTCACGACCGCATTGTTCTTCATATACACTTTCCCCCTTCTTATGAACGGTATTTTACCAGCTGCATAGAAAAAAGACACCTGAAGTATGCAGGTGTCAGTCTTTCAGAGATGTCAGCGGAACAATATAAATGCCGCTTTTGTCATAGTATGCTGCTCTGCTCAGGCCGCAGATCACACACATGGCACGAGGCTGCTTTGCCTTTTCATCTGCTGCAAACTCATTCTGAATCCGCTTCAGGTTCTCTACTGCCGGCTGTATCTGTGATGCGCCAAGTTTGATTTCAAACCCGCACCAGCTGCCATCTTCTAATTCAATCACCGCATCAATTTCACGGCTCTTATAGTCCTGATAATGATAAAGGTGTGCATCAAATGCCTCTGCATAAATCGCTAGATCTCTTTCAACTAATGCTTCAAACAGAAATCCCATTGTATTCAGATCATTCATAAGGCTGTCCATTGTACAGTGCATGAGAGCAGCTGAAAGAGATGGATCACAGAGATGCCGTTTCGACTGCTGCTTTACTCTTACCGATGAACGCATGGAAGAAGAATATGCCGGTGTATCACTGATCAGAAACAGTCTGCGGTAAACATCAAGATAATCACTGATCGTCTTGCGATCAATCAGGATGCCGTCCGCATCTGAAATATCTTTCTGCAGCACTCTGTCTGATGCAGTTGTACTTTCATTGCGGGCCAGAGAACACAGAAGACGATTCATCTTGCTTAGATCCCTTCTTGTGTTATCCATTCGGCTCACATCTTCCCCCAATATTGCATTGATATACTGCTGCGGTAAAAGACGTGCGATTTCCAGCGGCCGATCCGTATTTTCCGGCCATCCGCCCCGCAGTATATAATCAGCCAGCCTGTCCAGTGTTACTTCCCCAGTCATTAGATCGGGTGCTTTGTTCATACAAATATCCTGAAGCGAAACTCTGCCATCTGAAAAACCAGCTTCATACAGCGACATCGTATGCATGTCCAATCTTGCAATTCGCCCTGCTCCGCTGTGCATTGGCTTGCGATCGCGGCTAAGAGGTGTAGAAGATCCCGTCAGAATAAACTGTCCTTTTTCTCCTGTACGGTCCGTTTCGGCTCTGACCGCATCCCATAATGACGGTACATCCTGCCATTCATCGATCAGTCGTGGGCGCGCTCCCTGCAGAACAGCAGAAGGAGATTCATTTGCCAGCCTTCTGTTCTGATAATTTCCAGCCGGATCCTGGATTTTCACTTCACTTTCCGCATGATGTTCTGAAGTCCAGGTTTTACCGCACCACTTCGGGCCTTGAATACAGACAGCTCCAAAGGCCTGCAGATACTGATCTACTTTCCAATCAATCAGACGATTTCGATACTTTTCATTTTCCATCTTCTGCCTCCTTTCTTCCTATATTTTACCTGCAGATTAAAATTCAGTCCATTGTATTCCACCAAATTCGATCCATTTCATTCATCCAAATTTGGTACATTGTATTCCTCCAAATTTGGCCCAATATATTCCAACATATTCCGATTTGAACAGAAAAGCGGCATCCTCACAGCTTCTTCGCTATGGCAATGCCGTCTCCTCTTTCCGGTTCATAGATCACCTCAAACCGTTTATCCTGCATTAATGCTTCGCGGAACTTTCTGATCTTATGTACCATCTGGATGGTACTGCGGTTATGCGACCTTGACTCATCATCCACAATGCCATGGAAAGCAAGGTTGTCAAAGATCATCCAGCCTCCTGTCAGAAGATTGGGATAATAATGTTCCAGGTATCTTCGATACTGTGACTTGGCCGCATCCACAAAGATCAAATCATATCTCTTTTCCGTTTCAAATGCGGCCGCATCACACAGATAGCAGTGAATACGTTCCAACAGGCCTGCTGCTTTCACATTCTCTGCTGCTTCCGCATATCTTTCCGGATCTGTTTCCAGCGTATCCACCCGCATATCCCAGCGTACAGATGCCATCCGGATGGCCGAATAGCCAACCGCTGTACCGCATTCCAGAATATCCCGTATTTCCGTATGTTCTTTCAGAAAGGACAGAAAATACTCCATTCCGTCATCTTTCATGATCGGAATGTGGTTCTTCCGGGCGGTGTCGTGAATTTCCTTGAGATCAGTCATATGTTGCCGGTATACACGTATTTCAGATATTTCTCTGCTGTTTTCTGCAGCGTGAATATGGTATCCACCGGAGTAGCAGGGATGTCATAATGGTATCTTGGAAAATAGCGGGAAAGATGATACACAATTTCATCCGACAATGACGCAAGAAACTGGCTCTGCTCTTCAATGAAAGAAACACTGTCATTCTTTCCCGGTATGACAAGGGTTGTCACCTCCAGATGGCACTTGTCATACACATACGCAATCGCCTTTCTGACCATGTCATAATCCCCATGGAGTTCATTGTGATAGAAGTCTCTGTCACCCTTGAGATCGATATTCATGGCATCGGTATAAGACATGAGTTTTTCCAGAATATGCTGTTCCACCATACCATTGGATACAATGACAATCTTCTTTCCCTTTGGCTTGAGGATCTTTGCACAGTCCAAAATATATTCCCAGCTGATCAGCGGTTCATTGTACGTAAAGGCAAGGCCGATGCTTTCCGGATGGGCAAGCACAAGCGCACAAAGCTCTTCTGCTGATACATAACGGTAGTCTGCGGTTGTTTCATTGCGCATGGAAATGCTGTAATTCTGACAGAACGGACAGGCCAGGCTGCAGCCATAGGAACCTACGGACAGAATCATGGAACCGGGATAAAACCGTACCAGCGGCTTCTTTTCAATCGGATCCATGGCGATGGCAGTCAGTCGACCGTAGTTATCACATGTATTGACCCCATCCACATTTCTTCTGGCCCGGCAGAACCCGGTCTGCCCCTGCGGCAGATGGCAGTGATGCGTACAGATGTCACATACGATTTCAGCCATCGTCTTCACTCCGGTTCAGAATGGCAAGAAGATCCGCTTCCGTTAACGGATAGAAGGTCTTTGTATAGTCTCTTGTTTCAGCCAGTTCATGGGCAATTGTCTTAAAGGCACTGGTATCTTCTACACCTAAAGCCCGCAGGTCCTGGGGCAGACCATTCTCTTTGAAAAACTGCTTCAAAGCATGAATAGACTCCTGGCCGGTCGGGTGATCAAGATGGAACACATTGGTGCCGAAGCGTACAAACCTTTCTTCCGTATCCGGACATAATACCTGTTCCATCCAGGCTGGTGTAATAATGGCCAGGGATTCGCCATGATTGACCCCGTAATACGCTGTCAAAGCATGAGAAATGCCATGGCAGGACCAGTTACCTCTTTTCCCATACTGGGTAACAGTCTTGATACCGATGGATGAAGCATAGAGCAGATCAGCCCGGGCATCATAGTTATCCGGCTCTTTCAATGCGATCGGCAGCGCATGAATAACCGTTCTGAGCAGCGCTTCTCCAATCCCATCCGCAATCGGATCATCAAAACCCGGCTTGAAATAATCCTCCATGATATGACTCATCATATCAGCGGCCCCGGCTCTTGTCTGTCTTGCATTGACACTGAAGGTATAGGTCGGATCCGCAATGGCTGCGATCGGATACAGTGCATCCGATACAAATCCATTCTTCTTTTTCAGAGCATGATTGGAAATGACCGACGTACTGTTCAGTTCAGATCCGGTAGCAGCAGCGGTCGGAATGGTAATGAGCGGAAGGGACTTTTCAATATCCTTCGGATGGGTGACCATGTCCCATACATCCCCATCCCAGCATGCCCCGGCACATATGGCCTTGGCCGCATCCATGACACTGCCGCCGCCTGCCGCAATGACAAGTGCACAATGGTTTTCCTTCAATAGAGCAATGCCTCTTTCCACGGTTTCCACGGAAGGATTGGCTTCCACACCCGGGCATTCCGTTACTTTCTTTCCTTTGAGCTCTTTCATGACGGCATCATACACACCATTTCTTTTGATAGAACCGCCGCCATACACAAGCAGAATACTTTCATACGGCTCACATAACTGCTGCAGATGAGAAATCTGTCCTTTGCCGAAATAATACTTCACTGGTATATACAATCTGAAATTTTCCATAATCCTCCTCAGTAATGTCTCACAACCTCAAATCTTTCGAGAATGACATCATCGCTTTCTTCATCAATATTCCCTTTTTCACAGGCAATTCTGACCTGTTCATCCACACTGTCAACACCATCAATATCCGGCAGCAGCAGTCCTCTTCTGCCATCCTTTGTCGAACAGATCACTCCATACTTATGCACATCCAGCTGACGCTTATCCTGTATTCTTTCCGCATCGCCAAGCACATCAACCGTAATCTCCAATTGATCAAGCTCTTCTTCCCGGATCGGTGAAAAACGCGGATCTCTTGAACAGGCAGCCACGGCATTATGAATGATTTCATCCGCGATATTGCCATAACATGGCCGGATCGTACCGATACAGCCTCTTAACTGTCCGTTTTCATGAATAGATACAAAGACCCCTGCTCTTTTCTTCATCTCTTCAGGAATATTATCCATGACCACCATACGATGTTCTCTCGTCCAGCGGAATACCTGATCATATGCCAGCTTCACAAACGCATCCGCCTTTTCATAGCGTGCATTATATGCGTCCATGATCTTTTCTTCCTGCCTTTTGAAAAACATCCTGCTTTCATCCTTCTTTCCCGGCGTAACGATCGTCACCCCATAGCCGATGCCCCATGGCGCTTCATAAGACAATACCTCTGTCTTAACTTCTCTGCCATCCAGGGCCCCGGCCATCATCGTAAAGGAACGATGCCCGCATTCCATGGCTCTGTTCAGAAAAGCACCGTCATATTCCAGCAGTTCATTGAAACTGCCGGTCCGCATGGTTTCCATGATGCGCTTATCATATTCCGGTCCTTCCGGGTGATAGCCATAGTGTGAACCCTTATTGCAGTGAGAGAGATCTCCGCTGGCAATCCATACAGCTTTCCGGTTCAATTGTTTTGCAGTCTCATTGATATACATGCCAAGCTCATAATGCATGCTTAAAGGATACCCTGACAGTCCGATCCTCACCAGTTCATAGTCCCTGTACTTCTGATTCACAAAGTACAGAGGCACCATGGTGCCATGATCCAGATACTTCTCCTGGTCATATTCCGTTCCGCATGGAAAACCATAGGGCATGACCCTCTTCAATGTATCAATAAACTCCGTATCGTATTTCACTTCAAAAGAAACACCGCCGGCATTGAACTGACCGAAATCCCCATAAGCCTTCTTTCCGGAAGAAATGTTGAACCAATCCCGGTACAGAATGGCATGGGGAGAGCTCACAATAATAAGATCCGGTTTAATCTCAGCAATTCTGTCTGCCACTTTCTCATATGATTCTATTGTTCTGGCAGCTTTCTTTTCTTCTCCCTTACCGACTTCATGTACAATAATCGGAGGATGCGGTACACAATAAGCTTCTTCAATCATGATCTTTCGCCTGCCTTTGTTCTGTGATTAGTGTAGCACAGAGCAGATCCATTCCTGTCTTCTGAATCCATCTGTACTGCAAAGGCATTACAGTTTCTATTTGTTTTGAAAATTTTCAAATTCTGTAATTCTGTATTAGTGAGTTGTTTAAAGTTATTTTGAAGTAAATCATCGTTTTATCTGAAGTGGTTTTGAAGTAATCTTATACTACTTCAATTTTGATCTGCGTTCTTTCTCCTGCATATGAACCAGCACTGCCGCTATGATGCCTGTCACGATCGATATGACCATCATTGCCATACCTTTGTCCATTTCTTTTTCAGCAAACGTTTCTGGTTGTGAAAATGTCCTCTTCTGTAATATACGGATAATCAAAGCCGTAGTCCTGGCATTTTGCCGTGCGCTGTGAAGTGATCTTGGAATAAGTGTGTGCTGTGCCGCTGCCAGGATCAGCTGCATAAGGCCTGCCGCAATCACAGGCGCAAAGACAATAATAATACCCAGAAGTGTAAACATGTGCTATCACCAGCTTCTGTCTGAATTATAGTCCAGAATGGATCTTTCCACAGAAAAAGACGATACAGCGTACCGTCTTAATTGCTTTCCAGATCTGCCTTTGCTTTCTTTTCAAATGCATCGGCTTTGGCATGATCGCCTTTGTTTTCATACATGGCTGATACAAGCATATAGAGATCCGAACGGCTGCCTTCCGGCATACGCTCTGCCTCTGCCTCAGCCTGCTCCAGGTAGGTATACTTCTTACGGATATAGGTATCCATGACCCATTCCGCATGCCGCTTTGTTTTAGGATCATCCGGCAGTTCCTGAATCATGTCAAAGAAGCGGCGTGCTTCTTTGACATCATGAATAGATACAAAGTATTCAAAACAGCGGCTGGCTACATAGGCTTTCTTCTGATAGCTCATGCGCCTGACATTCCATGTGCCTAACAGCCCTTTTACCGCAAACTTATCATTGCGCAGAATATAGCTGTTGAGCTTGAGGCAGAACAGCCGGTACGGGTTCATGAAGAAAGCGGCCCGCCAGGAAGAAGATTCTTTATCAAACTGATCCCAGTCTTCCTGATCGATCAATGAAACAAGCTTGCGCGGTTCCGTATTGCGATAGATCAGTTCCATGGCGAGTACAACAAGAAAAATAATTAATACAGCTTTTGATGCGACAGACATAATACTCCTTTAAAAAGCATCCTCAGAATAAGAGAGGATGCTTCTATTTTAATTCTTTAAGGAGTGAATCGGGGAAGGAATATGTCCTCCTCTGTTCACCATGACATCCGGTTTTGACTTCTTGACCGGCATAATCGGACCATAGCCCATCAAGCCGCCGAAGTTCAGTGTTTCTCCGGCTTTCTTTCCAATTGCCGGAATGAGACGGCAGGCAGTTGTCTTGTTGTTGATCATGCCGATGGCCGCTTCATCCGCAATCAGGGCGGAGATGGTTTCAGCGGTTGTATCACCGGGGATGATGATCATATCAAGACCGACGGAGCAGACGGCGGTCATCGCTTCCAGCTTTTCAATGGTAAGCACGCCTTTTTCCGCTGCCTGAATCATGCCCTGGTCCTCGGATACCGGAATGAAGGCACCGGAAAGACCGCCGACTGAACTGGAGGCCATGACACCGCCTTTCTTGACGGCATCATTCAGCATGGCAAGACAAGCTGTTGTGCCCGGACCGCCGCATGTCTCAAGACCGATTTCTTCCAGAATCTGAGCAACCGAATCACCAACCGCAGGGGTCGGGGCAAGCGACAGGTCGACAATACCGAACGGTACACCTAAGCGGCGGGAAGCTTCTGTGGCAACAAGCTGTCCCATACGGGTCACCTTGAATGCCGTCTTCTTGATAACTTCCGCAATCTCATCCATTGTCGCTTCCCTGCCAGCCTTGCGGATGGCCATTCTGACCACACCTGGACCGGAAACGCCGGTATTGATGACGCAGTCAGGTTCCGAAACGCCATGGAATGCTCCGGCCATAAACGGATTATCTTCAACGGCATTGCAGAAGACAACCAGCTTGGAAGCACCGGCACAGTTATCATCTTTGGTCAGTTCCGCACATTCTCTGACCACCTGGCCCATGATCTTTACGGCATCCATATTGATGCCGGCTTTGGTTGAACCGACATTGACGGATGAACAGACAAGGTCTGTCTCGGCAAGAGCTCTTGGAATGGAGCGGATCAAAGCTTCATCGCCTGGCGTCATGCCTTTCTGCACCAGCGCGGAATAGCCGCCGATGAAGTTGATGCCGATGGCTTTGGCAGCTTTGTCCAGCGTCTTTGCATACTTGACAGGATCACCGCCGGAAGCGGAAACCAGTAAGGCAATCGGGGTTACGCTGACACGGCTGTTGACAATCGGGATGCCGTACTGGGCAGAGATATCATGTGTTACCTTGACCAGATCCTTTGCCTTAGTCGTAATCTTCTGATAGACCTTTTCACAGGAGCGGTCAATATCGCTGTCACAGCAGTCCATCAGGGAAATACCCATGGTAATCGTACGGACGTCCAGGCATTCCTCATCGATCATCCGTATGGTTTCCAGTATCTTATCTTCTTTCTGTGCCATAGTATCCCTCAGATTGTATGCATGGCATCGAAGATATCCTCATGCATGAGATGAATCTTCAGCCCTTCCGCATCGCCGGCCTTTTCAATGTCTGCGACCAGATCTTCGAAGTGATCTTCCAGTTCGGCCGGGACTTCAACGGTCATGATCATGGTAAATAGATCCTGTAATACTTTCTGGGTTACATCCGTGATGTTGATGCTGCGCTTGGCACAGTATACCGCTACAAAGGCCAAGATGCCCGGGCGGTCCTTGCCGACGACTGAAATTACTGCTCTCATAGTTCTACTCCCTTTCTGTCATCCTTCTGCCTGCAGATCTGCCAGAGTCAGACCGCAGTAATATAATTCCATTTCAAAGTATGTCTTTACCTGTTCGATGGTATCTGCTGTAGAATCCTTACATTCGCTGGTACGATGAGAATCATTGCTGAAGTCTACCGTACAGCTGCCCATGGAACCGACATCGCTCTTCCAGTTATAGGAATATTTGATGGATCTTTCCGCATACAGGAACGTATGCCTGCTGAAATCAATCTGATAGGATTCATTGCCGTTATTGAACTCAAGTGTATAGAGACCATCGCTTCCCTTGGTATAGTTCAGCCGCGATACCAGTCTCTTCCTGAATGTATCTGTTACTGTAGCTTCCGCACTGTCATCATCATCGGTGATCGTCTTGATGCTGGATGTATCAATATCCCTGTAATTGACATAGGATGCCTGACTCTTCTTCATGTCATCCGTGATTGTCACACTTGTACTGTCCAGCCTGCTGAAACTGACTTCAGAGGAATAATCTACCGTAATCTTCTGTGATTCATAGCTGACGGATATGGTAAAGTCTGCTGTTTCATTCGCCAGACGTCCCTTTTCATCAAATGTATCTTTTACGGTACCGGAAGTGACATTGAAGTCATCATAGTCTTTCAGGCCATAGGAATCATAGCGGCTGGAGAAGATATCATCTGCCGCTTTGGGATCAAGTGTTAAGGTATAGACCGTCTTACTGCCTTCCTGTGTACCGCTTAATGATTTAATATCATCTTTGTCATAGCACTTTGCACTCAATGGCACCAGTACACTGCTCAGCAGTCCATCCACATCCATATCTTCATAATATGTTACGCTGTTATACGTATTGTACAGACGCCCGCCATAATAATAGCCATCCATCGTGGACTTCGTACCGTTGGAATCGATATTCTGATTCAGATGTGCATTCACATCCGATGTACTGCCGTCATATTCCAGTACGGCATCCATATCGAAGGCATCCATCGTGTTATCACTGTAATGCATGTCATAGGCACATTTCACACCTGCCGTGTAGCTCCTGGCAGTTTCGGCATTCTTTATGGCATTGCTGTAGTCATCATAGCTGACACTTAATTTCTGCACAGCTGCCGGAGCAGTCGATGATGCGGTTCCGTCCGTCTTTTGTGCTACGCTGCCGCATCCGGCAAGGACTAAGCATAACAGGCATATTTCTGCTTTTCTGATCATATGTGACCATTATACATTTCTTTCAGAAAAATACGACTGTTTCCATGAAACAATTCTCATATGCCGGGATAAAGAATAAGCGGTATTTTCCTCTCCTCACGCATGGCACCGCCATGATGTCCCTTCATGATCTGATTGGCACTGAAAAACAGGGTTTCAGGCGTACGGGCAAAGGCGACATAATCGCCCAGCATTTGCCGAAAACGAGGATGTTCTGTACCATACCCGAACACATGTTCCTTACAGATTTTCTTCATACTGTAAAGATCATAGAATGGATAGGTTTTGCGGAAGCAGGCTTCAAACTCCCTGAGATACGTCTTCTTCACTTGGAATGACATGGTGCGCGCTTCCAGGGACGGCAGCCTTGACAGCATTCCCAGCAGCTTCTCATCTTCCCCGATCAGAACCGGAACCGTATCAACCTGTCCATGATCTGCGATGACCATCAGACCTGTATCTGCGGGCAATTGTGAAGCCAGTTCACCCAGAGTATCTGAGATATCCTGCATCATATCCTTTGCTTTGGATGAGTATGGGCCATTATGGTGCATGCAGTCATCCAGAAGATCCCAGTATACATAAAGATACTGAAGCTCTGGATCCTGTACCAGCTTTAAAGCAAGATCACACTGTTCTTTGAAGGTATGACAGCCGTTATGACCGAAGCTCGGCCAGATACTGTCGGCTTTGATGCCCTTTTCATTCAGCTCATCGTAGATCTTTCTGACCGGCAGTGCTTTGTCTGCACAGCCGGGATAATTATTGCGTGAATACTGTCCTGTTCCCAGAAACAGAATCACTTCATCATTTACTTCCGTGAAGTACTGATGCCAGCCAAGCCAGCCGGTTTCATCCGGATAGCGGCCGCTCAGAAAAGAGGTGGTAGCTGCAGTCGTGGTCGGCGGATAGACGGAATCAAAGGAAGAAAGCATATATTTCCTGACAAAAGCGTCTTCCCGCAGATTCCTGGTGATCTGTTCTGCTCCCATCGCATCGACAAGCACGGTAATGACACACCGGTACTGCTTTGCCCACAGCTTTGTGACAGGATCATACGGGGCATAGACCGGCAGGTCAAAACGGCTTCTCAAAGCATTGGAAATGCTTAGAATACTGTGCTCATAATCGGTTTCTGGCATAACTATTTCCCCGGTAATATCAGTGCCTTCTCTTACGTACCGCTGTTTCAGTGAAACATGCCTTGTCCGGACGGTTGCGGGACTGGGTATATTCAAACATGATCCCTTTGGAATTGAACACCTGGCCCGTGATTACAAGGACAAAGTCATATGTTCCCAGATCCAGTGTTTCCATATCTCTCCGGGCAGCTCTTTCGGCGGTCACCATACGCCTGGAAGTTGTAATGACCATACCTAACGTGTCCTCCAGGTACTGATAGATGGACCTTTCCGCTATCTCAGCTGTCAGCCCAGGTGTCTCAGCTGCCAGAAAAATGTTATGGTCCAGAATAATACGCTTCCCGCTGACAATCCGTTCTCTTTCAATGTCATACAGTTCAGATCCTTCATCAAAACCTGTCATATTGCTGGTGGTATGATCACAGATCTTCTTTTCAAAACTGATTACTTTTGTAACAACCGGTATACCGGTACGGTTCGCTACTTCCGCAAAGCTTTCAATGCCGCCTGCTGTAAATACATTGCGGTTGGAAAAGTCATTCGGTATGACCTGTACACCCTTGCCATGCTGGGGAATAACAAAACCATCCTCCGACAGTACATTCAGCGCCCGGCGGATTGTATTCCTGGTACAGCCGTACTTGCGAGCATATTCATTTTCAGAAGGCAGATAATCACCTGCCCTGTATTTTCCGGATATGATATCTCCCTGAATATCTCTCAGAATGTCTTCATATTTGCTTTTGGGCATAGATTTCCCTTTCTCATTCCTTCTTATCATACGTGAACTACCCGCCTCTAAAGAGGCGTGCTTCTGGGAACGCCAGCCGCGCAGCTTTGTGATACAGCTTCCGGAGGGTTGTGCTATTTACCAGGGACTGTTCCAGCCCCGTATTGATGCAGCTTTATGCTGCATAGATGCCGATATTCATAATGTTAATCGCTGCATTGATGTCGCGATCATGATGTGCCCCGCATGCAGGACATGTCCATTCACGCACTTTCAGCCACCCGTATGCGTTATACCCAAGCCGTCCGTTGACTGTGCCGCAGTCTGAACATGTCTGACTGGTATAAGCGGGGGCAATTTTGATCAGCCGTTTGCCGTAGAAGGCACACATTTATAAGCAAGCATTTCAGCAAACATCCCCCAGCCCGCATTGTGAATGGCGCTTGCCAGATTATGGTTATGCGCCATTCTGCCTGGCTTCAGGTTTTCAATAACAATCACGTCAAAATCTCTGACCAGCGCGGTGGTCAGCTTGTCAAGATAGTCTTTGCGCTGACTTGCAATATGTGCGTGTACCTTTGCTACCATCTGACGGGCCTTCTGATAGTTTCTGAAATCTGTAAGCGTCAGAGTACTGTCCTTCTTCATGGCTTCTTTGGCTCTCAGAAGCCGTCTTGAAGCAGTACGCTGCCAGTAGTGCAGCTGCTCTGCAGATTCCTTATCCCATCTTGGCAGTTCATATTTAGTGCCGTCAGAAAGAATGGCGAGATCCTTCAAGCCAAGATCAATGCCAATTGTTTTTCCTGTTTTTGGCATTTCCTCTTCTTCATATTCGCAAAGCACCGAAGCGTTGACCTTTCCACTGGGCAGAAGTCTTACGGTGACAGAGCATATTCTGCCATGCGGCATCTTCCCGGATTTGTAATAAAGCACACCAAGTTTGGGAATACGGATATGATGGCTGTCATTCACAGCAATATTTCCATTGACGCATTTGGAAATAAAACTGTCCGTATATGATCCGCGTTTTTTAAACTTCGGCTTTCTGCCAAGACCAGAAAACCAGCGCGTATAAGCGTTGGTAATATTGTCTACCGCTCCGGTGAGAGCAGTGGAGTCCACTTCTTTCAGCCACGGATGTTCTTCTTTCAAACGCGGAAGAAGATTATTCAGCTTTCTTCCGCACAGCAAAGATGCATTCGGATCAATGTTTCTGCGCTTGTGATTCGTGGCAATGATCTCGTTATACAGCCATCTTGTGCATCCGGCAGTCATGCGAATCTGGTGCATCTGCTCATCATTCGGATAAAGGCGGATTACAAATCCTTTCTTAATCTTTGTCATGCATGCGCTCCTTTTTCCTCTGATCGTCAATGTATTTAGCAACAGCCTGTTCATTGGATGTGCCAATGCTTTCGACGAAGTAGGAAGGCGACCATAGATGTCTGTCTTCTTTCTTCCAGTAATATGCTTTCAGCTCTGGATGCATTCGAAAGAGACGAAACGCAGAAGTCCCTTTAAGGCACTTGACAATGGTAGATACAGAGAGCTTTGGGGGCGCCGAAACTAGCATGTGAACATGATCATCCAACCCGATCTCAACATGCTTGATTGCAAAGCCTTTTTCGTCTGCAATGTCATACAGCAGCTTTATCAGATCTGCTTCAACGCTGCCATTGAGAACTTTGTTTCTGTATTTTGTTCCCCATACGATATGGCAGTTCATCGTGCCTTTCCATGCTTATATTATACAATATGCATCGGCCAGGGCCAATTCATCACGGGTTTGAAAACCCGTGATGAATTGCCCGATCTACAAAAAAGGCTGGAGGATATAACCCCCAGTCTCATGATTTGCTTATACAAGCTCGATGTAAGCCATCGGAGCGGCATCACCCTTACGAACGCCTGTCTTCACAACGCGGGTATATCCGCCTTTGCGGTCAGCGTACTTGGGAGCGACTTCGTCGAAGAGCTTCTGCAGCGCAGTCTTGCCTGTCTTCTCATCCGTTACGTTGCGGATGTATGAAGCTGCTTTTCTGCGGGATGCCAGATCACCCTTCTTGCCAAGAGTAATCAGCTCATCAACAACACTGCGCATATCCTTTGCCTTAGCTTCTGTTGTCTCTACCTTGCCATAGAGAATAACAGAAGTAGCCATATTTCTGAGCATAGCCTTACGATGGTCAGCGTTTCTGCCGAACTTACGATTCCACATGTTGGTTCCTCCTATCAGTCAAAGGATTTGAAGTGCAGGCCGAGAGCCTCCAGCTTATCCTTTACCTCTTTCAGTGATTTCTTGCCGAGATTTCTGACTTTCATCATTTCATCCTCGGTCTTCTGTGTGAGTTCATCTACTGTTGCGATGTTAGCTCTCTTCAGACAGTTATAAGAACGTACGGAGAGGTCGAGGTCTTCGATTAACATTGCCTGACCCTTCGGTGCGACTTCCTGTCCGCCTTCATCAATAACAGAGTCACTTGTAGCGACATTCTCATCTTCCGCCTCAACAATCTCAAGGTGGTCGATCAGAATCTTAGCTGCCGTTGCCAGTGCCTTACGCGGTGTGATGGAACCATTGGTTGTAATTTCCATGGTTAAGGCATCATACTTAACATCCTGACCGACACGGGTCGGATTAACCGTATAAGCTACTTTGGTAACAGGTGTATAGATGGAGTCTGTATAGACAGCACCGATATCCTGTCCCTTGCTGGCATTCTGCTGCTTGTTGATATCAGCGGCAACGTAACCGCGGCCGGTCTTGGCCTTCAGTTCCATTTCCAGTCTGCTTCCAGCTTCGACATGAGCGATTTCAAGATCCTTGTTCAGAATCTCAACACCAGCCGGGCAGTGGATGTCGCCCGCAGTTACTGTGCAGGGACCTTCCGCAGAAATCTCAAGCTTATATTCATCATCGTCCTGAATCTTCATGATCAGCTGCTTGATCTGCAGAATGATCATGGAAACATCTTCTCTTACACCCGGAATGGTTGTGAACTCATGGTAGACACCATCAACCTTAATGCAGAAGACGGCAGCACCCGGGAGGGAGGACAGCAGGACCCTGCGCAGAGCGTTCCCGATTGTCGTTCCAAAACCTCTCTCAAGCGGGGAAAGAACAAATCTTCCGAAATTTTCCGTTTCGTCAGATTCCTGAACTTCAAAATTGGGCCGTTCAAACTTTTGCATGCATTATCCTCCTATTTTTTTAATTATCCACGAGGTCTCTTAGGCGGACGGCATCCGTTATGCGGGATCGGCGTCACGTCGTTGATGGCTGTGATGGTAAGACCAGCTGTCTGTAAGGATCTTACAGCAGCCTCACGGCCCGGACCAGGTCCTTTAACGTTGACTTCAACTGTCTTCATGCCCTGCTGAACAGCAGCCTTGCCGGCAGCTTCAGCACACAGCTGAGCAACATAAGGTGTAGATTTACGGGAACCCTTATATCCTAAAGCACCAGCGGAGCTCCAGGAGACAACATTTCCAGCTTCATCAGCGATTGTAACAATCGTGTTATTGAATGTTGAATGAATGTGAGCGACACCCTTCGCCACATTTCTGCGGATCTTCTTTTTACGAGTCTTAGCCGCAGATGTATTCTTCTTTGTTGGCATTCCAATGTCCTCCTAATTACTTCTTCTTGTTGGCAACCGTACGACGCGGTCCTTTTCTTGTACGAGCGTTAGTTCTTGTTCTCTGACCGCGTACCGGCAGATTTCTTCTGTGACGCAGACCTCTGTAAGAACCGATTTCCATGAGTCTCTTGATGTTCAGAGAAACTTCACGGCGCAGATCGCCCTCAGTCTTGATCTTATCGATCTGCTGACGGAGCGCTGTCTCCTGCTCTTCGGTCAGATCCTTTACACGGATCGTTGTGTCAACACCGGCAGCCTCACATACCTTCTTGGCTGTTGTACGGCCGATGCCATAGATATAGGTTAAGGAAATTCCGACCTGTTTGTTGTTCGGAATATCTACACCAGCAAAACGTGCCATATTCTTCTAATTTTCCTCCAAATTAACCCTGTCTCTGCTTATGCTTCGGGTTCTCGCAGATTACCATCACTACGCCCTTGCGCTTGATGACTCTGCACTTGTCACAAATAGGTTTGACGCTAGGTCTTACTTTCATCTTCAGTTCCTCCTGAATCAAATTACCCACGTCTTAGAAACAAGTGAAGAAGGATGACATATCCTGCCTGTTAAAATGCACATGGCTGTGCATGTAGATTTTACCAGGAACGTGGGACGGATCTGTCCTTACGTACCTTCTTCGTGTGCCTTAGAAAAGACAAGACAGAGGAAAGGAAGACTGGCTTCCTTTCCTTTCTGTCAGTTAATCAATCTTAGCTAAAGCTTCTTTGATGCGTCCGAATACTACATCAGGTTTCTGTGATGCGTCAAGATGTGTTACCACTCCTTTTTCATCATAGAAGTCGATGACCGGCTTGGTTGAAGCGTCGTATTCCTTCATCCGCTGGGTCAGTTTCTCAACAGTATCGTCAGCTCTCTGCTTGAGTGGGCTGCCGCACTTGTCACAGACACCTTCCACTTTCGGCGGGAAGTTTTTGATGTGATAGATCGCACCGCACTTCGGACATACGCGGCGTCCTGTCACACGCTCCTTCAGGATTTCAAAGTCAACTTCCAATGCCAGCACAGCCTCAACAGGCTTGCCGATCTTGGCAGCAATCTCTTCAAATGCCTTCGCCTGTACAAGAGTACGGGGGAAGCCATCCAGGAGATAGCCCTTCTGACAATCAGGCTCCTGCAGCCTCTTTTCCACCATGGCATTAATCACATCGTCCGGGACAAGCTTACCGGCGTCCATATAGGATTTGGCTTCTTTACCCAGCTCAGTGCCATTAGCGACATTCTCCCGGAGCATATCACCGGTAGAAATGTGCGGGATGTCGTACGCCTGCAGAATCAGATCAGACATTGTGCCTTTTCCAGCTCCAGCAGGCCCCATGATAAGAATGTTCATATACGTCCTCCTTTAGTTCAGGAAACCGTGATACTCCTTCTGTGTCAGCTGGCCTTTGATCTGTCCGATCGTTTCCATGGCGACGCCGACAACGATGATGATACCTGTTCCGCCAATACCAGTATTGGAAGGAATAGATGTGAACATCGGCAGAATGTATGGCAGCACGGCTACCAGAGTCAGTCCCAGAGCACCTAAAACAGTGATACGGTTGAGAACCTTATGCAGGTACTTCTTTGTATCAGCACCCGGACGAATACCAGGAATATAAGCATCAGACTTTCTGAGATTGTCTGCGACTTCATCCGGATTCATCTGCAGGTCTGTGTAGAAGAACGTAAAGAGAATCGTCAGCACTGCGTACAGACAAAGACCGAACGGCTTGGACAGAGACAGATAATTCTGCAGCTTGTTATACAGACTTGTATTGAAGAAGCTGATGATAATCTGCGGTGCCGTCATGATTGACGAAGCAAAGATGACCGGGATAACCGAAGCACTGTTGATCTTTAACGGTAAGTACGTTACATCATTTCTGCCGCGATTGCTGATGCTGTTCGTATACTGAATCGGAATTTTACGAACAGCCGTTTCCATAATAACAACAAAGATAATAATTGCAAGATAAACCGCACAGTAAATTACAAATTGTAATACACCATTGAAGATTTCTCCGTTACTGGACCCACCTACAAGGCTATTATACACTTCTGTGAACTGTGTCGGCATATTGGAAACAATACCGGCGAAAATAATAATGGAGATACCGTTGCCGATTCCCTTCATGGAGATACGGTCGCCGATCCACAGAAGGAACGCCGCACCGGCACAGAGAATCGTAGCTGTATACAGATACGTTGCCAGACTGGAATTTGCCAGGACGGCATACTGCTTATCAAAGCTGTATACCAGTGAATATGCCTGAACAAATGCCAGAATCACAGCGAAGTAACGGGTAGTTTTTTCAATCTTCTCACGGCCCGTCTGTCCTGACTTGGCCCATTCCGTTAATGACGGAATGACATCCATGGAGAGAAGCTGAATGATGATACTGGAAGTGATGTATGGTGTGACGCCCATTGAGAAGATGGATAGTCTTTCCAGCGCACCGCCGCCCAGCAGATTCATCATGTTGAGTATTGAGTTTTCACCGATCTGAGACGCCAGTGCCTTGGAATCAACACCAGGTACCGGAATAGAGGCTCCAACACGATAGATCAGCAGCATGGCAAGAGTGAAGAAGATCTTATTGCGGATCTCCTTGTTCTTGAACATGCTGGCGAACGTATGCCCCATGATCAGAGCACCTCTGCTGTTCCGCCCGCCTCTTCAATACTCTTCTGAGCAGTCTTAGAGAACTTCTCAGCTTTGACGGTCAGTTTCTTTTCAAGCTTTCCATTGCCGAGGACCTTGACGCCGTCAAGATGCTTCTTGACCAGTCCTGCAGCCTTCAATGCTTCGTAATCAACTGTTGCACCATCTTCAAACTTATTCAGGCTTTCAACATTCACAACGGCATATTCCTTGCGTGTGAAGTTCGTGAAGCCTCTCTTAGGCATTCTCTTGAAGTAAGGTGTCTGGCCGCCTTCAAAACCGATGGCTACACCGCCGCCGGATCTGGAGTTCTGACCTTTCTGACCCTTACCGCTTGTCTTGCCTAAACCGCTGCCGAGGCCTCTTCCGATTCTCTTGGAAACGGAACGAGCACCCTCATTAGCTTTCATTTCATTTAATTTCATCCGAATGTCCTCCTCAGCGAATTTCCGAGACCTTCTTATCTCTCAGCTTGGCAACATCTTCAACAGTATGCATCTGCTTGAGAGCATCGAGAGTCGCGTAAACGACGTTAACGGAAGTACGGCTGCCGATGACCTTGGACAGGACATCAGATACACCAGCCAGTTCCAGAATAGATCTTACTGCACCGCCGGCAATAACACCAGTACCAGGAGCAGCAGGCTGCAGATATACCGTAGATGCACCATGTACACCCTTGGCTGCATGCGGAACAGTTCTATTGTCATCAACCAGGCTGACTCTGAAGACATTCTTTACAGCTGCTTCATTTGCTTTTCTGATCGCATCCGGTACTTCAGCAGCTTTACCCATGCCGAAGCCGATTCTGCCCTTCTTATCACCGACAACTACCAGTGCGGCAAAACGCATTCTGCGGCCGCCCTTGACAGTCTTGGATACACGGTTGATGGAAACTACTACATCTTCGAATTCTTTCGGTTCACGCTTACGGGAGAACTGTCTGCGACCGCCGCGGTTGTTGTTACCTCTTTCGAAACGGCCGCCGTTGTTATTCGGACGCTGCTCTGTTGTATTTTCAGTAGGCATTTCTTTTCTCCCTTCCATCAGAACTTCAGTCCGGCTTCTCTGGCCGCATCAGCCAGTGCCTGGACTCTTCCGTGATATACATAACCGCCTCTGTCGAAACGGACAGATTCGATGTTCAGTGCCTTGCACTTTTCAGCAATTGCTGTACCAACCTGCTTGGCTGCTTCAACATTGCCGCCGTTCTCCAGCTTGAGATCCTTGGAGCTGGCAGAGCACAGTGTGACACCCTTGGTGTCATCAATGACCTGAGCATAGATGTGCGCATTGGAACGGAATACGTTCAGTCTAGGGCAGTCGGGAGTACCGCTGACTACTCTGCGTACACGCTTATGACGGCGGATACGTTCTTCATTCTTCTTTGTCTTATTCAGCATATATCTCTCTCCTTCCCTTACTTCTTAGCCGCAGCTGTCTTGCCTTCCTTACGGCGGATATGTTCTCCCTCATAGAGGATACCCTTTCCATGGTAAGGTTCAGGCTTCTTAATGGATCTGACAACAGCAGCGAACTGACCGACAAGCTGCTTGTCGATACCGCTGATCTGGATGGTATTGGCATCCGGTACCTTGACTTCCAGTCCTTCCGGAACTGTGAAGTCAACCGGGTGAGAGAAGCCGACGTTCAGGGTCAGCTTGCTGCCGGCTAAGGCAGCTCTGTAACCGATACCTACGATCTTCAGTGTCTTGGCATAGCCTTTGGAGACACCTTCAATCATGGTGGCAATCAGAGCACGTGTTGTGCCATGAAGCTGCTTTGTGTGCTTTTCTTCATTAGGACGTTTTACCGTCAGAACATTTTCGTTGATTTCGATTACCATCAGCGGGGAGAATTTTCTGGTCAGGGTTCCCTTGGGTCCCTTAACAGTCACCTCATTGCCGTCCGCGACGCTGACTTCAACGCCGGCCGGAATGGTAATCGCCTTATTTCCGATACGTGACATTTTTTATCCTTTCCTGTAATTACCAGATATAAGCGACAACTTCGCCGCCGATATGCTGCTTGCGTGCATCTCTGTCAGTCATCATGCCATTTGAAGTGGAGATGATTGCTGTGCCTAAGCCATTCAGTACCTTCGGTACTTCATCGCCCTTGGCATAAACACGTAAACCCGGCTTGGAAATACGCTTGATTCCGCTGATGACACTCTGGCCGTGTGCATACTTCAGCGTGACGACGATTTTCTTTTCAATGCCCTCGCCCTCAACGGCATAGTTTTCGATGTAGCCTTCAGCCTTCAGAATACGGGCAATTTCAGCCTTAACTCTGCTGTAAGGAGCTACGTCAACGGTCTCCATGCGTGCCTGAACGCCATTACGGATTCTGGTGAGCATGTCCGCAATCGGATCTGTCATATTCATCTTAACGTTACCTCCTTACCAGCTGGCCTTGCGTACACCAGGGATCTGGCCCTTGTAAGCCAGTTCTCTGAAACAGATTCTGCAGATGCCGTACTTACGGATGACAGAATGAGGACGTCCGCAGATCCGGCAGCGTGTATATTCACGTGTAGAGAACTTAGCAGGACGTGCCTGTCTTACTTTCTGAGATTTCTTTGCCATTTCGTTCTCCTTCTTACTTCTCAAACGGCATGCCGAGTTCCTTCAGCAGCGCGTATGCTTCTTTGTTGGTCTTGGCAGTTGTAACAATGACAACATCCAGACCTCTGACCTTGTTGACCTTATCGTAGTTAATTTCAGGGAAGATCAGCTGTTCCTTAACGCCCAGAGTATAGTTGCCTCTGCCGTCGAATGCTGTTCCGCTGACGCCGTGGAAATCTCTGACACGCGGCAGGTCAATGTTGAAGAGCTTGTCAAGGAATTCATACATTCTCTCACCGCGGAGAGTGACTTTGCAGCCGATGCTCATTCCTTCACGAAGCTTGAAGTTAGCGATGGACTTCTTGGCCTTTGTGATAACCGGCTTCTGACCGGAAATAAGGGTCATTTCCTCAACTGCTTCATCCAGCAGCTTCGGGTTGACGATCGCGTCGCCGACACCCATGTTGAGGACAACCTTTTCCAGCTTCGGCGCTTCCATAACGGACTTGTAGCCGAATTCTTTCATCAGTGAAGGCTTAACTGTTTCAACATATTTCTGTTCGAGACGGTTCATTACTTCTTCTCCTCCTTCACGACTGTGCCGGACTTCTTGTAATATCTCTGCTTATTGCCGTTCTCATCGAACTTGATGCCGATACGGCTGGCAGCCTTTGCTTTCTTGTCGTAAGCCATGACGTTGGAAACATCAATCTTGGCTTCCTTTTCGACAATGCCGCCTTCCGGATTTGCCTGGGACGGCTTCAGAGCCTTCTTGACCATGTTGACACCTTCAACAATGACCTTATGCTCTTCCGGGAATACGGCCTTGACAGTACCGACTGTTCCCTTGTAATGGCCGCTGATCACCTTGACTTCATCACCTGTCTTGATTTTCATTGTGGCTCCTCCTTAAAGTACTTCCGGTGCCAGGGATACGATCTTCATGAAACCTGCATCACGGATTTCACGTGCTACCGGTCCGAAGATACGTGTACCTGTCGGAGTATTGTCTTCCTTGATAATGACAGCAGCGTTGTCATCAAACTTGATGTAGCTGCCGTTTTCACGACGGACGCCATAGACAGTACGAACGATAACTGCCTTGACAACCTGACCTTCCTTAACTGTTCCATTAGGAGCAGCGTGCTTTACTGCACAGACGACAATGTCGCCGATGTTAGCTCTCTTTCTCTTAGAGCCTCCAAGGCATCTGATTACAAGCAGTTCCTTGGCACCGGTATTGTCTGCAACATGCAGTCTGGTTTCATTCTGAATCATCTAACCTTGCCTCCTATTAAAGAACTACTGCTTTCTGAACAACCTTGACCAGTCTGTAATGCTTGTCCTTGGACAGAGGTCTTGTCTCCATCACTTCAACAACATCACCGACATGTGCTTCATTGTTCTCATCATGCGCCTTGAAACGTGTTGTGAACTTTACATGTCTGCCATATAAAGGATGGCGCTTCTGTGTATTGATCTCAACGACGATTGTCTTGTCCATCTTGTCGGACACGACTGTTCCGCGCAGGACTTTTCTCGCGTTTCTTTCTGCCATTTTCATGCCCTCCTTTATTTGTTAGCAGCAGCACGTTCTGTCATAACAGTATAGATACGTGCAATTGTTTTTCTGATGTCTTTGATGCGGGCAGGATTTTCCAGTGCGCCCGTAGCCTGCTGGAAACGCAGGTTATAGAGTTCTTCTTTCAGGGATGTGACTTCTTCCTTGAGTTCATCATCGCTCAGGTCTCTGATTTCTTTCACATTCATGACTTAGCGTACCTCCTGGCCCTTCTTAATGAAGCGTGTTCTTACGCCAAGCTTGTTGGCCGCAAGACGCAGTGCTTCTCTGGCAGTTGCCTCATCGACACCGCCGACTTCAAACATGATTCTGCCCTGCTGAACCACTGCAACCCAGTGATCCGGAGCACCTTTACCAGATCCCATACGTACTTCCAGAGGCTTCTTGGTTTTAGCAAGCTGCGGGAAGATACGGATCCAGACCTGACCGCCACGGTTCATATAACGTGTCATGGCTACACGGGCAGCCTCGAGCTGCGCGCTGCTTACATAAGCGCCTTCGTCCGCAACCAGACCGTAATCGCCGAATGCTAATTCACGGCCGGCCTTGGCGCGTCCTTCATAGGAGAGACGATGCGGTCTTCTCCACTTTACTCTCTTAGGCATTAACATAATCAGTTATTACCTCCTTCGGCAGGCTGAGCAGCAGTCTTTGCAGGTGCTGCAGCAGCTGTGTTGTTCTCAGCGTTATTGCGGCGGCTGTTGAAACGTCTGTTGTTTCTGCGGCCGTTTCTTCTGTCATTGCGCAGAGAATTCTTCGGTGCTTCCGGTTCCTTGACCATTTCACCCGGCATCACTTCACCGCGGCAGATCCAGACCTTAACGCCCAGTTTGCCGTATGTTGTGTGTGCTTCTTCGCAGGCATAGTCGATATCGGAACGCAGTGTATGCAGCGGAACGACACCCTTTGCATAGCCTTCCTGACGGGCGATTTCAGCACCGCCTAAGCGGCCCTTGCACAGTGTCTTGATGCCCTTGGCACCAGAACGCATGGTCTGCTGAATTGCCTTCTTCTGTGTTACACGGAAGGACTGACGGTTTTCCAGCTGTTCGCAGATCTTGCGGGCAACCAGACGAGCATCCAGATCCGGATTGGCAACCTGAATGACATCAATTTTGACACTCTTGCCGCCGGCAATCTTGGCAACCGCCTTCTTTGTGGCTTCCATCTTTTCAGCCTTGCCATCCTCGGACTTGCCGATGACAGCACCCGGTCTGGCACAGCGGATGATTACCTTGACATCCTTCTTGCCGGGTCTTTCAATCTCAATTCTGGAAATGTAAGCATCCTTGAGATTCTTTTCCAGATAATTTCTGATTCTAACGTCTTCGTTCAGAAGATCGCTGAAGTCTTTCTTTTCTGCATACCATCTGGAGTTCCAGTCACGGATGACACCGACACGCATGCCGATCGGACTTACTTTCTGTCCCATACTCTTGATCTTCCTCCCTTATCTCTCATCAGAAACCACAACTGTAATGTGGCTTGTTCTCTTCATTCTCGGATGAGCGTTTCCTTTGGCTGCTGCCTTGAAACGCTTCATGACGATGCCTTCGTCTGCGTAGCAGGCTTTGACATACAGCTGTTCATAATTCAGCTGGAAATTGTTGGTCGCATCAGCAGCTGCTGTTTTAACGACCTTGTATACTGCCTCGGCAGCCTTGTTCGGAGTGAACTCCAGGATTGCCAGGGCCTCGTCCACGCTCTTGCCTCTGACAAGATCCAGAACCAGTCTGGCCTTGCGCGGGGTAACGCGGACAGTCTTTGCTGTTGACTTTACATCCATGTTCTTACCTTCTCCTTATGCTGCCTTGTCACTGCCGTGACCGCTGAACTTTCTGGTCGGAACGAACTCACCGAGTTTATGACCGACCATGTCTTCTGTTACATAGACCGGAACGTGTTCCTTGCCGTTATAGACAGCGAATGTATGTTCCACGAAGCTCGGGAAAATCGTTGAACGGCGGGACCATGTCTTGATGACTTCTTTTTTGTTTGCCTTGTTCTGTTCTTCTACCTTCTTGAGGAGGTAAGCATCACAGAACGGGCCCTTCTTAATGCTTCTTGACATCTTCTATTCTCCTTTCAGCTTATTTTCCGTTGCGTCTTCTGACGATCAGATCGTTGCTCTTCTTCTTAGGATTGCGTGTCTTAACACCCATAGCTTTCTTGCCCCAAGGTGTCATAGGAGACTTACGGCCTACAGGAGCCTTACCTTCACCACCACCATGCGGGTGATCGACAGGGTTCATGGCTGAACCACGAACTGTCGGACGGATACCTCTCCATCTGTTGCGGCCGGCCTTGCCTAAGTTGACCAGGTTCCAGTCAGCGTTGCCGACTGTACCAACAGTAGCGCGGCAGTTAGCCGGAACCTTGCGGACTTCACCGCTCATGAGACGAAGGATGACATACTTTCCTTCAAAACCGAGGATCTGAGCATAGGAGCCGGCAGCTCTTGCCATCTGGCCGCCCTTGCCCGGGAGCATCTCGATGTTGTGAACGAATGTACCTTCAGGGATGTTCTTCATTTCCATGGCGTTGCCGACCTTGATATCGACAGCTTCACCGGAAACGATTGTATCGCCTACATTCAGATCTGCAGGGCAGATGATGTAGCGCTTTTCACCATCAGCGTAATTGATCAGAGCAATGTTTGCTGTTCTGTTCGGATCGTATTCAATGGAAGCAACTTTGCCGGGGACGTTGTCCTTGTTACGTCTGAAATCGACGATTCTGTACTTCTGCTTGACGCCGCCGCCCTGATGACGGGTTGTGATGCGTCCGTTATTGTTTCTGCCGCCCTTGCTCTTCTTCGGCGCTAACAGAGAACGTTCAGGGGTTGCACCCTTAGTCAGTCTGGCACGGTTGTCCAGAGTTGACATGTTTCTGCGGCCGGCACTGGTCGGCTTATACTTGATAATAGGCATTTCTTTCTTTTTCCTTTCGCAGTTTTCCGGAGATAGCGAATTCCTCCGATATTTGATTCCTTAACTCAGTTTTCTGAGTTGTAGATGTCGATGCTCTGTCCTTCCGGCAGCTTGACATAAGCCTTCTTGATGGCTCTTGTCTTGCCGGAATAACGGCCGACTCTTCTTGTCTTCGGCTTTGTGTTAACGATGTTAACAGCTACCGGTCTGATGCCGTAGATCTCACGGACAGCCTGGGCAACGGAGATCTTGTTGGCAGTTTTTGCTACTTCGAAGACGATCCAGTTGCTGTCTTTCACAGTGTCTGACTTCTCGGTAACGATCGGTCTTCTGATAATGTCACGTGCGTTCATTCTGCAAATACCTCCCCTGCAGTTGCAGCGGCTGCTTCTGTGAACACGATCTTGTCAGCGTTGGCGATGTCATAGACATTCAGCTGAGGAACAGTGACAAGAGCAGCGTTCGGGATGTTGCGCATGGATACATATGCGTTTTCAACATCTTCAGAAGGATCCGCAACAAACAGTGTCTTTCTGTCGAAGCCGAACTTCTTCAGCAGTTCAACAGCTTTCTTTGTCTTCATCTCATCAAAGCTGAGATTCTCGATGACAGTCAGATTCTTCTCAGCGTTCTTTTCAGACAGAGCAGAACGATAAGCCAGTCTTCTGACCTTGCGGTTCATCTTGAGGTTGTACTTTCTCGGATGCGGTCCGAAAGCGATCGCACCATGTCTCCACTGAGTAGCTCTCGTGGAACCTTGACGGGCACGGCCTGTGCCCTTCTGACGGAACGGCTTCTTGCCGGATCCGGATACGAAGTGTCTTGTCTTGGTGGAATGTGTGCCCTGACGAAGACCTGCCAGATATGTCAGAACTGCATCGTAGATCGCCTGCTGGTTCGGCTCGATAGCAAATACTGCATCGTTCAGCTCAACCTGCTTGACTACCTCGGCGTTCTGATTGTAAACATCAATCTGTGCCATTGTGATCCTCCTTACTTACCTTTCCGGGCTGCGCTTGCGGCTTTCTTCTTGGCCTCTTCAGCAGCCTGTCTTGCCTTTTCTTCCTCGGCAAGCTCGGCGTTGATTGTGGACTCAACCTTGTTGAGCTCTTCCTTAACATCGCCGCCTGCATAGGAGATCAGCTCTTCAACTGCAACTTCCTTAACCGGCTTGACAGTTGTGTGGATCATGACTAAGCCCTTCTTCGGTCCGGGAACGTTGCCCTTGACCAGGATATAGCCCTCATCCGCATCAACCTTGACAACTGTCAGGTTCTGGTTGGTTGTTGTATAGCAGCCTTCATGACCCGGCATCACTGTGCCCTTGTTGACAACACCGTTGTTACGGCCGTTGGTAGCGAGGGAACCGATATGTCTGTGATGACCGGAGCCATGGCTCATCGGGCCTCTGCTCGCATTGTTACGAACGATTGTGCCGCTGTAGCCATGACCTTTGGATGTGCCCTGAACATCTACGACATCACCGGCCTTGAACAGGTCAGCTTTAACGACATCGCCCGGGTTCAGGTTCATCATTTCATCAGCTCTGATTTCTCTGATGTACTTCTTGGGAGCTGTTCCAGCCTTCTTGGCATGGCCGATGGACGGCTTGTTGGAACGGTGTTCCTTTACATCTTCATAACCCAGCTGAATGGCTTCATAGCCATCGGTTTCTACTGTTTTTTTCTGAAGCACAACATTAGGCTTCACATCGATGACAGTCACAGGAATCAGTGTTCCATCGATGGTGAAGACCTGAGTCATACCCAGCTTTCTTCCTAAGATACCTTTCATCTTTCTTTACCTGGTTCCTTTCCTTAAAGCTTG
>JALCHG010000015.1:0-37755 GCA_022644565.1 Solobacterium sp. | reverse complement strand
ATTGAAATGCGTGCCCGCTATTATCATTCTCTGATGGATGTATCCATGCTGGCATCGGGAGATGACTATAGAAAACTGGGGGAATCCATTGTCATCTTCATCTGCACATTTGATCCATTCCACAGAGGAGACGCAAAGTATGTTGATGCGGGAATGATCAGATCTAATAGAAATGCATTCAACTCAGGGAACAAACAAACTACAATATATTTGAACACAACAGCGAAAGAAGATTCCAAACTTGGCAATCTGCTTTCATACTTTGAAAATGAAGAACCTGTCGACAGCCTGACAGAAGAAATCCATGCCCAGGTAGAGGAAATCAGAGAAGATCCGGAGGTTAGAAAAGCATATATGACATTACAGGAAAAGATCGATATCGCTTCCGAAGAAGCGAGACTTGAGGGAATGAATGAAGAAAGGTTAAGAAGCCTTGATTCTGTTTATACTTCCTTAAGGAAGAAAGGCATGAGTCCCAGTGATGTGCAGTCTGTTCTGCGTGAAGCCTTCAGAGCAACGGATGAAGAAATAGATATCCTGATGAAGGGCGGAAGTCTGAGTCAGTTCTGAGCAGCAGCTGTTTATCTGTCTCACACATGGAGAAAATAATATGGCAACATTACAGGAATTGATCGATATAGTTTCTGAAGAAGCAAAAATGAAAGGAATGAATGAAGAAAGGTTAAGGGAAATTGATTCTGCTTACACTTCCTTAAGGAAGAAAGGCATGAGTCCCAGTGATGTGCAGTCTTTTCTGCGTGAAACATTTAAGACAACAGATGAAGAAATCGCCTCATTATTTGCAAAGGAAAGTGTTTAGAAGCACTGAATCAGCCATAATGCCATTTACTTTACATTTGTAGACTCATATCTCAGAAAGAAAGCTCAGCTGAAACAGCTGAGCTTTTCCTGTCTTCAGAGTTTCTTGAACTGGGCTACATCCAATACGAAGATGGTAGCACCGCCGATCTGAACTTCGACCGGGAATGAAGCATAGCGGCCGATATCATAACTGGCTGTGGAAGGAACAATCTCTGTTCTTCTCTTTGCCTCAGAACCGATCACATCAATGCACTTATCCACCAGATCATCTTCTGTACCGACAATAATTGTGGTATTGCCTGCTCTCAGAAAACCGCCCGTGGTTGCCAGACGTGTCATATAGAAATTATTCTTAGTCAAAGCTGAAGAAACCGCAGAAGCGTCATCGTTTGATACAATCGCAAGGATCAGTTTCATCACCATTACCTCCTGTCTAATCTATGTTCAGTTTATCACAAAGAGAGAGTACTTCAAAACACAGATTCCGTGATTCGTATTTTCCTTTCACAGGTGTCAATCAGACGTTGAAACGGAAGAAGACAACATCGCCATCCTGCATCAGGTAGTCTTTGCCTTCCACTCTGAGCTTGCCATGTTCCTTAAGGGCCTGCTCCGTACCGTATTCCATCAGATCTTCATAGCCGTAGATCTCAGCTCTGATAAAACCTCTTTCAAAGTCAGAGTGAATGATGCCGGCACACTGCGGTGCTTTCATGCCTTCATGGAATGTCCAGGCACGGCACTCCGGTTCACCAACCGTGAAGAATGTTCTCAAGCCAAGCAGATGATAGGCAGCCTGAATAATCTGATCGAGACCTGACTGCTCAATGCCGAGATCATCCAGGAAGGCTTTCTTTTCTTCCTTATCGAGACCGGACAGTTCTTCTTCCATCTTGGCACAGATGGCAATGCATTCACTGTTCTCACTGGCCGCAAACTTCTTTACATCATTGTAATAATGGTTGGAAGCGGGATCAGCGATTTCTTCATCACTCATGTTGGCAACATAGATCACCGGCTTGGCAGTTAATAAGCCATAGTTCTTAATGGCAAGCTTATCATCGTCATCCAGATCCAGCAGACGTACCGGTCTGCCTTCTTCCAGAGCAGCTTTACACTTGTCGAGTGTAGCCATTTCCTTCATGGCTTCCTTATCCTTTGTCTGGGCCTTCTTTACAACCTTGGAAATACGGTTGTTTACCGTATCCAGATCAGCCAGACACAGTTCCATATTGATTTCATCAATATCTCTTAACGGATCCACACTGCCTTCCACGTGTTCAATGTTCTCATCATCAAAGCATCTGACCACATGCACAATGGCATCGGTCTGTCTGATATTGGCCAGAAACTGGTTGCCAAGACCTTCACCCTTGGAAGCACCTTTGACAAGACCGGCAATATCAGTAAATTCAAAGGTTGTATAAATCGTCTTCTTCGGATGAAAAATCTTTACGAAGTCATCCATTCTGTGATCCGGCACTTCAACCACCCCCACATTAGGGCTGATGGTCGCAAACGGATAGTTTTCCGCCAGCACCTGTGAATTGGTGATGGCATTGAACAATGTTGATTTGCCTACGTTAGGCAGTCCTACAATACCTGCTGTTAAAGCCATTTACTTCTCTTCCTCACTCTCGTTATGCTGTACTACTTTCTTCAGCTTCTTTTCAAATTCATGACGCGGAAACATGACAACTGCCCCGCATCCCTCACACTTGATTTTGATATCAGCACCGACACGGATGATCTTCCATGTCTTTGCCTTTTTACATGGATGGGGTTTCTTCATTTCCACGATATCGTTCAAATTATACTCTACATTCATAGACCTAACCTCATTTCATAAGAATGAATCGTATTCAGCATCAGGGCACAGATGGTCATCGGACCGACCCCCTTCGGCACCGGCGTTACCTTATTAACATAAGGAAGCACATCTTCCGTATCCACATCTCCGCACAGATGTCCATCTGCCATGCGGTTGATGCCGACATCCACAACGTATGCCCCTTCCTTTATATATGTATGGTCAAACATCTTTGTCTTTCCTACTGCTGCCACCAGTATATCCGCTTCCCTTGTAATGGAACGCAGGTCTACAGTCTTAGAGTGACATATGGTGACGGTCGCGTTGCGATCCTGCAGAAGTCTGGCCACCGGGTTGCCAACCAGACGGCTGCGGCCCACAACTACAGCTCTTGCGCCTTCAATTCTCACGCCCATGGCATCCAGAATCGAAATGATGCCGACGGGCGTACAGGGGGCAAAGCATGGTTCACCAGCGTAGAGCCGGCCGACATTGAGCGGATGTAGGCCATCCACATCCTTATTGACATCCAGCATCAGGATGGCGTGGTTTGCATCAAGCTGGGACGGCAGCGGCATCTGTAAGAGAATACCATCGCTGTTTTCATTCTCATTGCAGCAATGAATCACATCCTCCAGCTCTTCCTGGCTGGCAGAACCAGGCAGATGATGTACGGCATTTTCAATACCGACAACTTCACATGCCTTGCGCTTGCCCCTGATATAGGACATGCTGGCAGGATCATCCCCGACCACAATCGTATCCAGATGCGGCACCCTGTATCCTGCCTGCATGTACTTTTTCACCTTTTCATGGAGCTGCTGCTTGATTTCAGCAGACAGCCGGCTGCCATATAACAGCCTGTCACTGTAATCACAGGTCATACCGCTCCATTATACATGATTTGCTTTCTTCATGTCCTTTGAATCGAGCAGGATCGTCACCGGCCCATCGTTCAATAAGCGCACTTTCATATCTGCCCCGAAAATTCCTTCTTCCACCTGAAAGCCAAGACTTCTCATATACCTGTTGAAGTAAATATAAAGCTTGGAGGCATGTTCAGGACTGCCGGCACCAGTAAAGGAAGGCCGGTTGCCCTTAGCCGTATCCGCGTACAGCGTGAACTGTGAGATGGAAAGAACCGCCCCGTTTACCTGGGACAGACTCAGATTCATTTTTCCGTTTTCATCCTCGAAAATTCTGAGCTTGGCGATCTTATCTCCCATCACTCTGACGGTATTTTCATCATCGCTGTCACAGAACCCCACCAGGATCATATAGCCTTTTTCAATCGCCCCGTGCACCTTTCCATCAATGGTGACACTGGCTTCACTGACTCTCTGTATGACTGTTTTCATGCGCCTATTGTAGCCCATTCCGCTTGATAAATGAGAGTGTTTTCTGTGTCCTGTCAAGGCCGTTTTGAGTGCCATTCCTGCATGTAAATATCAGAAAAATGCAGTATTGAAGCACATTTTTTCAGCTTCAGAAATTACATTTTTACATCACGTCAATTTTATCTATTTGTCGCATTTTCATGTCCTGAATGTGTGACTGGCATGTGAATTCGTTTCTTTTTGTTGGAAAATCGAAGTTTTCGTGGTTAGGTTTGAACTATGCTGAAAACAACACAGATGAGAAACACAGTCAGTGCAGCTGCGGCTGTCATCACGGTATTATGCGTACCGCTCATGAACAGTATGCCGGTATACGCTGACAACACACAGACAGCAGATACGAGCGAGGTATCTGTATACACGATTGAAAGGAACGACCCGTCCCCGCTTGCCACTCTGAAGCAGGAGGTTCTCGAGAAGTATGCGGAAAAGAGTGGAGACCTGAAGATGGAAGAGATCAACGTTGATGCCTCCTCCATTTCCACTTCCACGCTGGACTGGACCAAAACCGGTCTGCAGCCTGCCGCGATTCAGGTCAGTGTTGTCGTACAGAATGAAGACGGCACAAAGAAATCAGCCTATACACTGAGTGAAACCGAGAATGCGGAAATCAACATCACCGCTTCTGATGCCCCGCAGCTTGTTTTAAAGAGCGACAATATCACGATTGATCTTGGTTCCACATTCAACTATGCGGACAACATCGGCTTTGTCTCTTCCGCCAGCAACGCCCTGCCTGTTCTTTCCGAAACAGACAACGTGGATGTCAATACGGAAGGCACCTATGATGTAAAAGTTACCGCTGTCAGTGCCCAGGGCACTACTTCCGCCAGCTACAAGGTAACAGTGAAAAAACCAGCTGAAGTCGTCAGAGCTGAAGAAGAAGCAGCCAAGGCTGCCGAAGAAGCGGCGAAGAAAGCGGCGGAAGAAGAGGCAGTCCGCCAGGCTGAAGAAGCCGCGGCACAGTCTGCTGCCCAGGCGCAGGCACAGGCCCAGACTGCCGCTGCTGCAGGCAGTGCTGTTTCCGGCTATACCGGCGGGATCAGTGCTTCTACCGGCAGTGCTATCGCCGACTATGCTTTAACGCTTGTTGGTTCCCCGTATGTATACGGCGGCACATCACCGGCCGGCTTTGACTGCTCCGGTTTCACCCAGTATGTCTTTGCCCAGTTCGGCATCTCTCTGCCTCGTACCGCTGAAGCCCAGTCTGCCTGCGGCACCCAGGTACCGGCATCAGAAGCTCAGCCTGGTGATCTTGTCACCTATAACGGACACGCTGCCCTCTGCATCGGCAACGGCATGATCGTTAACGCCCTGAATCCTTCCAGCGGCGTTGCGGTCTGCAGTATGTACAGCCTGTATAACGGCAATATGCAGGTCCACCGTTTAGGCTGAATCACAGCGTAATCTTAAGCAGAATTGCACCATTTTCCTGGAATCACGCATTTCCCGGGCAATAGTTACGACACAAATATATTTATGTCGTAACTATGTGAAATGTTATGGGATAAAAATGTGATTTCCCCGGATTTGGTTGTGCGATCTGCTTTTTTTACTTATAAATAGAATTATGCAGAAAATACCAGGGAGAAGAATACTGGCAGGCATCCTGCTTCCTGTATCGGCCGCTTTTACTTTATGGGCTGGTGCACCGACACAGATTTACGCAGATAACTCCAGCAGTACGCAGAGCGAAATATATGAACTGAACAGCAATGATGAGAATCCTCTCTATACGCTCAAGAAAGAGATGATTCAGGAATTCATTGAAAAGAATCCGACGCTGACACTGTCCGACATTGATCTCAATGCGTCCAGCATCCAGGCACCGGGTTTTGATCGTACCAAAGCAGGCCTGCAGACCGTTAAGGCAACGCTTAACGTTGTGACCCATACAAAAGATAATAAGATTTCCTCTTACAGCCATATCGAAAACGCCACGGTCAAGCTCTTACAGACGGAGGGACCGCAGATTGTGCTCAAGGCAAGTGAAGTTACCATCGATCTTGGCTCTTCCTTCAATTATGCCGATAATATCGGCATTGCCACAACCGAAAGCAGTGAGCTGCCTGTGATCAGTGAAACCGACAACGTTGATGTGAACACGGAAGGAAGCTATACTGTAAATCTGACGGCAGTGGACCAGCAGGGCGCTGAAGCCCATACCAGCTACACCGTCACCGTCGTAAAACCGGCAGAAGAGGTACAGGAAGAGATTCTGAAGAATGTTGAATTCCTCTCAGATGGCGAATACACCGATGCCGATTTCCGCAGCCAGTATGAAGCAGATATGCTGGCGGCATCTGATGCGGGCGGCTATACCTACTACTTCCAGAAAGACAGTTCCAGTCCGGTGCAGTGTGTGGACTTAGTCAAATATCTTTTCTATAAGCAGTATGGCGAAAAGTGTGCTTCCGTCAATGGACAGGATGTCGTGCTGTCAACCGCAGCCATGTATCCAAGCCAGTTCATTGTCACCTCCAATATCCAGGATGGCGTTTTCTTCTCCTGCCGCAATGCCAGCTATTATGGACATACCGGCTATATCAACCGGGTGGATGGCGATACGGTATATGTGACAGAAGCCAACATTCCTGAAAACGGAGATGTGTATGTCAGAGTCAACTATGCGATGCCTTTATCGCAGTTTCTGGCCCGCGGTTCTTATGATTTCCTTGTGCCGGTCAACGGCTGAGAAAGACAATTCTTTGATTTGTCTTAAATACAGAATGATGTAATGGGGACTTGTCCCCATTTATTCCTATATAAGTGGTAGAAGGAGGAGGTATGAACGCAGTGAAGAAAAGAAACAGATTGAAAACAGGAATCATTCCCTTTGCGGCAGCGGTATGTCTGTTCTGTGCTCCGTTAAGTGTATATGCGGATAACAGTACGGATACCATTCTGAGCGATTCTCAGGGTCTGCCGGTTTATACAATCAATATGAATGACCGGGATCCGATCGATACACTGAAGGACGAAGCCATCCGCAAATACATTTCCTCTTCTCCTACTCTGACTATGGCAGATGTAAATCTGGACGAGTCCACCATGGACAATACGGCATTTGACCGTACCAAGGAAGGCCTGCAGACCATCCAGATCAAACTCTCCATTGCCGTAGACAGAAAAGATGGAAATGTTGACACTTACAGCTATGCCGAAACCGCAGCTGTCAGGCTCTATGGGGCAGACGGTCCGCAGATCATCCTCAAAAGCGATACGATGACCATTGATCTTGGTTCAGTATTCAATTACACCGACAACATCGGCTACATCTCCACCGGCGATCGTGATCTGCCGGCTTCCATTCAGGAAACAGACAACGTCGATGTGAATACCGAAGGCACTTATAATGTCACCGTGACTGCCTATGATGTCAAAGGCAATAAAAACACCATCTCCTATGCAGTAGAAGTCAAAAAGCCGGCAGAAACCGTACGGGCTGAACAGGAACAGGCAGAACAGGCTGCGGCAGCCAATAATGCCATCGCCAATGCTGGTGATACAAGCGGGCAGATTCTGATCTCCGGCATCTCTGGTGAAACGGGCAGTGCCATTGCGGATTATGCTCTGCAGTTCAGCGGTTACAGCTATGTCTGGGGCGGCACAAGTCCGCAGACAGGTTTTGATTGCTCCGGCCTGACCCAGTATGTCTACGCCCATTTCGGCATCAATCTGCCCCGTACCGCTGAGGCACAGGCACAGTGCGGCACACTGATTCCCGCTTCTGAAGCACAGCCTGGCGATCTTGTGACCTACAATGGACACGCTGCCATCTACATCGGCAACAACATGATCATCAATGCTCTGAACCCGAGCCTTGGGGTCGGTGTCTCCAATATGTATGCGCTGCCCAACGGCAACCTTCAGGTCCATCGTCTGAGCTGATTTTTATACAATATTGCCTGTTTGTCATACGGATTTGCATGTATTTTGTGTAATCTTTGTGAACAATCAGAAAAACACTGTCATTTCATCTCTAAAAATGTTAAAAAAGGAAAGTATGAACACGAAATCCCGCAGAAAAACTGTCAGAACAGGACTTGCTCTGGCATCATGCCTTTTACTGGCATCTCCTCTACAGGCCTTCGCAGATGGAGGTCTCTCAACAGCCGATACCTCCAGTCTTCCTGTTTATGAGATTGATCTCAATGACCAGCATCCCTTTGAAACCCTCAAAGAGGAAGCGATCCGCAAATATGTTTCCACCGTACCGACCATGAAGCTGTCTGATATCGATATGAACGCTTCCACCATGGAAGTCTCCTACTTCGATCAGAACAACAAAGGTTTGCAGACCATCCAGATCAGCCTGAGCCTTGTCTCAGCTGCGGATGCAGAAAACGCCAATCCGACCGCTACTTCCTATGTGGAAAAAGCAGCCATCAAGATGACCGGGGAAAAGAAACCGCAGATCATCCTCAAAAGCCAGGAAGTTACCGTTGACCTCGGTTCCACCTTCAGCTATACCGACAACATCGGCTACATTACTTCTCCTACCGGAGAGCTGCCGGCTTCCATTCAGGAAACAGACAACGTTGATGTGAACACCGAAGGTTCCTATACGGTTACCGTATCTGTCGCCGACGGTCTTTCCAAACAGAGCAGCGTCAGCTACACCGTCAACGTCAAGAAGCCGGCTGAAGTGGTCAGAGCCGAAGAAGAAGCGGCCAAGTCGGAAGAAGAAAAGCAGAAAGAAGCTGAGCAGCAGGATCAGCAGGAAGAAGAAGCCAAGGCAGATGAAACCCTGGCTACCGCTACCGACATCTCTGATGTCACCACAAGCACACCGGCAAACATCACCTATGCAGGTACACCGGATCATGCGACCGGTGATTCCGGCAATGCCTATCCATGGGGCCAGTGCACATGGTATGCCTATGAGAGAAGACACCAGCTCGGGCTGCCCTGCGGCAGCTACTTCGGCAACGGCGGTGCCTGGGCAGCCTCTGCAGCTTCCTATGGCTATGCGGTAGATAATAACCCGCAGGTCGGCGATGTCGTCGTCTTTGCGCCAGGCCAGGCAGGCGCTTCCGCCTTCTATGGCCATGTGGCCATTGTAGAAGCGGTATCCGGTGATTCCATTGTCATTTCCGAGTCCAATGCCCGCGGTCTTGGCGTCATTAGTACACGTACCGTGTCTGATGCCTACAGCTACCAGTACATTCACAGCTGAGGAGTTCATCCTCAGCTTTTTTTTATGTCTTGTACAAACAGAAAAACCGAAGGATTTATTCCTTCGGTTTGATTGCCAGGGTCAGATGTTTCAGTAAATAGAGTCCGGTAAACAGCATTGCCAGAAAGATCGCAAAGCCGTCAAAGAAACCGATGCCTGCTTTCTTCGTGACTTTCTCTTTTTTGACCGACTTGTCCAGCTTCATCTTTCCGGCTTCTTTGCCATCCTGTTTCACCACAAGATAGGCATTGACCGCATCCGGATCATCCTTGTTCTCATATTCCACCGAAGTGGAAAGAGAGGATTCATCACTGTCCGCTGCCATCAGAACGTTGATATCGGTTTTGAGGCTGAAGGTAATATGATACTGCGTATTTCCCTTGGTCAAGTCCAGCGTTTCATCGGCCACATTTTCTTTCTGGATCGTCACATTCTTATAGTGGTCAAAGCCATAGTTCAATAACAGTGTCAGTTCCTTTTCCGCTGTATCCTTATCTGCCGCTCCCATCACCACCGCTGTCAGACTCATGCCGTTTCTTTCCGCTGAAGTCACAGCCACCGTCTTAGCCTGATCCGAAGCTGTCTCATAACTGCCGATAATGCCGTCATACGACATCAATGTCCGGCTCAGTTCCTGGTTGTTATCAAAGGAAGTCGGCGTATATTTGCCTGCACTGTAGTAGATCTTCAGATCCTCATTTCGGGCAAATTCCCTTGCCAATAAGGCAATATCATATGCCGTTGATGTCTCACCATCTTCATAGCCATACGTATTGGTATAGGTCGTAGCAGTCATGCCGATCTTGGCAGCCTTATCATTCATCCGCTGCAGCGTATCATCATATAGATCACTCAAAGCATCCGCCGCATCTTCCCCATTGGCCAGAATGGATGCATAACGCAGATCTTCCACATTGTATGTGGCACCATCCGTCAGTCCCACCTTTGTCTTATACTGGTGGTCATCCGCCTTGTATGTCACCGTATCACTGTTACTGTCCATGGATACCATGATATCCATCAGCCTGCCCATACCGGCACTGGCAAACGGCGCCGTACTGTCCTTTTCATACAGCCTTGCCCCGCTGCCATTATCAATCAATACACATGAAGCAGAACTGATATCAATACTGTCCTGTGCCTGTGCCGGTATGGGCATACAAAGACACAGAAGAGACACACAGCCTGCCATCAAAAACCATTTCCTGCTCATCGGTATGATTATACACGTTTCCTTGAAAGAAAAGGAAAAAGAGTCACCCGCTGCAGATGACTCTTCTATTTCAATGTCTGGCAATTCTCAGCAGCCTCAGCGAATTCAGTACACAAAGCATCGCAACACCTGTATCCGCAAAGATTGCCATCCACATATTGGCAATGCCAAGTGCACCAAGCACCAGCGTCAATACCTTGATGAAAATCGCAAACCAGATATTCTCCCTGGCCACTTTCAGAATCCGGCCTGCCGCTGAAACAGCTAATGTGATCTTGGCCGGATCATCATCCATGATCACAACATCTGCTGCCTCAATCGCCGCATCCGAGCCGAGTGCTCCCATGGCAATACCGATATCAGCCGTATTGAGCACCGGGGCATCATTGACCCCGTCCCCGACAAAGGCAGTAACGCCGCTTCGTTTCAGCTCTTTTACTTTCGCTACCTTATCCTGCGGCAGACATTCACCAAATGCTTCATCTGTGCCAAGCTCCTTAGCCGCTTCCATCGTAATTGCCTGGTTATCACCCGAAAGCAGTACTGTCTTCTTGCCTGCCTGACGCATGGACTGGATCGCATCCTTGGCATTCGGTTTGAAGGCATCCCGTAAGACAATCCGTCCTTCATACTTTCCATCCACAGCCACATACACAGCTGTACCGGAAGGATCCTTTTCCACATGAATGCCATGATCTTCCATCAATCTCTGATTGCCTGCCAGTATTGTCCGGCTGCCGACACTGACTTCTACACCCTTGCCGGCAATTTCACTGACGCCGGAAATCTTCGTCTCATCAATCTCTTTCCCATAGGCTTCCCTGATGCCTAAGGCAAGAGGGTGATGGGAATTGTATTCCGCGTATGCCGCATCTTGCAGCACCTGGTCTCTGTCGCCATCAACCTGGCTCACCGCAAAGTGCCCGGTTGTCAATGTACCTGTCTTATCCATGACAACCTGCTTCACATCAGCCAGGGTCTCCACAAGATCTGCACCCTTGACCAGAACACCCCGGGAAGAAAGACCGCCGATGCCGGAGAAGAAGCTCAGCGGAATCGAAATCACAAGCGCACATGGACAGGAAATAACAAGGAATGTACAGGCTCTGTACACACCTTCATTCCAATCCCCCATGGCAATCCCGACAGCTATCGCTACGCCAATGGCCGCAAAGACAACAATCGGCGTGTAATAGCGGGAGAACTTGGTAATGAAGTTTTCCGCCTTTGCCTTATGGGAATCACTGTCTTCCACTAAAGCAAGGATACGGGAAGCGGTACTGTCTCCATACAGCTTTGTCGTACGCACTTCCAATACACCAGTCTGATTGATGGCTCCGGACATCACTTCATCCCCCGCCATAACATCACGCGGTCTTGCTTCACCTGTCAAAGATGCTGTATCAAGGGAACTGCTTCCCTTTGTCACAACCCCATCCAGCGGTACTCTTTCACCCGGTCTGATTTCAATGATTTCATCCACCGCTACATCTTCCGGCGAAACTTCAATCCAGCTGCCATTGCGATTGACCCGGGCACTGTCCGGTCTGATATCCATCAAAGCACCGATCGACTTGCGGGAGCGGTACACAGCCATATCCTGGAAATATTCACCAATCTGATAAAACAGCATGACGCCGCAGGCTTCCTTCATATCCCCCAGGTAAACCGCCGCAAACGTCGCCACCATCATCAGGAAATGTTCATCAAACAGCTGGCCGTGTCCGATGCCCTTGAATGCCTTCAGAATGACATCATAGCCAAGGATTACATACGCACAGGCTGCAAGGATAACACCGCCCTTGCCGGCTACAGCCATGGCAATAGCAAACAGCACACCGCCGATGATAATCCGCGGCAGGGTATTTTCCTCTTCCTCAGCTTCTTCCTTCTCCGCATTGACCTTCTTCTTTTCCGTCCATGCAGAGATCTTTGCGTCAGGTTCTTCCTTTGCCGTGACTTCTCTGACCTTCTGCTCCATGACGGCCGCATCCCCCGGGTCACACGTGTAGTGCAGATGGCTGTTCATGAAATCCAGGCTGACATCCTCAATTCCTTCAATCTCGCTGATCTTCTTTTCCACTTTGGCCGCACAGTCGGCGCAGTCAATATCTTCAATCAGAAGATCCACCTGCTTTTTCTTTTCCGGCAGGATGACCTTTGCGTCCGGCCCTTCTGCCTTCACCGTATCAACAATTTCTTTTTCAAGCCTATTGGCATCTGCCGGTGCACATCTGTATACCAGTGAACTGTTCATATAGGATAGGGAAACATCTGAAATTCCCTTCAGTTCACTGATGCTGTGCTCGATCTTTGCCGCACAGGCAGCACAGTCAATATCCTCAACCCGGCAGTGGTACTGTTTTACATCTTCACTCATATCTCCTCCACATATTCACATATGAGCATTTGTTCATACATAAATATGATATACCGTATTCACTGTCTGTCAATATGGATATAAGAAAAGAATCAGCCGACCATAAGATCTTCTGATTCTCTTTCATTTTCTTTACTTTTTCATCTGAGAAATTACGCCAATGTGGCATTTTTGGCATGCCGTCTTCTGACATGAGCCCTCATTTCATCAATGGCCCTTCTGACCGAAGCAGAACTGTCATCTCCATCCAGCAGTGCTTCTTCCACCGCCGCTTCTGCTTTGGCAAGATACATCAGAACTTCATTCTCACTGTACTTGTCATCCGGCTTTTCATTGGCAACGCATGCCATTCGATAGTAGATCATCGCTAAGGGATGATCATAGCCGCCCGAAGAGGTCAGGGCCATCTTCTCAGCCTGCCGATAGAGCGCCATGGCTGTCTGGTTGTCCTTTCTGACCGGACCGACTCCATCCTTGAACAGATCGCCAAGGATATATGTACTTTCAACACTGCCGTTTTCCACCATGCCCCGGATCAGAAAACTCAATGCCTTGTCATACTGCGGTGCGATGCCGCCTACCGCTCCCATATACAGGAGCGACAGATAATCCATCGCCGCAGCTGATATATCATCATCCACATCTTCCCGATCCGCTATATCTTCCAGAATCTTTACCGCTTCATTCCCCTCGGCAGGCAGGCCGCTGTCCAGCAGGATGGACGCAAGGCGCATCCCATCTTCCACGGAACCGTCTTTATACTCACGTCTGAGTATATCAATTACCTTTGTCCGGTTCTCACTCGACATGAGATCCGGCGCCAGGTCCGCATACATGTGTGCCCACTCTGCTTCCGCAGCGCGATCGCCCTTCTTCATCTGGGCCTCCAGTTCTGCAATTTTTTTAAGAATTTCAGTTCTTCTCATAACCTCATCCATCCTTGTAATTGCACACTGATTATAATCTGTTTTCTTATCTTTCAGTGTTCTGCGGTGTCAAGTCATTTTTGAAACAAAATTTAGACAATTTCTTAAAAAGAATATATTGTTCTCGTTTTCTTCCGATTTTAAAAGTGTACGAACATTTCGTGCTTTACCCATGTTTTTGACTTGTACCCTATTATTGTTTTACCAGAATCAAATGCCTTGTCAAGCCGATTGCGCATGCGCTTTCTCTTTTCCCGCTGACTCTGCTAAACTGATGAACAGAAAGAAGGTCAGCCATGCTTGAAAGAAACTTTCACACCCATACCGCCCGCTGCGGACATGCCGTCGGCAGTGATGAACAGTATGTTGAAAACGCCATCCGCGGCGGCGTAAAAATACTCGGTTTTTCCGACCACGCTCCTTATCATAGAGAAGATCCGGGCGAACGCATGAACCTGTCAGAGCTGAATGAATATGTCCAGTCTATCACTTCCCTGAAACAGAAGTATGCCGATCAGATTGAAATACATCTGGGTCTTGAAGTGGAATGTTACAGGGACCAGTGGGATCTTCTCACACCGTACCGGAAGGACTTTGAATATCTGATACTAGGCCAGCATGAACTCTCCTTCCAGGGTGAAAGCTCCTACGATATCACGACACCCGAAGGCCTTAATACCTATACAGATCTGATCGGCTGTGCCTGTGAACACGGACTCTGTGATATCATTGCCCATCCGGATGTATGCATGTGGTCCTATCCGGTAATTGATGATACCGTCAGAGCCATCGCGGAGCGGATCGCTGATCTTTCGCTGCGTTATGATATTCCGGTGGAACTCAATGCCGGCTCAGGTGTCAGAGTGGGAAAGCGGATGTACGAAGACGGCCTGCGCTATCCCTATCCGGTACGGATCTTCTTTGAAACATTCGCCAGGAAGCACTGTAAGGTTCTGATCGGTCTTGATGTCCATGATCCTGCCCTGTTCTTAACGGATCTCTATATCAACAGGTGTCTTGAAGTCATTGAAGGACTTGATGTGAATCTTCTGTATGACTATGATCTGATTGAAAATGCAAAGAAGCGGAAGGCGCTCTTCTATTGAGCCTTCCGCTTCTTTTGTATTCTGCATCAATCTTTTATTTCAGTTCGAAAATGAAATACAGATTCTTGCCCAATCCATTGCTCTGATCACCATCCAAACTTGATATCACAATTTGTGACTTCAAGTTTGTGTATTCATCTCTGGTGAGTTGAAAGCAGAAACGTTCAGGAAAGCGGTCACTATTTCTTCTAACCGCTTGGTTTAAGGCTCTTGTTTCCACCTGATAAAGAGCTGCCAGATCGGAATCCAGCATTACCTGCTGATTTCTGACAATGTATATCATCCGACTGATTTCATTATCATTCTGGATGACAGGCACCTCGGATACTTTATCGGATTTCACATCACAGACGACGATCAGCCGCTGGCCGCCAACGATCCATTTTCCATCCAGGCAGAGATACCAGCTATATTCCATCTTCTCATATAGATAATTATCCATGCATGCCTATACAGGTTCCGCCGGGATGTCCCCCACTTGCTGTGGAACCATTCTGTCGCTGTCACTTTCAGTGCTGGCTTTTTCCGCAATCTGATAAATCTTCTCCTAATAAACCTCGATAAAACAATAGACAATCAGAAAAGCTGCTGCCACCCGGAAGTATAAAAATTCCTGCAAAGCTTGTAGATTCAAGCCTTTGCAGGAATAGTTAAAGCTGCATATCTTTAATATTTATTGGTTCGAACTACTCGAGCTCAAAGGCACCGGTATAAAGCTGATAGTACTGACCTTTGGCTGCAATCAGTTCCTCATGCGTACCTCTTTCAATGATATGACCGTGATCCAGAACAATAATGACATTGGCATTCTTGACTGTGGAAAGACGGTGGGCAATGACAAATACCGTTCTGCCCATCATGAGTCTGTCCATGCCTTCCTGGACAATCTGTTCGGTTCTTGTATCAATGGAAGATGTCGCTTCATCAAGAATCATGACCGGCGGATCCGCAACGGCAGCCCGGGCAATCGCAAGCAGCTGGCACTGTCCCTGGGACAGGTTGGCGCCATTGCCTGACAGCATGGTCTGATAGCCTTCCGGCAGATGGCGGATGAAACTGTCCGCACCAGCCAGTCTTGCGGCCGCCATGCACTCTTCATCCGTGGCATCCAGTCTGCCATAGCGGATATTGTCCATGACCGTACCGGTAAACAGAACCGTATCCTGCAGAACAATACCGAGCGAATGTCTGAGATCCGCTTTCTTGATCTTATTGATATTGATGCCGTCATAGCGGATCTTGCCATCCGCAATATCATAGAACCGGTTGATCAGGTTGGTGATGGTTGTCTTGCCGGCACCGGTAGCGCCGACAAAGGCAATCTTCTGGCCCGGCTTGCCATAAAGCGTAATGTTATGGAGGACAACCTTATCCGGGTTATAGGCAAAGTCCACATCATAGAAGCGCACATCGCCTCTTAAAGGCGTATAGGTGATCGTACCATCAGCCTGATGGGGATGTTTCCAGGCCCACTTGCCTGTACTTTCCTTTGTCTCTTCCAGCTTACCGTTCTTTTCCGTCACATTGACCAGCGTCACATAGCCGTCATCTGTTTCCGGCTCTTCATCCAGCATTTCAAAAATACGCTTGGCACCGGCAATACCCATGACAACCGAGTTGATCTGCGGAGAGATCTGCTGAATATTGCCGGCAAACTGACGCGACATATTCAGGAAAGGAACCACCACGGCAATGGTGAACGGCAGACCGGAAATCGAGAAGTTCGGCACCTTGTATTCAATGAAGATGCCGCCGGCTACTGCGACAAAGACATAGATGAAATAGCTGACATTGTTCAGAATCGGCATGAGCGTATTGGAATACGTATTGGCCAGGCGGCTGTCTTCATACAGGCGCTCATTCACTTCATCAAAACGCTTCTTTGTCTCTTCCTCATGGTTGAATACCTTGATGACCTTCTGGCCGTTGATCATTTCTTCAATGAAACCTTCTGTTTCACCGATGGTCTTCTGCTGGGCCATGAAGGAACGGGCGGACTTGCCGCCGACTTTCTTGGTAATCACAATCGATACAGCCGAGCCGGCCAGAATCACAAGGGCCATGGGAATGCTGTAGTAGAACATGATGCAGAGGATCGTGATCAGAATCACAGAAGATACCAGCAGCTGCGGGAAGGACTGCGAAATCATCTGTCTCAATGCTTCGATATCGTTTGTATAGTGCGACATGATATCGCCATGTTTGTTGGTATCAAAGTAGCGGATCGGCAGGGATTCCATGTGGTGGAATACCTTCATTCTGAGTTTATGCAGCGTGCCCTGGGTTATGACTGCCATCAGCTGGTTGTAGGCAAAGCCTGCTGCCAGGGAACAGGCATACAGAATGGCAAGCAGTCTGACATTATGCCAGATGTCCCCGGACACATCACTCCAGGTGAGCTGATTGGTCCAGGCATTCTGCAGGATGGCGATGATCTTCTGCTGGAAGATACTCGGTACTGCACTGATGACCGCATTGGCCAGGATCAGAATCATGGTCAGCGGCAGAATGACCGGGAAGAAAGAGAACATGAGCTTCATCAGTCTGCCGACTGTTTTACCGCTGTTTTTTCTGACATCTTTTCTCATGCCGCAGCCTCCTTGGGCAGTTCTGTACCTGCCTTGTTCTGGGATGTATACACTTCACGATAGATCCGGTTTGTCTTCAGCAGTTCTTCTGAAGTGCCGATCGCATCAATATGACCATTGTCCATGACGACGATGCGGTCCGCGTCTTCCACGGAAGAAGTACGCTGGGCAATGATGATCTTGGTTGTTTCCGGAATGTACTGCTTCATGGCTGCTCTGATTCTGGCATCGGTCTTGGTATCCACGGCACTGGTGGAATCATCCATGATCAGAATCTTCGGCTTCTTCAGCAGGGCTCTGGCAATGCACAGACGCTGTTTCTGTCCGCCGGACACATTGGTGCCGCCCTGTTCAATGTGGGTCTCATAGCCCTTCGGGAAAGTATCAATGAACTCATCCGCACAGGCCATATGACAGGCCTGCTTCAGTTCCTCATCCGTGGCATTCTTATTGCCCCATCTGAGATTCTCAGCAATCGTACCGGAGAACAGCACATTCTTCTGCAGCACCATGGCTACACTGTCACGCAGCACCGTCAGATCATAGTTTCTCACATCCTCACCGCCGACGCGTACCGCTCCTTCTGTTACATCGTAAAGACGGGGAATCAGCTGCACCAGCGAAGACTTGGAAGAACCAGTACCGCCGATGATGCCGATGGTTTCACCTGAATGAATATGCAGATCAATATCATCCAGCACATGCCGGTCCGCGGCCGTACTGTACTTGAACGACACATGATCAAAATCAATTGCGCCGTTCTTTACTTCTTTCACTGCATTCTCCGGGGAAACCAGCGTACTCTTTTCCACCAGCACTTCGGCAATACGCTTCGAACTTTCCAGCGCAAAGCTGATCATGACAAAGATGAAGGACACCATCATCAAAGAAGTAGTAATCTGGAAGGAATAGGTCAAAAGCGTAGAGAACTGTCCGACATCCAGCTCTGTCCCCTGTGAAACGATAATCGTACGGGAGCCGACCGACAGCACAAACAGCATGACCGTATAAAGGCATATCTGCATCAGCGGGTTATTCAAAGCAAGAATACGCTCTGCCTTGGTGAAGGTCTTACGGATATCTTCACTGGCACGATCAAACTTCTTCTCTTCATAATCCTCTCTGACAAAAGACTTGACGACCCGGATGCCGGTCACATTCTCTTCTACAGATTCATTGAGCTTATCGTACTTCGGGAATCCCTTCTTGAATAACGGCATGGTCAGCTTGATGACAGCGCCAAGGCCGATGGCAAGAAACGGAATCACCGCTAAGAAGATAAAGGCAAGCCTGCCGCCCATAATATAGGCGAAGATAAAGGATACGATCAGATTCAGCGGCGCTCTGACAGCCGTACGGATAACCATCATGAAGGCCATCTGTACATTGGAAATATCCGTTGTCAGACGGGTGACAAGCGAAGCGGAGGAGAAACGGTCAATATTGGCAAAGGAAAAGTCCTGTACCCGATAGAACACATCCTTCCTGAGATTCTTGGCAAAGCCGCATGAGGCATTGGAACACTTCACCCCGGCCCCATAGCCGAATAACAGTCCCAGCATAGACAGCGCCAGCAGCTTCCATGCATAGCTGAAAATCGCAGCCAGGCCAGCCCCGGCTTTAATCTGGTTGACAAGGCCGGCAATCAGAAACGGGATAAACGCTTCACAGATCACTTCACCGCTGACCAGAATCGGCGTCCAGATCGTATCTTTTTTATACTCTCTCAGACTTTTCATCAATGTTCGAAACATAGCATCTTTCCTTTCTATTCATACTGCAGCAGAAAAAATAAAAGACGGTCCTTTTAAAAAACCGGCTTTGTACAAAAGAACTTTCTGTCCAGTTATTGCATGTTCTATTATAAGGAGTTTTCAGACTCCCTGCCAGTCAAAACAGACCTGTTATGCCAAAGAGTTTCTCTTATAGCTATTTCATTGTATGATATGTACATATTATTACTACTACATTTTATGTGTTATAATCAGAAACACAGTCACGGGGAGGAAAAATATGCACCTGGGGATGTCAAAATCAAAGAATTCCACTTCTCTTTATGTCCTGAAATCCACCTATCATAACGGCTTTCATTCCACCAAGATCGTCGAAAAGCTCGGCACGGTAGAAGAACTGTCAAAGAAACTCAACGGCCAGGATCCGATTGTCTGGGCCAAGGAACATATCAAAGAGCTCAATGCCCTGGAAAAAGAAGAAAAAAGGGAAGTCATGGCCAAGTACTCCCCCGTCAGACAGATTGAAAAAGGACAGCAGCGCACCTTCAACGGCGGCTATCTGTTTCTGCAGAAATGCTACGTGGAACTGGGCCTGCCGCAGCTGATGGAATCCATCCGCCGCCGCTATCATCTTGACTACAGTCTGGATGCGGTCTTTTCCCGTCTCATCTATGCAAGACTGCTGCATTTAACAGATGAAGACTATTACCGGGAAAGCCAGCTGCTCATCGAACAGCCCGGTTTCACACCTGAAAAGATCACGGCATCTTTAGGCATTATCGCAAAAGAAGCCGATAACATCCGCACCCACCTGTACAAAAGCACCAGAAAACTCTTCGGTCCCGGTCAGGAAAAGCTGTTCTATACCTCTTCCATCTGTCTTTATGAATCCAGTCATATGGAAGGCATTCACCAGAAAGTCATCCCGATGGAACTCTACTATGACAGCAGCTCGATCCCCATCGGCTATACCATCAACCCGACTCATGAAGCAGAGCCCCGTACCACTGCCTCGGAAAAAGAGATCCGCCGCGACTTTGACGGCGTGCCGGCCATCTCCATCGGCGATGCCGGCTATACTTCCAGCGCTTCTCCTACTTTCCGTGACTGGAGCTCCTCCAACAAATACATGACCATCGTCCCCTATGCCAAGTTCAATGATGCCGAGAAACAGCAGGCCTCTGATCCTGCCCGCTGGTACTGTACGGACCAGGAAGGCACCTTCAATCTGGAAGAGCTGCGTACAGGCGCAGAAGCAGGACATCTTTCCCGCTGCTACTACAAAGACATCAACAATGGTTCCCAGCGCACCATCCTTGTCTATTCCATCTATCAGATGGAACAGATCCTGGCCCAGCGCGCCTTCAACACCAGCCATGGCAGCCTCATGAAAATACAGGAAAATGCGTCCGATGAGCTCATCGGCGGCATCACCGCCATTGTGACAAACATCTTCGACAGCGATGCCGGTGAACTGATCAGCCTGTATAACATGCGCACCGATGATCTGGAACGCTGCCGGATTCTCGGCATGGAGACAGATGAAATCAATGAAGATCTGACGCTGGATGAAAGTATCCAGGCTCACTTCATCATCTGCTTCAGCGCCAATGTGGTGTTCGCATCTCTGATGCATAAGATGAACAGCAGAGGCGAAGGCAGAGATGTCGTACAGCAGCTGCGCGATATGCAGTTCATGAAGATTCAGTCCGAAGGCTATGTACCTCTGTACACCCGCAGCGATCTGACCGACCGCCTTCATGATGCCATCGGTTTCCGTACGGATTATGAGATTATTTCCACCCGTCAGATGAACCGTCTTGTCCGCAATAAGCTATAATAGCGATAGAGGCAAACTATGAGAAAACTAGGCACAATCATTTTCACCCTCTTTTTAGCGGCAATGCCATTGCCGGTACTTGCCGAAGAATCATCTGATGCCGCTATTCCGGTGGTATTCGGCATACTGGCGCTGGTCGGTCTTGTGGTCTTTCTGATCCTCGGCCTTACCGTCACCATCGTTGCCCACAATACAGATGAGAATCAGGACGGGTTATGAGAAAAAGACAGCCTGCATCAGACAGACTGTCTTTTCTTATTCTTATAACAGTTTCATTAACTCAGACAGATCATGAATGATCGTCACATCCGTTTCATGAACCGGTGTACTTTCCGTAATCCAGATCGGCTTCATCTTCGCCCGGTATGCACCTAACACATCCCGGTAGAAAATATCACCGACATATACTGATTCCTCCGGTTTCACCCCGAACTTCTCACATGCCTTCCAGAAAAAACGCGGATCCGGCTTCTTAATGCCATAGTCTCCTGATACAGCAATATTATCTGCCGTAAAGAAGCGGTCAAGGCCGCTCTGCTTTACCTTCTTACGCTGTCCATCTGAAACCCCGTTGGAAATCAGACCGATGAAATACTTCTCTTTCAGATAGCTCAGCGTCTTTATAGCATGAGGCATCGGCACCGCATACTCCCATAAGTGCTGATCCCAGTACACATCAAAATCATCATACGGCAGAACAATATCAAACACATCCTTCAGCCGCTGCTTGATATAGTTCTTATTCACATCGCCCTGCTGGTCCCAGATCATCACTTCCTGCAGGATCGCTTCCTGTTCGATCGGATCCCGGTCCTTCAGTTCACTTTCCAGCATATGCTTATAGCACCGGTAGGCATAATCTCTTCTCAGCCCCACGGTATTATCAAAATCAAACAGTACTGCTTTTATTTCCGACATAGATTCACAAACTCCCTGAACAGCTTCAGACTCTCTTCATGACCCAGCGCACCCATCATCTCCGGATGGAACTGCACCCCGTATACACTGCCCTCTTCCTTCTCCATGGCCTCAATGATACCATCATCACTCATGGCTGTAATGAGAAAGCCATCCGCCATCTCATCCACGGCCTGATGGTGGAAGGAATTCACCAGGCTTCTTCTGTCATATGCCTGGGCGAGTAAAGAGCCGGGTTCCACCGTAATCCAGTGGGAAGGATACTGTCTGTCCCGCTTCTGCATATGTTCAATGGCATTGTCTTTTTCCGTATTGATATCCTGCAGCAGGGTTCCACCGAAGCTGACATTGATCATCTGCATGCCCCGGCATATGCCTAATACCGGAATATCCCGTTCTGCCGCCGAAAGGATCAGAGCCTGATCATAGCGGTCAATCTCCGGCCTGACATACCCGCAGTATGCTTTCGCTTCTTTTCCATATAATAAAGGATCCACATCACTCCCGCCGGCAAGCAGCACCCCATCCAAAAGATCCAGCTGTTCTTCAATCTCATCCTTGCACGGCGGCAGAAGAATGCCGGTTCCGCCCGCCTTTTCAATACACGTCAAGTAGTCCTTATTGACATAGACACGCTGTGAACCTGCAAACCTTTCATCATCATCCAGCAGTACATTTGTACTGATCCCGATCACTGGCCTTTTCATATGCCACCAGTATAACAAAAAGACCATGCGTTATACCGCATGATCTTCATTGTTCTTTAACTGATCGAACATCTTATGGTAGAGCGTAATGAATCTTTCCGCCAGAATGCCGAAGGTTTCTGCACTCATCAGCTGATCCTCCGCATGGGTCAATAGAAGATCCATCTCCACCTTTTCACCGCGGGCTGCTTCGGTTAACAGTCTGGCATGGGCTTCATGCCCCTGCTCAAAGGCATCATGTCCTTCTTTCATATTTCTGCCAGCCTCATCAAACCTGCCTTCCGCAGCCGCATCAATCGCACTGATATAACAGGAACGGGCCGTACCGACAGCCGCGATGATATTGAACGCTGTCAGCTGAGAGTTGTCCAGTTCACTCATGAATCAGCGGCTCTCCTTATAGGCAGCTTCCGCTCTTGCCAGCGTCCCCTTGCCGTCCATCAGACCATACATCTGCATCGGAATATCCACAATTACCTTCTCCGGATGAGATGCCTGCAGTCTGCCCAGGGCATATCTGACCTGCGGTCCTAACAGAATGACATCCGCATCCTTGTATTCCCGATCAAATTCCCCCAGTGAATATGCTGCAATATCATAGTCCTTCCCCTGGGCACGGGCCGCTTCCTTCATCTTGTTCACAAGCAGTGATGTGGACATACCAGCCGCACAAAACAATCTGATTGTCATCGTTGCCATAATGATACTCTCCTTTTCTCAATGGAATCTTTACCTAGATTATAGTTTCATTGCCCGTACGATTCAACCAAGTACTCTTTTTCTTTCAGGCAAAACACATGATACAGATAGGCAGCCAGCCAAGGATCAGAAAGGTCAGATACAGAGGTCTTGTAAGCACTGCCGCAAACTCACGGATCAAGGCACTGGGCCAGTAGTAGGATGCTGTATGCGAGCCGATGCCGATACACTTAAGTCCTGCTTTACGGGCATCCATCATGCACCGGTAGACATGGTAGTTGCTGGAAATCAGGGCTGTTCTTTTACGTCCCTGTGACGCATCAATGATCTTCTTGGAATTGATGATATTGGTCATCGTATCCGGCGACTGATCTTCTTCGATGATATCATTCACCGGCACCCCGTGCTCACATAAGTACATGGCCATGGCATGGGCTTCACTGACTGTTTCATCCGGTCCCTGGCCGCCGCTGGTAATGATCTTCGGCTTTGTCTTGTCTTTATTGTAAACTTCAATTGCCTTATCCAGCCGGTCAGCCAGCAGCTTTGATACCTGATCGCCATGAATCAGACCGGATCCATGTACAATCAGAAAATCAAAATCTCTGGTATGCGGTACATGTTCAATAAACCTTGTATAGAGCAGAAATGCCACAAAGATACAGGAAAGATAGAACACGCTTAAACCGAATAAAGCGATCACGCGGCTGTGTGTGCCCAGCACTGCCTTCTGCCCTAATGATGGCAGAAGGAACGTATACAGAAAAGCCATTTCCCCAGCCAGGATGAAAATACCGAAGAACAGTGACAGCCGGTTGGCCAGCGATCTGCTCTCTTTCTTCATCATTGTCACGCCATTGGCAATGAGAAAAAACGGCACAGCCAGTAAGATCACCACCACGGCAATCACGATCACAAGCAATACATACGGGGCAGCCTTTGCCCCGACAAGACTCACCGCTGCCACAATCGCTGCGATTGCCGCAAAGGTAAAATAGAAACAGTTTCTCAGCCGGCTGCGGTTATACAGAAATGAAACCAGAAAGATTCCCCACAGCACGGCCGGCAAAAAGAAAGCATCCATGCAAGCCTCACCTCACCTAAGTCTGTACCTTAACATTGCCCTCTGTTTTTCTCAAGCATGTAGAAAAACTTTTATGCCCATTCTTAAGCCACAAGCACAGCCATGTAAAAATACAACTCCTTTTCTTTTCCTTTTTCCATACTATGATCTTACATGGTTAAGGGGGCCTGGAAGATGAACGACAGCAGAGAGAATGATACTGAGGAAGAGGTTACAACACCTCTGACCCTGGAAGAGATCAATGAAGTAACTGCTGAAATCAGATTCTGAAAAAGCTGCGGAACTCCGCAGCTTTTTTCCTATCTTCCAAAGTCTTTCAGAAGCTTTTCCATAGCTGGATCAAGCTTCTCTTCTTCATGAACAATTTCATTCTCATCAGCCGGGAACGTGATGCCGGCATCCTGGCGGGCATTTTCCAGTATTTCCATCACCGTAAGACTGCGGTTCAGCCATACCTGTTCCTGGGCATGATCAGATGTATCGATGACTTCCTGCATGCGCAGGAATTCATTTCGGAATGCCATATCTTCCGGTTCATCCTCCAGCTTCAATTCCGTATCGGTGTCATGGATCCGATCATGCATGGTCACATGGTTGACATAACCCGGCCGGTCATGAATGGTCATAACTCCGTCTTCTCCCTGCAGGATGGTACCGCTGGGGGAAGCACTGTCCTTGGCAGCGGTCAGTACAGCCTTGAACTGCCCATAGTCCATGATGAGGATGCCGCTTGTATCAACGCCGTTGAAGCCTTTATTGGCCATATAGTAGGCAAACTTCGGTGCCCCGAAGAGCCCTGCCACAAAATGAATATTATAGACATTGAGATCATAGAGACAGCCGCCGGAGCACTTGGGATCAAAGGCCGGGGCAAGTTCTCCCTTTCTGTACTTATCATAGCGGGAGCTGTACTGGGAGTAGTTGGCCCGGATGATCTTAAGATCGCCTAAGGCATCGAGATGTTCTGACAAAGCATCATAATTGCGGGAATAGCGGGAAAGGATGGCTTCAAACAGGAAGATATTTTCTTCTTCCGCGGTCTGTACAAGATCCGCTGCTTCTCTGTAAGTAGAAGTCAGCGGCTTTTCCACAATGACATGTTTATGTGCCTTTAATGCCTTTAAGGCATATTCATAGTGAGCACTGTTGACTAAACCTATATATACGGTGTCAAAGCTGTCATCCTGTAAGAACGCATCATAATCCGTATACACCTGATCAATGCCGATCTTCTCGGCAACAGGTCTGCCGTGTGCCTCATTACGGCACCATAAAGCTGTCATGGGAATTCCGGCCTTTTTAAAGCCATCCGACGCATTGGCAATGATCTTGCCATTGCCGACAATACCAATTCTCATATGTTTACCTCTTTATTTCATTGTAACCCCTGTCATCTCTCCGGTCTAAAGATTCTTAACACCTTTCTTAACAGAATCCTAATTTCTTCAGGCCAATCTTTATCCGGTTTTAATTTCCCCTCTGCCATACTGAAAGCGTAAGAAGGGAAGGATTCCGGATATGTTAGTAGGAAAAAAACACCTGTCTTCATTCCAGGTGGTTCTATATGGATTTTCACTGCTGATCCTGCTGGGGACGTTTCTGTTGATGACGCCTATGGCATCAGCTGCTCATCACTGGACATCCTTTGCGGATGCACTGTTCACCTCAACCAGTGCGGTCTGTGTGACCGGACTTGTGGTGCGTGATACCGCAGCGTACTGGTCGTTCTTCGGTCAGTTTGTGATTATCTGTCTGATTCAGATCGGCGGACTTGGAATTGTGATTACAGCCGGGGCGATCGCCATTGCCTCAGGCAGAAAGATCGGTCTGATGCAGAGATCGACGCTGCAGGATTCTCTCAGTGCCCCAAAGCTTGGCGGTATTGTGAGACTGACCGGCTTTATTGTCAAAGGCGTATTTCTGATTGAAGGCATCGGGGCACTGATCCTGATGACAAGATTCATTCCTCAGTTTGGTATGGCAAAAGGCATATGGTATGGCATCTTCCATTCCATCTCTGCCCTATGCAATGCAGGTTTTGATCTGATGGGACACTTCAGATCATTAACCCAGTATGTGTCAGATCCGGTAGTATCCATTACCATCGCCTGTCTTATCATCATCGGCGGACTCGGTTTTCTGACCTGGAATGATTTCTATCAGTACCGCTTTCGCTTCAGAAGATATTCTCTGCAGTCCAAGCTGATTCTGGTCATTACATCATTGCTGATCGGACTGCCGACCCTGTACTTCTATTTCTTTGAGTACAGCAGCTATACCGGTCTGACCCGCTGGCTGATCTCTTTCTTCCAGGCGGTTACACCGCGTACAGCCGGTTTCAATACGGCAGATCTCAGCACCTTATCTGAGACCGGAGTCATGGTCATGATCTTTCTGATGCTGACAGGCGGATCGCCTGGTTCCACTGCCGGCGGCATGAAAACAACAACGCTTGGCGTTCTGTTTCTGTCTGCCAAAGCCATTCTCATGCGGGAAGACAAGCCTTCCGCCTTCAACCGTTCAATCTCTGCCGATACGATTTCCACATCCCTGACGCTTTCCGTCATGTATGTGTCGCTGTGTGTGATCGGCGGATGTCTGATCAGCCGATATGAAGGGCTGCCGTTATTGACGTGTCTGTTTGAAACCGCATCGGCCATCGGTACGGTCGGTCTGACTTTAGGCATTACCACAAGGCTCTCCCTGTTTTCAAGGGCAATTCTTGTTGCCCTGATGTTCATCGGACGCATCGGCGGGATGACCATGATCTATGCCATCTTTGCCAATGCAAGACAGAAACACGCACACTGCGTAGAAGAAAAAATTATAGTGGGGTGATTGTAATGAGTACAAGATCTTTTCTGATTATAGGTTTAGGCAGATTCGGCCGTCATATCGCATCCAAGCTGAATGAAATGGGCATGCAGGTAATGGCCGTGGACAAAGAAGAAAAAAGAGTGGAAGAAGTACTGAACTATGTAACCAATGCCCAGGTGGGTGATGGAACAAATCAGGACTTTCTCTCTTCGCTTGGCGTACGCAACTTTGATGTCTGTATTGTCGCGATCGGTGATGACTTCCTGGCAGCTCTTGAAACAACATCGTATCTCAAGGAACTCGGGGCAAAGAAAGTCGTTGCCCGGGCTTCCCGGGATACCCAGAGAAAATTCCTGTTAAGAAACGGAGCGGATGATGTTGTGTATCCGGAACGGGACATGGGCGAATGGGCTGCAGTCCGCTATGCCGGGGATAACATCTTTGACTACATGCAGCTGGATGGCGACTTCGGGGTGTTTGAAGTCGGCGTACCGTCGGCCTGGGTGGGCAGAACCATCGGTGAGATCGGGGTGCGCAGCCACTATAAGATGAACATCGTTGCGGTAAAAACAGGAAAGAATATGGATGTCATGACCGGCGCGGATTATACCCTGGAGCCGGGGCAGACATTGATGGTCCTTGGCCGCACAAAGGATATTACGAAATATTTCAACGTCAGATAGGGAGGAAAGAACATATGGCTGTTACGCTGATCATCTGTATATCCGTACCGCTGGAAATGCTGCTGGTATATGCAGCAGCGCTGAAACTCTCTGATATAATCAATCCGGTAACCAAACCGAAAAGAAAGAGACACCCCCGTAAGCATACCGTCAGAAAAAAGCATGCTTCGATGGATGAGTGGGCAAAATTTCAGAGACTGTTATGAGTAAAGAACATGTACTGGTATGTCTCAGCTCTTCTGAGACAAATCGCAAAGTGATTTCTTCCGCAGCCCATATGGCATCGGTCCATGGGGCTGCTTTCAGTGCTTTATTTGTAGAAACAGCTGCTTTCCGTGCACATGCGGATGACAGGATGCTGAAGCAGCTCTCACGCAATCGCAGCTATGCAGCGGAAAAAGGAGCACATGTGGAAACCATTTACGGCGACAATGTCGCCTATCAGATTGCCGAATATGCCAGACAAATCGGTGCCAGTATGATCATTCTGGGCAGCAGCCCCCAGCGTTCCTTCTTCGGCATCCGCGGAAAAAACATGGCCGAGCGCATCATGTCTGAAGGCCCGGATATCAACCTGTATGTTGTCCCGCTCAGGCCGGCCCATACCGCTTCGTATCGTTTCAAATGGCTGTTGAGAGAACCGATGCCGTTCCGCTGGTTGGATATTCTCATCACCGTGGGGCTGCTGGGTGCCGCAACAGCGGTTGGTCTGCTCTTCGGAGCAGCCGACATGGGCGACTCCAACATCATCCCGCTCTATATTCTTGTCGTACTGGCCATTTCCGTACTGACCTCTTCCCCGATCTACGGCATCAGCGCTTCTATCCTTTCCGTCTTTGTCTTCAACTGGTTTTTCACGGAGCCAAAATATACGCTGCGGGTCATTGACAATGCCTACTTTGTTACGTTTCTGGTCATGTTTGTCTCAGCTTTATTGACAAGTTCCCTGACCGTACGCTTAAAGGACTATGCCCGCCATGCGGCCCAGAACTCCTACCGCACCAAAGTGCTGCTGGATACATCACAGCTATTGCAGCAGGTATCCGACAATGAAGCCATTGCCGGGGTAACTGCTGCTCAGATCGCCAAGCTCAGCGAAAAATGTGTGGTGGTATATCTGGCTGAAAACGATACCCTCAAAGCGCCGAAAAGCTATCCTTCCGATCAGAAACCTGATCCTGGCTGTTTCAGTGAAATCGATCGGGAAGCAGCTCACTGGGCCTGGGTCAACCGGCGAAGAGCCGGGGCAGGCACTGCAGTCTATCCCAGTGCCCGCATGCTGTATCTGTCCATCCGCATCAGAGACCATGCCTATGGGGTCATCGGCATTGATGAAAGCGAAACCGAAATGGATGCCTTCCTGCTTTCTCTGCTTCTTTCCATCATGGATGAATGTGCCATGGCCATGGAAAATGAAAAGAACGTACAGGAAAAGGGAAAGACCGAAGAAGCAGCCCGAAATCAGAAGTTCAGGGCTGATCTTCTGCGTTCCATCTCCCATGATCTGCGTACGCCGCTGACATCCATCTATGGCAATGCCAGTATCCTGGAGACCCAGGAAAACCTTTCCGAAGAAGAAAAGAAACAGATGTATGCTGATATTGCCTCTGACAGCATGTGGCTGATTGAAGTGGTACAGAACCTGCTGGCCATCACAAGACTGGAAAGCGGGCAAGTCATGCTGCACAAGCAGGCAGAACTCATGGATGAAGTCATTGATGAAGCCATGAAGCATCTGGACCGGGACGGGAAGAACCATCATATCTCTGTCCACTGCAGCGATGACATCCTGATGGCAAAGATGGATGCCAGACTGATGGTGGAAGTCATTGTCAACCTGGTGAACAATGCCATCAAATATACCCAGAACGGTTCTGATATCACCATTCAGGCATGGAAAGAGAAGGGGAAGATATGGGTATCGGTTGCGGATAACGGTCCGGGCATGAGTGATGAGCAGAAAGAAAATGCATTCAAGATGTTCTATACCGGCAGCAACCAGGTAGCCGATGCCAGACGTTCTCTGGGCATCGGACTGTCCCTGTGCCAGTCCATTCTTACCGTCCATGATGGTACAATCAGTGTACAGGACAATCATCCCTGCGGGACAGTCTTTACTTTTGCCCTGCCGGCCGAGGAGGTAAACATCCATGAACAATAACTGCCTGATTCTGGTGGTAGAAGATGATACGCCGGTTCGCAACCTCATCTCCACTACCCTGGCTTCCCATGACTATCAATACATAACCGCAGCCACAGGCGAACAGGCCATCCGTGCAGCATCTGACCATTCACCGGATATTATTCTTCTGGATCTGGGCCTGCCGGATCTGGATGGGGTGGAAGTTATCCGTTCCGTCCGTTCCTGGTCGGTCACACCGATCATTGTCATCAGCGCCCGCAGTGAAGATACCGATAAGATTGAGGCACTGGATGCCGGAGCAGATGACTATCTGACCAAGCCTTTCTCCGTCGAAGAACTGCTGGCCCGCATCCGCTCCACCCAGCGCCGTCTGACCTATATGAAACAGAGCGGACCGGATAAACCTTCCTTCAATAACGGAGCATTGAAAATCGACTATGCCGGCAAAGCCGTCTATGTCAACGGGGAACAGATCCATCTGACTCCGATTGAATACAAACTGCTGGACCTCCTCTCCCATAATGTCGGCAAAGTTCTGACCTATCAGTTCATTACAAAGAATGTCTGGGGCTCTTCCTATGACAGTGATATTGCCTCCCTCAGAGTATTCATGGCAGGGCTGCGTAAGAAGCTGCATGGAGAGTCTTCCATCCAGACCCATATCGGAATCGGCTACTGCATGGTCAGAGCAGAATGAAGTCATATGCGAGTGCGTATGGCTTCTTTTCTTATCCGCGTCTGAGTTGAAATCGGAAAAGAGAATGCTAATATAGAGGTATTGTGTCGGGAAAAGGAGTTTATTTATGCAGATTTTGATTGTCGGTTCTGGTAAAGTCGGCTATACCGTAACAGGCCGCCTTTCCAGTGAAGGACATGATATGACGATCATTGACCGCCGCAGTGATGTTCTGGAAAAGACACAGAATGACTATGATGTCATCACTGTCCAGGGCAATGGCGCATCCATGCAGACACTGAAGGATGCGGACACAGAACATAAAGATCTTATTATAGCAGTAACCAATGGCGATGAAGCCAACATGATCGCGTGCATGACTGCACGCTATCTCAATCCGGATATCCGCTGTATTGCCCGGATCCGCAACCCGGAATACGTCGAACAAGCCCATATCATGGCAGATGAAATGAACCTGTCTCTGGTCATCAATCCGGAACGACAGGCTGCCCATGAAATTTCATCCCTCATCAAGCTGCCCGGTTCACTCAACCGTGAAACATTCGAAAAAGCAAGAATGGAACTGATTGAAATCCGTCTGGATGAAAACAGCAGACTGGTCGGCAGACAGATGAAATACATCGAATCCATCGTTCATGTCAAAGTGCTGATCTGTGCCGTGGAAAGAGATGACAAGGTCATCATACCGGATGGAAGCTTTGTCATGGAGGCCGGTGATAAACTGTATCTGACCGGCGATCTCAACAACATGCAGAAGATGCTGTATGAACTGGGCTATATCCAGACTGAGATCAAACGGGTACTCATTGCCGGAGGCGGACGCATCAGCTACTATCTGGCCCGTGAGCTGGAACATGCCCGTATCTCTTCTACGATTATTGAAAAAGATCCGAAAAGATGTGAGGAGCTTTCTTCCCTTCTGCCCCGTCAGACGATCGTATGCGGCGATGCCTCATCCCAATCCGTTCTCGATAACGAAGAGATGGATGTCTATGATGCCCTTGTTTCGTGTACTGGTCTGGATGAATTGAATATCGTCATCTCCATGTACGCGGCCATCTGCCATGTCCCGCTGACCATTACCAAACTTGGCCGCGGAGAGAACCTGAAGGTGCTCAACAACCTGCCGATCGGACCGTTAGTCTGCCCGAAGGATCTGTGTACGGATCATATTGTCCGTTATGTCAGAGCCATGAACAGTTCAGAAGGCAATGCGGCCGAAAGTATTCATAAGATTGCGGACGGCAAGGCGGAAGTTCTCGAATTTACTGTCAAGAATACCGATAAGCACATCGGCGAATATTTCCGCAACATGCCGATCCGCAAGAATATTCTGATCGCTACCGTTACAAACGGACGTCATTCCACTATCGCCGGGGGCGACAGCTGCTACCACATCGGTGATACTGTCATCATCGTGGCTGCGGTGGATGATGTCATCAATACGCTGAATGATATCTTCGAGGAATAAAGCATGAACTGGAAGATGATATTCCGTATTATCAGCTATATCCTGATGATTGAAATCGTACTGATGTTTCCGGCCCTGCTCATCAGTATAGCTGAACATGAAAGTGCCGCCATTCATGGCTATCTGTGGTCCTTTCTGATCATGGCCATTGTTGCGGCATTGATGTTTGTGCTGACAAGAAACGCCAGGAAGGGATTCAATTCCCGTGACGGTTTTGTCACAACGGGTCTGACATGGCTGATCATGTCGGCGCTTGGCTGTCTGCCGTTCTTCATCTCTGGCGAAGTACCGAACTATGTGGACTGCCTGTTTGAGATGGTATCCGGTTTCACCACCACCGGCTCTTCCATTCTGACCAATGTGGAAGCACTGGATAAGGGACTGCTGTGGTGGAGATCGTTCTCCCATTGGGTCGGCGGCATGGGCATTCTTGTCTTCATGCTTGCGATTGTACCTCTGGGCGGACGCAACCAGGGCTTTACGATGCATATTCTAAGAGCAGAATCACCCGGTCCTTCCGTCGGCAAGGTTGTGCCGCGCATGCGCAAGACCGCTTCCATCCTGTATGGCATCTACATCGGTCTGACGATTGCGGATATTCTGTTTTTAAGAGCCGGCGGCATGAACTGGTTTGAATCATGCTGTCATGCCTTCGGTACAGCCGGTACCGGCGGATTTGGCGTAAAGAATGATTCCTACATGTCCTACAGCCCTTATGAACAGTATGTAACGACGATATTCATGCTGCTGTTCTCCGTCAACTTCTCGATCTACTTCATGATTCTGACGAAGCATTTCAAGGAAGCTTTCTTCGATGAAGAATTCAAGGCATTCTGGGGCATTGTTGCCGCCTGCATCATCGTTCTGACCATCAATGTCAGAAACCTCTATCCTACCCTGGAAGAGGCTTTCCGCCACAGTGCCTTCACGACGGCAACAATTCTTTCCACAACCGGATATGCCACGACGGACTTCAACAAGTGGTCGGCCTTTGCCAAGGCATTGATTCTGCTGATGATGTGCCTGGGTGCCTGTGCCGGTTCTACCGGCGGCGGTATCAAAACAATCCGTACGGTTCTGTTATTCAAGATCCTGCGCCGCAACCTGCATAAGAACCTGCACCCGGAAGAAGTCGCTGTGGTTGAAGTCAACGGACGCCGGGTGGATGAGCAGGTCATCCGCAATACCGAAGCGTATCTGATTGCCTACCGTGTCATTGTCATCGCTGCATTCCTGTTAGTATCTCTGGATGGCTTTGATGTAGAGACCAACCTATCTGCTGTCTTAGCAACATTCAATAACATCGGCCCGGGCTTAGGTGCTGTCGGTCCGACCGGCAACTTCGCTGCCTACAGCAATTTTGCCAAGCTCGTTCTTACCTTCTGCATGCTTGCCGGAAGACTTGAGATCTATCCGATCATCATCTTCTTCTCCCGCAAGACATGGAAGAAAGGCAGATAACCAAAGCATCAAAACAGGGTTTCCCCTGATCCGGGAAACCCTGTTTTCATATCAGCCCATACGCTTTCATGGCCTTGTATACGCCGTCATTCTCCACCGTATCCGTAACGCGGTCAGCCTTCTGCTTCACATCATCTGAGGCATTGCCCATGGCTGTACCGACGGCACATGTTTCAAGCATTTCCACATCATTACCGGAATCGCCAAAGCCATACGTATCATTCATATCCATGCCAAGCATCTGTACCACCCTGATGATGGCACTGCCTTTATTGACATCCTGCCGGGTGATTTCCCCGGACCGGCTGCCTTCATTCACATGAAAGCCGGCGGTTGCCGCTAAATGCAGAGAAGGATCCATATGCGCCTTAAAGTCATTCATGATCTCTTCCGTATCAAAACCGATATCAATCTTGAGAATGTCTTCATGGCGGTAGGCTTCAAAATCAGAAGCGCCAAGATACTTCATCCTTTCCGCTAATGTTCTGAAGCGGGGATCTTTCTTCACCAGCGCTTCCGTCCGCTTCATTTCCTTTTCATTCTTAAAGCTGATATAGGAAGACATGACCGTATAGGCACCTGCCCTTTCCTCCGCCTGGATCAATGTCTTTTGCACAATATCATGTGGAATCGGACGTGTCTCAAGAATCGCATCATGGTAATTAATCCCGGCACCATTGCAGTAAATCACGCCGTCATACGGCACACCATCAATACTGCTCAGCGCGTTGAGATGGCGGCCGGTAGCGATAAAACACGTATGGCCGTTTTCTCTTGCCTGCGTAATGGCTTTTATGGCACTTGAAACTAAACCGATGTGATGCGAAAGGATTGTTCCATCAATATCAAAGAATAAGCAGCTCATACGCCCATGATAACAGAAAAAGACAATCTGCGGGGGAGCAGACTGCCTTTACGGGAAGTGTTCATAACTGGTGCGGGGAACACCTTATTATGAACTGGGAGATTATGAATTCAGATGTATTACATCTGACACCTATAAAGTAATACATTTCGAGCTTCATTGGAATGGCCGGAATGTGAAGATTTTCTGAATTTTTTCTTTCCGCTTACTTCTTTAATGCATCGAAATAAGGCTCAATCAGTTTCAGGAATTCTTTCCAGTAGACCGGATAGGCATCAACGCCTTTGAAGGTATACTCCTCATCATCGGAAACACTGACCGTTAATTCCCAGGCATTATTTGCCATGACCTCACGGCCGTCATTAACCGGATAGTACTCTCTCTCCCAGTCCATGACATACAGCTTGTCAAACAGCGCTTCCTTCAGCTTATGCCAGTCCTTTTCACTTAATACATCAGCGACCTTGTCAACACCGCCCTTATTGGCATCATACACTTCAAACAGACAGCTGCCGTCATGATCCTCCTGGATTCTGAGATGTACACTGCCGCTGAGCCAGTCGCCATATCTGTAGCGCAGTCCCTTCACTGCATCCACCATAAGCGTACCGTCATCAGAAACAGCCGGTCTGCCGAAATCCATATGACAGGTATGGCAGTGGAAAAAAGATTCCACTGCATCAACATCTTTACTTCCGCAATGCGGACATACAAGGGTTTTAGCCATGAAACGATAATCCTCCATCGTGCCTATACATTGTAACGGATGATTCCTGCAAATCAACTTAAATGCAGGTAAAGAAAAACGTCACTTTTCCACGAATATGACGTCACAGATTTCTTCAATGTGCTCATACGTGAAGTACAGTTCTTCCAGAGGAATCCACCGTCTGACAAAGTCAATATACTTTGCGCCTTCTCTTTTCATCAGCCTCTGTTTTCTGGTTTCTTCATCGCACTGTACAAAAACTGTCATGGTATAGCAGCGGCGCAGACTTGGATGCATGCTGTAAGACCCTTCTACAACAAGCTTTTTTCCAGGGTACGTTAAAAAAGTTTTTCCGGGTTCAAATGTCTCATGATCGAACTTCTGCCATGTGAACGGGTTTCCCTGATACCACTTTTTCAGATATTCCTCTACCCTTTCATGGTCCACATTTTCGCCTGGGGTAAGGTACCTTTCGGGTGTTCTCTGCTCCTTACGGAGATAGAAATCATCCATGTGAAGCATATCAGAATGCAGCGTTTCGGCCAGTTTATTTCCCAATGTACTCTTCCCTGAGCCGCACCTGCCATCTATGGCAATAACCCAGGGTTCATCTAGTTTTTCCGCTGCTCTGACTAGCTCTTCAAAAGCCTCCAGCCTCATAATATTTTTATTATATGACATAACATTTCCCATGCAACAGATAAAAGAGAAAAAGCCCTCGCGGGCTCTTTCTCTTTTATTTAAGGGGATAGAATATTTGGCTGATCGCTAAGGGGGAGCAATCATATGAGCCAAAACAAGTCTTTTTCAACTTGCATTATTATAATAGGAAACCACTTTCGCAGAATTGTGTCGTAAATATGTGCAATTGTGTGAAAGAAGGATTTTCCCTGCAGCCCTTGTATTTGCATACCCTAATCAACTAGAATCAGAACACAAGAAGATATGATTTTCTATATATCTCAGGAGGGGTAATAATGAAATCCAGAGTACCCGTAGGACTCACAGAGAGTCAATGGGATTCCATCATGGACGGACTGGCAGACCATCCCTCTACTATGAATGATTATCGCAAGATTATCAATCTTCTTCATACGTATGATAACGGTCGTCTCCATATTACATCCATGACAAAACAAGACGCCGAAGATTACTTCGGCATGCTCGAGAAACGGGCCAGTGATGGCGAAATGAGTACAAATACGGTTCACCGTTATGAGGCAACCCTTCGTTCGATCGGCAGACGCATGCAGGCTCACCCGGAGACGTTCCCGGATTATGAGAATCCTTTCTCCGGCATCCTTCATGATGAAGTCCGCAATAAGACACGCTATACGGCTGAAACATTCGCTGATCCCAAGGACATCCACAAGATCATCAGGGTTCTGCCGGAGTTTTCTCATGAAAGAAGAATCCTGCTGGAACTGATGCTGTTTGTCGGATTAAGGCCGAAGCACATCGAGCACCTTACGTTTTCGGACTTTACACCAAATCCAAAGCATCCGAAAACAGAACTCATTCTGTCCTTTAACGAAGGGACCTTTACCGAAAAGACCAGCAGTAAGAACGCTGTCCTGAAGGCTGACAAGGACGCAAAGCTTGTCAACCATACTGCCGGCGGCAATATGACCTGGCAGGTAACCGGCAGATGGTGCTTCTTTGAGAACTATACAGCGTCTCTCAGAAAGTATCATCCATCCCTTGGCCTGATCCGTGATGATCGTCCTTATTTCATGACCTCACGTCATCAGCCTTATACCTACCGTGCCCAGCATCATCTTGTCCAGGAAGCCTGCTGCAGGGCAGGTCTGGAATCAGGTGCTGTCACACCTTACCAGCTCAGTCTCTATGGTTCCGTCAGTTCCTATCTGATCATGCAGACACTGACCAGACATGAACAGCTGAAGAATTCTCTATCCTATGCAAGATTCCTGGATGAAAAAAACAGAATCCTGCGTGAGATGCGCAATGCGGAAATGATATTTTTACCGCTGGCGCAGAATGGCTGGATCGGGGAATGGGTCAATGATGTATACCCGGCCAACCGCAAAGAAAGAATTGATGAAATTGTTTCTCAGCTTGGCTCTGATGCCCTGTATCGGATTGTCGGTGTGGATAAGCCATAGTCTCAGTCAACTACCCGCAGCTGAAGCCGCAGGCTTGAAGGAACACGGCTGCACATAGAATGTGCAGTCATGCACTCCAACTTACCCTGATACAGCTGACTCGCTTATCTGCCGCAGCAGGTAAGTGGAGGTCTGCCAGTGAGAGGGCGGTTATCATAGTGAGTTGCCAAACTATGAGGCAGAACATACTGCCATACTGCCTTTCAGCAGTTATCTATCGCAATGCCGGATTCTTGCAGTAAGACAAGGCCGGCATTTTTAATATTGATTGCGGCATTGTAATCACGCACATGATGCGTGCCGCATATCGGGCATGTCCACTCTTCCTGACCAAGCACAATTTTGCTGTCACCTGACATGAAATGTCCGCACGTCGAGCAT
>JALCHG010000014.1:0-37803 GCA_022644565.1 Solobacterium sp. | reverse complement strand
GAAGGGAGCCGCACGGATTGCGGAATCTGTCAAGTCTTGACGAGAAAAAAGTGGGGGTAAATAAAAAAACTCAGTTAAAAAGGAGCCTTGTCTACTGACCGTCAAGGTTTTCGACTAGGCTCAATATCTTTGAGGGAAAATATTTATGAAGAAGAAAACAAAAGCAGTCACAGCATCACTGATCGCAGCCGCTGCTGCAGTCGGCGGTGTGATGATCCATCACGTTCGTCAAGGGGCATCTGTGAATGAGAATACCGTCTATGTTACAAAGGTATCCGAAATTACCGGTACCGCGGCAAATGAGGTCAGCCGTCTTTCCGGGGTTGTGCAGGCTCAGTCCACTGCCGACTTCACCAAGGCAGATGACAAGACCATCGTCTCCATCAATGTCCAGGCAGGCCAGACCGTCCATAAGGATGATGTGCTGTTCACCTATGATACCAGTGAAGCATCCAGGAACATTGCCAGTACCAATCTGGATATTGAACAATTGAACAGTGATATCAGCGCCCTGAATGATCAGATCGCTGAACTCAACAGCCAGCTGGCTTCTGCCACAGGTGATGACAGGCTCAATTACACAACGGAAATCCAGTCCAAGCAGAGCGAGATCCGTTCCGATCAGTATGATATTGAATCCAAGAAGAACGATATAGCCAATTATCAGAAGGAAATCGACAGTGCTTCCGTGAAGAGCACCGTTGACGGTACGGTAAAGGCCGTTAATCCTGACGGCGGTACAGATACCGGCGGCAATACCATCCCGATCGTCTCCATTACGGAAAGCGGTGATCTCAAGGTCAAAGGCATGCTGGATGAAGTCTCTGTCGGCACCATCACCAGCGGTCAGAGCGTGATTATCCGGGCCCGCAATGATGAAAGCAGAACCTGGTCCGGCACTGTATCCCAGGTAGATGCCGAGCCTTCTGCTGCTGCCAGTACAGATGGTACCGACACGTCCAATCAAGCTTCAAAATATCCGTTCTATGTTTCCCTGTCTTCCTCCGAAGGCCTGATGCTCGGCCAACATGTCTATATTGAACCGGATGTCGGTCAGACCGAACAGAAGGACGGCATCTGGCTGGATTCCTCCTATCTTGTCACGGAAGATGGTAAAAACTATGTCTGGGTCAGCGTAAACAATAAACTGCATAAGACTGAAGTCACCACAGGCAAAACGGATGAGGATCAGGGCACGGTACAGATCAAAGACGGTTTATCTGAAAAGGATGCCATTGCCTGGCCGGATGATACCTGTAAAGAAGGTGCCGCAGTGCAGGATACAGCCAGCGTCGGGAGTGCATCATGATACTGGAGCTGAAAGATATCTGCAAGAGCTATGGCTCGGGTGATATGAAGGTGCCGGTATTGAAAAATGTTTCCCTGTCTGTCAAAGAAGGAGACTACATTGCCATCATGGGACCTTCCGGTTCCGGCAAGAGCACTACGATGAATATCATCGGATGTCTCGACCGGTTTGATTCCGGTACGTATCTGCTGGATGGCGAAGATGTATCAAAGATGAATGATGATGCTTTGAGTGATGTACGGCTCAACAAAATCGGTTTTGTGTTTCAGACGTTCAACCTTCTGCCTGGTGAGACAGCCCTTGAGAATGTGGCGCTGCCGCTGATCTATGCGGGTGTACCGAAAGCGGAAAGAGAAGAAAGAGCGCGTAACGGCCTGGAAGCGGTAGGTCTTGCCGACCGTATCTCCTTCCGTCCTTCCCAGCTTTCGGGCGGTCAGAAACAGCGGGTCGCCATCGCCCGGGCCATGATCAACCATCCGCGTATTCTGCTGGCGGATGAACCTACCGGTGCCCTCGATCAGGCCAGCGGAAAGCAGGTCATGAAACTGTTCCGTCAGCTCAACAAAGAACAGGGCGTCACCATTGTCATGATCACCCATGACGCTTCTGTTGCGGCCAATGCGGATCAGACACTCCATATCATCGATGGTGAAATCATCGAAAACAGAAAAGGAGGCGCACAATGAAGAAAAGAAAGATCATCATTCCCATTGTCTGTGCTGCCGCAGCTGCCGCCGGCATTACCGCCTGGCGCATGAGATCCTCTCATGCCGTTGCGGTCATTTCTGTTTCCGATCTGTCTTCCGGCGGCATGATGGACGATGCTGTTTCTTCAACCGGCACAGTCTATCAGGCAAGCAGCCAGTCAGTCTATCCTTCGGACAGCGACATCATCAAAGAAGTCTATGTCAAACAGGGCGATCAAGTAAAAGCAGGCGATCCTTTACTGGCCTATGATGTCACCAGCCTGCAGCTTTCCTATGCCAAAAAACAGCTGGCAGTCGAGCAGGCTGAAAATACCCTGAATGCCGACCGCAATAAGCTGACAAAGCTGCAGCACACTACCCCTTCCATCATTCCCACGGCCGAACCCGAAACAACCCCTGCGCCAGCATCCTCACCAGCCATTACTAAGACCCAGACAGACGATGCATGGAATGTCGTAGATGCAGATTCGCTTTCCTCTGATCATCCCCAGTATGTCACAGATGAAACCGGACAGTATGGCACAAAGGATCATCCCTATGTCTTTGTGGTTACAAAGGATGCCGTCGTCTATGGATCCTTCTTCAATGCCCTGCAGGATTCTGACAGCTATGCCTCCTTCCGCATCTATGAAAACAACATCATCAATCCGGATGAACTTGTCTCAGAATGGAATGTCAGATGTTCCCTGTTCTCTGATTGTAATGACAGCGATGCCTGGTCCATCCTGACACATTCCTCTGTTTCTTCTGACATGGAAACAGAAGAAGCACCGGTCGAGAACGTCCAGGAAACAGAGGCCGATTCCGGCTCATCCTACACAGCCGCTGAACTGGCCCAGGCCATCAAAGAACAGCAGCATACCGTAAGAAATGATGATATTGCCCTGCGCAAGGCACAGCTTGAGCTGCAGGTGCAGAAAGACTCGCTGAACGATGGTATTGTCAGAGCAAGAACAGACGGTACGGTTACCAAAGTATCCGATCCCGATAACCGACCCAAGGACGGTACCGCTTTTCTCACTGTCGCTTCCAGCGGCGGTACAACCATCCGCACCTATGTTTCCGAACTCATGCTGGATCAGGTCCAGCAGGGCACAGAGCTCAATGTCACGGATTATAATGACGGTTCTTCCTATACCGCCACGGTAACAAGTGTCGATGACACCCCTGCTTCAGATGTGGATCAGTACAATGACGGCAATCCCAATGTCTCCTGGTATCCGGTCTATGCAGAGATCAATGAGCAGAACAGCCTGAGCGTTTCTTCTCTGCTTGGCGTCAGTCCGTTACAGACGGATAACGGCAGTGATATCGTGATTTCCAATGCCTTTGTCCGCTATGGAAACGGCAGATATTACGTCATGAAAGATGATCACGGAAAACTGAAGAAACAGAATGTGGAAGTCGGCAGTATCTACTGGGGCAGTGAATATGAAATCACTTCCGGTCTTTCCCAGGATGATGCCATTGCCTTCCCCTATGGACGCAAGACAAAGGAAGGCGCGAAGACAAAGAAAGGAAGTATGGAGGATTTCTATGGGTGAGAATATACGTTTATCCCTGAAAGGCATTCTTTCGCATAAGATGCGTTCCTTTCTGACGATGCTCGGCATTATCATCGGCATTGCAGCCATCATTGCCATTGTTTCCACCATCAAAGGAACCAATGATCAGATCCAGAAGAATCTGATCGGTTCCGGTTCCAACAATGTCAATGTTGTCCTGTATCAGGACGATTATGACTATGACATGTCTTCCGGTCTGCCGGCCGGTGTACATCAGGTCAGTGATGACACAATGGATTCTTTGAAGCAGATTGATCACGTTGAAGATGCCGCAAAGTATACAAAGCGTACGGAATACAATGGCGTCTATTATCAGAATGCCAATCTTTCCAATGGCAATGTACTTGGTGTGGATGAGAACTATCTGAATGCGGCGGATATGAAGATCACTGCCGGCCGGGGCATCTCAGCTGAGGATGTGAAGAAGTACCATAAGGTTGCAGTACTTGATGATGGAGCAGCCAGAGTCCTCTTCAAAGGAGCTTCCTGCATCGGAAAGACCATTGAAATTCACAGTGTTCCCTATGTCATCATCGGTACCTGTGCAGCCCGCAGCACCTATGAACCGGTCATTGAAACCATTTCAGACTACTACACCTACAATTCTGATCAAAGCGGCGGCAGTGTCTATATCACTTCTTCCACCTGGCCCATTGCCTATCAGTATGATGAGCCGGAAAATATCCTGATACGCGCCGACAGCACCAAAAGCATGACATCCATCGGAAAGGAAGCAGAAAACATTCTCAATACGACCATCACATCCACTTCTTCCGATTCCACAAACGCAGTCACATACAAAGCCCAGGATCTGATGGAACAGGCGCGACAGATCCAGCAGCTCTCCCAGTCTACCAATATGATGCTCATATGGATTGCGGCAATTTCTCTGCTTGTCGGCGGCATTGGCGTCATGAACATCATGCTTGTATCAGTTACCGAAAGAACCAGTGAGATCGGACTGAAAAAAGCAATCGGTGCCCGTAAGAGAGTCATCATGCGTCAGTTTCTGACGGAGGCAGTTGTATTAACCAGCATCGGCGGTGTGCTCGGGGTGATCGCCGGCATTCTCTTGGCCAAGATCATCTCTCTGCTCAACGGCACTCCGGCCTCCATCTCCTGGCCGGCCAGCTTACTTGCGGTTCTGTTCTCCATGGCCATCGGTATTATCTTCGGCCTGCTGCCGGCCCATAAAGCTGCCAATCTGGATCCGATTGAAGCATTAAGAAGAGAATAACTTTATCAACACAGGCTCATCCTCAATGGATGAGCTTTTCCTTTTTCTTTTGCAAAGCTTCAGATTTTCTTCACCCTGAAGGCCGTATCTTTTCACCTTTATCCATTATCTTTATAACCGTCAGATGAGAGAGCTCATCTGTGATATACAATCAACTTTCTCCCAGTAATCAGAATGAAACGTATCGTCAGACCATGCGGTACGTTTTTTCTATCTTTTCTGCTTCCAACAGCATTAACATATTGGTTCATGGAATCTTCACTTTGTCATCCTGCCGGCTTCATGCAGAATCTGTATCTTTATCAGTGTCAGATGAACAGCACATCTGAACATAAACTGCATAAACATTATTCTTTCCCCTCATAAGCGGCAGAGCTCATCACAATTTCCGGATGTGCTCTGCTTTTTCCATCAACAGAAAAAAACAGAAGCACCTGCTTCTGCTTTCAGAAAATGGATCCCTGTGATCCGGATGTCAGCACATATGTACCAGCGGTGCTTCCGCCTGGCTGCAGTCATTCATGAAACCGATCAGTTCGTTCAGAAAATTCTGAACATCCATCCGCCAGCGGTGGTCTTATCTGTTCCATGTCCAATTCTGACCGCGCAGCACCTTGCGACCAGTGCACATTCATCAGAACTGATACACCATGTACTTTGTCTGTACTATAGTATTTCTTTTCATGTGTTGCAAGTGCTCTGCTGCGCAATTATCCATTCTGATAAAAGGATGAACACAGGAAAAACAGTATTTACATTGAGATCCAGCCTGCCGCATTGGCGATGGAACTGATCAGAATCAGCAGGATAAATACAGGTGCCAGATATTTGAGACAGAAGTGATACAGTTTCTTTCTGCCAAAGGAAGAAGCGTGTTCCACTTCTTCATCGATCTTTTCAAAACCGACTTTTCCAAGAATCAGAGTGCATGTGGCAAGAGCTGCAACCGGCATCATGATGGAATTGGTCAGAAAGTCAAAGAAATCCAGAATAGCCATGCCGATGATCTTCACATTGCCCCATACACCATAGCCAAGTGAAGAAGAAATACCGATCACAGCCATGATTACAGCCATCAGCACACAGCAGAGCGGACGGGATAAATGCAGTTCATCTTCGAAAGTATTGATACTTGTTTCCATCAGGGAAATGGCACTGGTCAATGCGGCCAGCAGAAACATCAGAAAGAAAGCCACCGCCATGAGACTGCCCATGCGCATACTGCCGAATACCTGGGGCAGCGTGATGAAGGTCAGCGAAGGACCTGCCTGCAGCTTGGAAATATCGCCATCAAAGAAAGAGAACACGCTTGGAATGATCATCAGTCCGGCAAGTACGGCAACAAATGTATCAAAGAATTCAAGCTGTCCGGTAGACTTATCAATATCCACATCATCAGTTAGATAGGATCCGTATGTATACAGAATACCCATGGCAATGGATAGAGAGTAGAACATCTGTCCCATGGCAGCCACAAAAGTCATCCATGAAAAGTCTTTCCAGTTAGGAATGAGAAAATACTTCACCCCTGCCAGCGCTCCGGGGCGGCTCACCGAATATACCGCCACAAACACAGCCAGAATCAACAGCACAGGCATCAGAATACGAGAGATGTTTTCAACTCCTTTCTGTACACCGGCAAGGATCACGGCAAATACCATCGCACTGAACAGAACAAAGTACAGTACGACACTGGAACTGCTGCTGATAAAGGAAGTGAAAAAGCTGTCACTGACTGCCTGTGCCCCATGACCTGACACATATGTCACAAGATATTTCAGCACCCATCCGCCGATGACACTGTAATACGGCACAATCAGCATCGGAATAACAGCATTGATCCAGCCGCCTGCCTGCAGTCCCTTACCTGCCCTGCATTTACGGAAAGCACCGATTGGCGAGCTTTTTGTCATCCTTCCCAGTGCTGTTTCAGAAATAATCATGGTATAGCCGAATGTCAGCGTCAGAATGATATAGATGAAAAGAAAAATACCGCCGCCGTATTTTGCGGCAAGATACGGAAAGCGCCATATATTGCCAAGCCCGATCGCACTGCCTGCCGCAGCCAGTACATAGCCGATTCTTCCGCTGAATGAAGCTCTCTGTTTCTGTTTATGCTGTTCTTTTTTCATAATCTCTCCCATAAGCCCCAGTGAAAACAGTAACACCTGTCTCAGCTTTCCTGCAATATATACAGACAGAAAAAGAAGAACAGCTTTCACTGCTCTTCTTCTGTCTCTGCTTCTACTTCCTTGATGATGCATTCATTGCCCGTTAACAGCCATGTATTGCCAGAGTGGCAGTACGGGCATTCTCTTCCGTATTTCACGGTTGAATATGTCTTCTCACAATCGCCGCAGAATGTGACTGCAGGGGTGATTTCCATCTTCAGTTCACAGTCTTTCAATAAGGGATGTTTCAGACGGAAATAATTCCAGCAGTCAGCAAAAAGATCTGTAACTATTCCGCTGACTTCGCCTACCTGCAGCGTAACGGAACCATACTTTGTAATACCGTACTGCGGTGCCATCTCATCCAGTGTCTTTGCGACATGGGTGACGATTCCCATTTCATGCATTATTTCTTTTTGGCATGAAGCAGAATCTTCATCTCACGCTGAGCGGCATACGGAGCAATCAGCTTCATCTTGTCTTCTGCTTTGATCATTCTTGAAGCATCCGGCAGATCACGGCTCAGATGAATCGCATCAAACTCACACTTTGTCGTACATAACCCGCAGCCGATGCAGCGGTTGACATCCACAGTTGTGGCACCGCAGCCAAGGCATCTGTGGGCTTCTGTTCTGACCTGCTCTTCGGTAAACGGCAGACGGTTATCCGCAAACGGATCATCCACTTTGCGTATGCCCGGCGCCTGACGCTTTGACGTATCATAGGATTCGATTTCAATATCATCTTTATTCAGTTCATTGAACTGACGCAGATCACGGGCAATGGTCAGTGACTGGCCCGGATGGACATATCTGTGCATGGATTCACTGGCAAGCTTGCCTTCGGCAATGGCATCAATGGCAAATCTGGCCCCATGGTAGATATCACCGCCGACAAAGATATCCGGTACGGATGTCTGGAAAGTGATCGGATCGGCCGCTGCACATCTGCCCCGGCCAAGTTCAATCTTTTCATCCTCAGCAATCGTGCCCCACTTGGCAGACTGGCCGATGGCCTGCAGTACATTCTCACAGGCAATCGTAATGGTTTCATCTTCTTTGTACTGCGGATTGAAACGTCCGGTTTCATCTTTAACCTGGATGCACTTCTTGAAGACAATGGCATTTACCTTTCCATTTTCTTCGCGGATTTCCTTCGGTCCCCAGCCGTTCAGCACCTGAATGCCTTCCGCTTCCGCTTCTTTGACTTCATCTTCCGCAGCCGGCATTTCTGCCCGCTGTTCCAGACACAGCATGGTTACCCTGCCATCTGTGATACGGGCTGCTGTTCTGGCAACATCAACGGCAACATTGCCGCCGCCGACTACCACAACATCGCCATGCAGGCGAATGGTATGATCCTGATTCACGCGCCGCAGGAAGGAAATACCGGATTCCACACCTTCTGCATCTTCCCCCGGTACACCGGCTTTACGGCCGCCCTGTAAACCGATAGCAAGATAGAAGGCCTTATAGCCCTGATCGCGAAGATCCTGAATGGTGACATCTTTTCCGATTTCAACCCCGCATCTAAAAGCAACACCCATCTGCTTCAGCACATCGATTTCAGCTTCCAGGACATCTTTTTCCAGACGGAAGCTCGGGATTCCATTCATTAACATGCCGCCCGGTCTCTTCTCTTTTTCAAAGACCGTGACATCATATCCTCTTTCTCTGAGGTAATAGGCACATGATATGCCGGCCGGACCGGCACCGATGACAGCCATCTTATAGTCAGGCCCCCAGAAGCCGCCATGGTCTGTTTCACAAAGAGGAATGTATCTTTCCTTTTCATTCAGCTCTTTTGCCGCGACAAACTTCTTGATTTCATCAATGGCAATCGGCGCATCAATCGTGCCTCTTGTACATTCATCCTCGCATCTTCTGTTGCATACAGCACCGCATACCGCCGGGAACGGATTGTCCTGCTTGATGAGCTTCAGTGCTTCCAGATATTTGCCTTCCCCGGCCATATGGATATAGCCCTGCACGGCAATATGAGCCGGACAGGTTGCCTTGCATGGCGCGGTACCTGTTTCATAGCAGTTGATCTTGGCATCCTCACGATAGTGAATATTCCAGTCATCCGCTGTCATTCTTCTTTCATCCGGCAGCGGGGAAAGCGGGTATTCCATCCTTCCGTGCTTTGTGCAGAGCTTCTGCCCGAGCTTGGCCGCCCCGACCGGACATACTTCGACACACTTGCCGCAGGCAACACATTTATCATGATCCACATGGGCCCGATAGGCACTGCGTGACATGTTCGGGGTGTTATAGAGCTGGGACGTACGGATGGCATTGCATACCCCAGGGGCACAATTGCACAGTCCCACAATCTTATCTTCCCCGTCGATATTGGTAGTCTGATGGACAAAGCCATGGCGCTCACTTCTTTCACAGATCTCAAGCGCTTCATCCTTTGTGATGTAATGGCCCCGGCCGGTATTGACACACCATTCCGCCAGGTCACCGAAACCGATGCAGCATTCCTGTTCGATTTCACCATCGCCTTCATTGCGCATAGTCTGCTGGCGCCGGCATGTACAGACACCAACGGAAATCTTTCCATCATACTTATCAAGCCAGTGGGAGATATGTTCCACCGGAACAGATTCATTTTCTGCTTCAATGGCCTTTTCTACCGGAATGACATGCATGCCGATACCCGCTCCGCCTAATGGTACCATCGGGGTGATGCCTTCCAGCGGCATCTGGGTCATGTAGTTGAAGAAGGAAATGATATGGGGATGTTCTTCGACAAGCTGCTTGTTCATGACCATGAATTCGGCAATGCCCGGCACAAAGATCGGTACATCATACTGGATATGATGATCTTCATTTTCACGATTTGTCTCAACACAGCCGATCCAGCATAAGTGATCCAGGATTTCTCTGGCATCCTTCTCAGTCAGATGATTGCGCTTAGCCACTTCTGACAGATCCAGGTTGGTTCTTGTCTTTTTAAAGCTCAGCATCACCCGTACTTCCTGCTTGGTCAGCACTTCATCCAGGCACCATACCTCCGGATCATCAGGCTGGATGGTATGGGTATAGCGGGCAACATAGCGGTCGGTGATCATGCCGGCCAGCCGGATCAGAAGCCTCAGCTTCTCCTTGTCCGGGTACACATAGTCCTTGGGGAGAACATAATCGTTCTCATTTACCATTCTGTTTTTCTGCGGTTTCATTATCTTTTATCTCCTGTTTATTTCCGCCACTCTTTCATCATGTTTTCAAGCCAGTCCGTCCATTCCGCCATGCCTTGTCCCGTTTTTGCAGAAAGCGGGAAAATGGCAATGTCAGGATTGAGTTCTTCTGCATATTTCTGACAGCGTTCCAGATTGAAATCAAAATACGTCATGGTATCAATCTTGGATATGATCAGCACATCACTCTTCTGAAACATCAGCGGATATTTCAATGGCTTGTCGTCCCCTTCCGGTACGCTCAGGATCATGACATTCTTTCCTGCTCCGGTATCAAATTCTGCCGGACAGATCAGATTGCCGACATTTTCCAGAAAGATCAGATCATTCTTCTCTTTCATGTTATGCAGTGCTTCTTCTGTCATGCCGGCGTCCATATGACACATGCCGTCGGTATGAACCTGAATGCTTTCTGCCCCAAGCGCTTCAATGCGCTTAGCATCCACATCTGATTCAATATCCGCTTCCATGACACCGATCTTATACTTATCCTTCAGCGCCTGAATCGTTGCACCGAGAAGTACCGTCTTGCCGGAACCGGGTGAACTCATCAGATTGATGAGCAGAACCCCCTGTTCCTTCATTTTCTTTCTGATTTCATCCGCATCACGATCATTGGATGCGGTCACACTTTCATGCAGTTCAATGATCTTCATTTCAGTTTCTCCGCAATCTTATAATTCAGATAGTCAATCCAGCCTCTGAATCCTTCGCCATTCAGCGCAGAAATCGCAAAGAACACACAGTCCGGATTCAGCGCTCTAATTCTTTCTTCTGCCTTGGCCGGATCATAGTCAAACACCTTGATGGCATCCATCTTGTTCTCAATGACAACATCTGCTCTTTTGAACATCAGCGGATACTTCAGCGGCTTATCATCGCCTTCCGGCACACTCAGAATTTCCACCCGCAGATCCGCCCCGACATCAAACTCTGCCGGACAGACAAGATTGCCGACATTCTCAAGAAACACTACATCCACATCATCAATTCCCATGGTCATCAGACCTTCCATCGTCATGCCGGCATCCATGTGGCAGCTGCCGCCGGTATGAAGCTGGATAACTTTGGCTCCGGTCAGCACCTGAATGGTTCTGGCATCCACCGAGGAATCAACGTCCGCTTCCATGACCGCAATGCGCCACTTCTCCTTCAGGCCATTGATCGTACGCACTAAGGTTGTTGTCTTGCCGGCCCCGGGAGAAGACATGACATTGACCAGGTACACTTTCTTTCTTTTTATATAAGCACGGACATCAGCCGCATTCTGTTCATTCAGCGCCTCTACCCGTTCCTTCACATCAATGATCTCTATATGATTCATAGTCTGAAACCTCTTACAGTATTGTATCAAAGCTCAAAAATGCACACAATACGATTTTTCTGTCATAATATTGCTCGACAAGGAGACAATCATGATCCGCAATATTATTTTCGATATCGGCAACGTACTGACACTGTTCCATCCTGAGGATTATATTCATGCCGTGTTTGAAAGGGAAAAGGCAGACCGCTTGTATAAAGCCCTGTTCCAATCAGGCAGATGGTATGAAATAGACACAGGCAGTAAGACAGATGAAGAGATGATTCAGTCCTTTCTGCAGGAAGAGCCTTCCCTGGAAAAGGAAATCCGTTTTCTCTTTGACCACATCAATGGTTTCATCACCCTGCCTGCCGCCACGGTCCCTTGGATTTCAAGACTGCATAAAGAAGGCTATTCTCTCTATTATCTGAGCAACTACGGCACCGCCATGCGGGCCAGAACATGGAAGAATGAACTGTCCGTACTCAATCTGTTTGACGGCGGCATCTTCTCCTGTGATGTACATCTGCTTAAACCCGATCCGGCTATCTATAACCTTTTACTGAATCAGTATGCTCTGAATCCGGCTGATTCTGTCTTCCTGGATGATTCCTCAGCCAATGTGAAGACTGCAGAAAAGCTTGGCATGCATGCCATACATGTGGAAAATCAGCTGCAGGCCATACAGGATCTTGACCGGCTGTTAAAAGAGGAAAACGACCTGTTATAATATCTTCAACTGAAAAGAGGATTTTCTCATGGAAAAAGCAAAAGTGTACTTTACTGACTTCCGTACCAGAATCGGTGTACCGCTGCCTGCCAAACTGCAGACGCTCATCAAGACAGCCGGAATCGGAAACATCGACATGGATGGAAAACTTGTTGCCATCAAGATGCATTTCGGAGAAATGGGCAACATTGCCTATCTGCGTCCCAATTATGCCAAAGCCGTAGCGGACGTCATAAAGGAGTTTGGCGGCAAGCCTTTTCTGACCGACTGCAACACCCTTTACCCCGGCTATCGTAAAAATGCCATTGACCATCTTTATAATGCGGAGGTCAACGGCTTCAACTGGATGACTACTGGCTGCCCGGTCATCATCGGTGATGGTTTAAGAGGAACAGACGACATTGAAGTGCCGGTCCGCAATGGTGAGTTATGTAAAACGGCCTATATCGGACATGCCATCATGGATGCGGATGTGTTCATTTCATTGACGCATTTCAAAGGCCACGAATCCACCGGCTTTGGCGGCACATTGAAGAATATCGGCATGGGCTGCGGTTCAAGAGCCGGCAAGATGCAGCAGCATAACGCCGGCAAGCCCCATGTCATTACGGAAAAGTGCCGCGGCTGCCATAGATGTGCCAGAGAATGCGGTTCAGATGCCATCAGCTATGATACCGGCAAAGCCTATATCAATCCGGATCTCTGCAAAGGATGCGGCAGATGTATCGGTGCCTGCTCGTTTGATGCCATTGAAAATGACAACTGGGATGCCAATGAGATTCTCTGTAAGAAGATTGCGGAATATTCCCAGGCTGTATGTGACGGCAGACCGTGCTTCCATATCTCTCTGATTACAGATGTTTCGCCTAACTGTGACTGCCATGGGGAAAATGATGCTCCGATTCTGCCCAATATCGGCATGCTGGCATCAAGTGATCCCGTAGCGCTGGATCAGGCCTGTGTCGATCTCTGTCAGAAGGCAGAGCCGATCCGCAACTCACAATTGGGCGACAACCTGGCCAAGCCTGACTGGCACTGCCACCATGACCACTTTATGGATTCCAATCCCAATGTCAGATGGAAAGAAACCCTGGAACATGGCGAAGAAATCGGCCTTGGCACAAGACAGTACGACCTCATCACATTGAAATAATACAGATCCGGCATCTGCCGGATTTTCTTTTTGCTGATAAGATAGTCATATCGTGATAAAGGAGTATGTGATGAAAGAATGGGAAAAAGCCCAGGCAGGCTTTTTATATGATGCCAATTATGATAGAGAGATTGCTGAAGCACGCGAAAAGTGTGCGGATCTCTGCTTTGCCTTCAACAATACCCGTCCCAGCGACCATGAAAAACAGAATACATTACTGAAACAGATCATCCCGGACAGTCAGAACATGGTCATCACCCAGCCCTTCTATTGTGACTATGGAACCAATATCACCCTTGGCGCCAACTTCTACAGCAATCATAACCTGACCATCCTCGACGGCGCCCATGTCACTATCGGCAACAATGTCTTCATAGCCCCCAACTGTGTCATCACAACCGCCGGGCATGCCCTTGATGCAGCCCAGCGGATCAAAGGCCTGGAGATCGCCCTGCCCATCCATATCGGAGATAACGTCTGGATCGGGGCAAATGTCACCATCCTGCCCGGTGTTTCGATCGGCTCCAATTCCATCATCGGCGCCGGCAGTGTAGTCAACAGAGACATCCCGGAAAGTGTAATTGCCGCAGGTGTGCCCTGTCATATCATCCGCCGCATAAGCAAAGCCGATCAGAACAGATATCCTGTATACAAAGACGGAACAAGCCGCTGATGTGCTCAGCGGCTTTCCACTATCAGCGATGCAGTTCTCGGCATGCCAGTTCATAAGCCACAACATGAACAGCCTGCTGGAACTTTCCTGCATGAATCATTTCTTCCAGTTCTTTTTCCGTGTGTGTTTCCACATTGATAAACTCGGTCTCATCCAGTTTCTGCTCTGAAACGCGATGACAGTTCAGGGCAAGATAGATATAGGCATAGTCATCATTCATGGTAGCAAAGGAAGGAATGGTCAGCAGATGTTTCCATGTATCAGAAACATATCCTGTTTCTTCCTTCAGTTCACGCTTTGCAGCATGCAGTGCTTCCGCTTCGCTCGGCCTGTGTCCTGTCACTTCAATTCCCCCGGCCGCAAACTCACAGGTCACTTCATCAATGCCATAACGGTACTGTCGAACACAGAGAAACTTTCCTTCTGTATCCACGGCCGCAATAACCGCATAGCTTTTCCTGGAAAAAGCATAGTATGGTCCGGATACGGTACCATCCGGCAGTTCGTAGGTTTCTTTGCGAAAGTCGATCCACTCATCCTGAATGACGTGTTCGCTTTCCACTTTCTTCCACTTCAGCTTATCCATTGGCACTGCCCGATGTCGAATTGCCGGCCGTCTCACGGTCTGTAATCATATGTTCCAGAGCGATGACAATGGTCACAATCATATCCATATGTTCAGTGTCATAAAGATCAATGGAGTACTTGTCATGCAGAGACAGTGCTTTCTGCCCGATCACGGCAAGTACTTTTCCCTTCTCATCCCTGATGACATAATTCATCTGCAGGATGTTGCCGGACAACTGCCAGCCAAGACCTTCAATATTCGTCACATCCCTGATGAGATGAAGCAGTTCATTGGAAAGACGGAATGTGGTTCCATCAGCCATCTGTACATCTCTTACTTCATGAAGAGAAAAGATCTTACGGCTGATCTCTGCCACTTCTTTTCCCTCTGCATCTTTGACCACCGTATGATCATGCAGGGAGACCACTGCTGTATCACTGGTATAAAGCACCCTGTCATCCTGATCTGTAATATCGATATGTTCATGCAGAGTAATGAGCGGTTTACTTGTATACAGCGACTTTACAGGCTCACCATAATCCATGCGGTTTCTCTCATCCACATCACTGCCTCTTTCATGGTATCTCTGCTGTTTCAGTGTCACAATGATCATGATGATCACGGCTGCAAAGATAATAATGAATATCAGATCCGGCATAGTATCCTCCCTGTACTTCTGCAGAAAAATTTTACCATGATCCCTGCAGGCAGATCACTTGATATGAAAATCCGGTTCTTCATCCAGATGTTCGGATACATATTTTCCGTTTTTCTTATGCTGGCGTACACATTCACTCAGCAGATATTCAATCTGTCCGTTGACCGAGCGGAAATCATCTTCAGCCCAGGCCGCAAGTTCATCATACAGTTTTTCATTCAGCCGCAGGGGCACCTGTTTCTTTGCCATGATTTCCGTTTCCTTTCTTATGTTTTAATAGAGACTGCCTGAATTGACAACCGGCTGGGCATCCCGTGAACTGCATAATACCACAAGCAGATTTGAGACCATCGCTGCCTTGCGCTCTTCATCCAGTTCCACAACACCCTTCTCCTTCAATCTGTCTAATGCCATTTCCACCATGCCTACTGCCCCATCAACAATCATGCGTCTTGCGTCAATGACCGCACTTGCCTGCTGTCTCTGCAGCATGACCGCCGCGATCTCAGGCGCATAGGCAAGATAGGTGATTCTGGCTTCAATGATCTCAAGTCCGGCATCATTGACCTTTTCCTGGATCAGACTGCGGATGCGCTGTGCCACTACTGTCGTAGAACCTCTCAATGATCCGTCATCCGCCCTGCCGTCTCCGGTTGTATCCACATCCGGCGCCACATCATACGGATAGATCTTGACGATATCACGTACGGCCGTGTCGGCCTGCAGGGAAAGATACTCCTTGTAGTTGTCGACCTGGAAGACTGCCTTGGCTGTATCCTTCACGCGCCAGGTGACCGCAACGCCGATCTCGACTGGATTGCCAAGTACATCATTCACTTTCTGTCTGGCATTGTTGAGGGTCATGATCTTCAGAGAAATTCTTCTGTCCACGGTCTTCACGTTCAGGCTTCTGTTTCCTTCATCCACATCTTTGGACTGACCGAGTCTTGTGCCGGCGGCCGGATTGACGGAAGTACAGAAAGGATTGACAAAGTAGAACCCCGGCTCTTTCAGCGTACCGATATAGCGGCCGAATAAAGTCAGAACAAGTGCTTCCTGGGGACGGATTACCTTTAATCCCATCCAGGGAATCCATGTCACCATCCATAACAGCATCATGATCACTCCAGTCGGATTAGGATCTCCGTTATCTTTGAGACCTGCTGTGATAAACAGCACAATTTCAGCGATATAGAGAACGATTGTACCGATCAGAACCGGCATGCCTTTATGCGCTTTCTTCAACACTTTTTCTTCCATGTTATCCTCCACGATGATTTCTATCATCTTGATATCTATTTGATATCATATTTTTTACATGAATGCAAGTGTATCAGAAAAAAATCTCATCCATTTCGGATGAGATCAAGACTCAAATGCCAGGGCCAGACGGAATGCCATTTCTCCTTCAAGCCGGCCTGTAATGTATTCTCTGTCGCGTTTCTGATGTGACAGGGTGATCGTACTGTGCAGCGGCATTTCATGGACGTAGTCAATATCCGCTTCCCGGATTTCTTTTCCTTCACACGGTTCTGCCAGAACATCCTCCCCGAGATCAAAACACCGGGCATTGTTGAGATGGCCGTTGAGATCACAGAAGGAATAGGGAATCGTCAGGGAAACCGGACGATCCATCTCACAGCCAGGCACCGTATGGGGCAGCGGAATGTCTTTTTCCTCAACACCATCAATGGCAATGCCGTACTTTGAAGGAAAGATCATCTGCCGGGTATGAATATCCATCAGCACCCACAGTGCACTGGCTTCCATGATGACTTCGTCTTTGACAAGAATTCTTGTATAGCGGGGAAACAGCACATGCATGTTCTTACCAGCCCATGTTTCAATGATGATTGTTTCATCATACACAGGCATGCGCTTCACTCTGATGTGCTGCTGGGCAACCACCCAGAGCAGTCCCCTGTCCAGGGTCATTTCCCGGGGGCAGCCAAGTTCGATCGTATGGGCAATGGTACAGGCCTGCATGCGCTCCACAATAGCGGAAAGACGCATCTTCTGAAAGGGATCGCATGTACTGGCTTCAGCCTTATATGTACGGGTAAATACGTCTTTCATCTCTCGCTGTATTTCAGGATGGCATCTGCCAGATCGCCTACGGTTGTCAAAGAGATCCAGGCTTCATCCGGAATATGCACATCATACTTTCCTTCCAGCTTTGTCACAATCAGGATGAATCCCATGGAATCCACATTGCCATGTTCATTGAGCACCGTATTTTCATTGAGATCGCTGCCGAACATCTCCGGCACATTGTCCCTGATCACGGTAATGACACCCTGTATTACTTCTTCTCTTTCCAGCATTGTTCTGCCTCCTTCTGAATCTGCCATCTGATTTTCTTGCCGGATGCACCGAGCGGTATTTCCTGTTCTGCTGACAGGATTGCACTGATGCGGTGGCTGATCGGCTTTGTACGCATCAATGCGCTGATTCTCTGCCTTATTTCATCTTCTTTCAAAGCTGTATGAATATAAAGCACCGGACGTGCATCGATTAACACTAAGGCAAAGTCCTTTTCACCAAGTGCCTGTTCCAGCTCTGCCTCATATTCCGGCAAAAAAATCTTCGTACCATCTTCCAGGACCAGAATATCTTTCTTACGCCCGACTAAATGCAGCTTTCCATCTTCATCCAGAAACCCGAGATCGCCAGTATGAAGCCATCCATCCGGCAGCACTTCTTCTGTATCTTCAGGATGTTTATAGTAGCCCTGCATCATGCAGGGCGGACTGTACAGCAGGATTTCATGATCACTGCCGATACGCACCTTGAAGTCATGGCATACCGTCATGGCCCGCGGATTCCCGCCGGTAGAAATGGCAGCCCCGGAGCTGACCTCCGTCAGGCCATAGCCATAGGACACATGAATACCTCTTTCTTTCACCGCCGCATGTACTTCATCCGGACAGCTGCCCGAGCCGATCAGCACTGTTTTCAATTCCGGATTGAGCAGGTCATGTTTCAGCAGGAAGGCCATGATAGATGGCACCGCAGTCAAAGCACTGGGATGATAATAGCTGCAGTCATCCGCAATGTGCCTTCTGCCCTGCATCAGACACACACAGGCGCCATCATACAGCGGCCATAAAAGACCGCACACAAACCCATAGACATGCGACAGCGGCAGAAAGGAAAGCAGCGTATCGTTCTGTTTCAAAGGCAGTTCAAGACTGCCATTGAACGCACTGGCACAAAGACTCTCTTCCGTTAATACAACGGCCTTGGAAGCGGATGTGGTGCCGCTAGTGAAAAACAGAATCCGATCCGCCGGTTTTTTCACGCCCACGCCCAAAGCAGAAGAAAGCGCATGACATCGGGCTGAGGACCCGAAAAGACCATCGATGTCCCCATAGTGAATCAGCTGTTTCAGCACTTCATCCCGCATGCTTTCTTCCAGCATGACCACCTGGATCTCTGCCTCTGCACAGGCAAAGATCTCAATCACACTTTCCATGGAACTGTCATTGAGAATGCCCATGCAGGTAATGGAAGAAGCCTGCAGCACAGCGGACCGCTTATGAACCGCTGACAGAAGTTCCTGATACGTTAGAACTTCCTCACCCCTGCGCAGGGCAGGCGCACTGCCGTGCGCTTTTAGGATTGTTTCAAATGATCTGAATCTTTCCATATTATTCCCGAAGATTTTCTGAACAGATTATATCATGACACATACACAAAGTTGTAAAGTATGCGATAATACAGGAAGAAGTTCTTAAAGGAGATCATAATTTATGGACAAGAACGCGCGTATTGCGATTATCGGCGCCGGACCTGCCGGTCTTTCCGCCGGTATGTATCTGGAAAAGAAAGGCTATTTCAACTACACCATCTTTGAAAAAGAGGACCATGTCGGCGGAAAGTGCCACAGTCCCGTGTACAACGGCAGAAGGTATGAAATGGGAGCTATCATGGGAGCACCCAGTTACTTTGCCGTGCATGAAGTAGAGGAATTCTGCGGTATCACTCATGATGGACCGCAGCTCATCCGCAAGTACAAGAATAAGGACGGCAGGGAAATCGATCCCTTCAATCCTAAGAAGAATCCCCTGCAGATTCCCCATATGCTGAAAATGAAGAGCCAGGTCAAGAAATTAGCTGAACTGTTGGAGACAAAGTACAAAGGCTATGATGTCAACGGCCACCGCGGGGTTGCGGAAGGCAGATATGACGGCTATGCGGCTACGGCCAGTCATGAACATGTGGAAGGACATAACGAAAATCTCAAGGATCTGTGTCTTCCCTTCAAAGACTTCTGTGCTCTCAATGATATTGAACTGGTTCAGGATATCTGGGTCGGTCCGTATACCTCGTTCGGCTATGGCTACTTTGATGAAATTCCGGCTGCCTATGTGCTGAAATATCTCGACTTTGCGACCACCATGTACTTCATCAACCTGAACTTATGGACATGGAAAGACGGTACACAGTCCATCTGGGAACATCTCAACGCAAAGCTGAAACATGGTGCCCGACTGAACAGCGACATCACGCATATTGAAAGAAAGGACGGCACTGTCACCATCACCGTCAATGGAAAGGACGAGGTCTTTGATCAGCTCATCGTCACTTCCCCGCTGCAGTATTTCGGCAGCTATGCGGATATCCGGGAAGATGAAAAGAGCCATTTTGATAAGATCGACTATGAAAGATACGATGTGCTGGCGGTAGAGACAAAGCCGGAGGATCATCCGGATATCTCCTACTATGTATTTGAAAACATGACGCCGGAGCGCCGCGGCCATCTGATGGTCTACTACAACAGATGGAGGGATGATGTCAATCAGCCGATCACAACCTATGCCCTGCGCAACCATAAGGATGAAAAGGAAATTCCGTATGATGTATGTAAGAAGACCGTGCTGAATGATCTGAAAACCATGCATAACCCGGCTTCTAATGTCATTAAGGAACAGGCATGGTATTACTTCCCGCATATCTATTCCGAAGATTACAAAGCCGGCTGGTATGATGAAGTAGAAGCCATGCAGGGCAGATACAATACCTATTATGCGGGTGAAATCATGAGCTTTGGCGATATGGAAGAAACCGCCGAATATTCCAGAGATCTGGTGGAAAGATTCTTCTGATGCTTTCAGGCAGCTTCATAGTGGAGCTGCTTTTTCTTTGCATTCTGAAACAATCTGTATTGTAATAGTATGGCTGAGGTAGAAAGAATATGGAAAGAATCAGAGTATGTGCAGCTGATATTGATAATACATTAAGAGTCATGGGAGAATCCGTGCGGCCGAAGGAAATTGAAGCGTTCAAAGCCCTGCATGAGCATGGTGTGAAGCTTGGCATTGCCAGCGGCAGACCGCTCTGGCAGGGCATTGAAACAAGTGCACAGGACTGGGGCATGGATTTCGATTTTGATTTTCTGATCGGGCTGAATGGTTCTGTGCTGCGGGATGTACATACGGGAAAGGAAGAACAGTTTTCCTTCCTGTCACCTGAAGTGATTCAGTATGTCATTGAAAAGATGTATGCATATCATCCATCCTTTCATTTCTTCATCTATGGCGATCATTGTGAAATCGTCAATGAAGCAGATGAAACAACCCTCTTCCACGCCAGGCGCAACCATACCCCGGTCGTAAAGCCGGCTTCACTTTCCGCCTTCTGGAAAGAACCGACCGCCAAGATCCTCTACCGCTTTGATACAGAAGCGGAATGTGAAGCAGCGGAGCACTTTGCCCGCACCTTCATCAATGAAAAGGTCACCTGTTTCCGCACAACCCCGATCATGCTTGAATTCCAGAGCCCGGCCATCAATAAAGGCATTGCCCTGCAGAAATACTGTCAGAACAATGCCATTGATCTGAATGATGTATGGGCATTCGGAGATGCCGAAAATGATATTCAGATGCTTGAAACAGCAGGACACGGCATCTGTATGGCTAACGGCCTGCCGGATGTGAAGGCTGTTTCCGATGCCATTACGGAGTATCCCGTTTCACAAGATGGCTTCGGCCGTTATGTCTTCGATCATCTGCTTTGAGACTTAAGCCACAGAGGCGTTGTAAATCAGCTCTGCGGCTTTTTTAATCTCCGCATCAAACGCTTCATCACTCTGATCTACTCTGAGATTCTGGGCAAATGCCCGGGAGAAACTGGCAATCATGCCGTGATTTCGGGCAAGATAGGCACAGGCATCCGCCTGGCTGTAGCCGCCGGACAGAGCAACGACTCTGACCACATGCGGATCCGCCATAACATCACTGTAAAGATTGTCAACGGTTGGAATAGTGAGCTTGAACATGATCCTTTCATCCTGCAGTTCATGAAGCCGTTCAATGATAAGCTTCTTCAGCAGTGCTTCACATTCCTTCTTATGCGGGCTGTGGATATCCACTTCCGGTTCCAGAATCGGAATCAGACCGTCACGGTAAACCTGTCTGCCGATGGCAAACTGCTGGTCCACAATGGAAGCGATGCCCTTTTCATCATAATCAAGGATGACGCTTCTTTCCTTGGTGCCGAAGATGTGTCTGTCGTTCAAAGCATGGGCAAGTGTCTTGTCAAGATCCGGGATCGGCTTCATCATCCTGACATGATTCTCTTCATCTTTGAGTCCCTTGTCGATCTTCAGGATCGGAATGATGCCCTTCTTTTCCCAGAGATAGTCAGCGGTATACATGCCGTCGATCTTTCTTTCCATGGTGTTCTGGAACAGGATGGCTGCCAGAATCCTTTCACTTGTAAAGGAAGGACTTGTTATGATACGGGTCCGCATGGCATGGACCAGATCAAACATTTCCTCTTCATTATGCCATGTGCCTTCTGCGATGCCATAGGCCTTCAATGCCTTGGGCGTAGAACCGCCGGATTGATCCAGTGCGGCGATGAATCCTTTTCCCTCATGCATGCGGGTAAATTGTTCCTGATTCATATTAACCTCCTTTTCAATGCATAACCATAAGGTACTTCTGTACTTTGGATGTAGCACTTTACAAGAGGCTTTGCAAGCAGAAGATCACTGCTTTTTCAGCTTCTGATTCATGTTTTTGACATTGTGGGCAATCCTGGCATAATTCATGATCCAGACGAATGCAATAGATCATCACCGCTTCCGTCTTTACAGCCTTTCTTCCTTTCCACTCTTACTGCAGAAAATCCATGATAAACTTCCATTGCCATGCGATAACCGGTACAATTTGTGATATAAACGGTCAGAAAGGAGTTTTACCATGAGTGATCACGACACATATCTGCAGCTTCTTTTTACAGCTGCAGCCAATCTGTATGGAGAAATAACCATGCATGAATTATGGGACATCTATCTGCAGCTGAAAGAAAAAGGGATGGCCCGGGAAAAGATTCATAAGAAAGATATTCTTGCCTTTGCGGCAGAAAAGAAAATCGAGAATACTGTTTATGACTTCTTTGAGGAAGATGAACTGTATACCGAAGAAGAAAGAAATCCGGACCGGCTCAGGGTGGTTAACAAGGCTATTATGAAAGAAGGAGATTTTGAAAATTTCTATACAGTTGACGAACTGCGTGATGCCTTTGAACCGGCTGTTCCGGATGACTTCTGGCAGTACGGAGGCGATGAGATGCCGCAGCAGTATAATGCTTTATATGACTGGATCGCAGATAAGAAAGCCGCAGACGGCCCCTTCACAGATGCGGATGGCGATACATATACACCGGCTTATCCAGGCAAGATGCTGAAGGAAATCAGAAAGCGTTCCCAGAAGGAAATCAAAGATGAAGTACCGCGGGAAATGGAAAAGTTCAGTGCACTTGATCGCATCATGCTGGATATCTATCTCGATATACAGGTCGGACGGAAGCCGATCGCATTCATCGTGTCCGATACAATTGCCGCAATGGAAAGCCATGGTGTCAACCTGCGCAGCAATGATGTAAACCGTCTCTCCCGCCTGCTCTTTGATCTGTTTCTGAAGATGCCGGCCTGGTGTCTCTATGGCAATACCATGGAAGGCTGTCTCGATGAACTGGCTGTGAAGCAGGACCCGCGCTTTGAAATACTGAATGATAAAAATGCGGCTATGTTTCTGTGCGCTGATCTTCTGGTTCATCCCTATGATGAACCGGATGATGACAGCGGAAAAACAGAGGACTGAAACCGGAAAGACGTTTTCACCCTGCTGGGGATGAAAACGCCTTTTCTTTTATCATTCAGCTCAATAAAAAACACCCTCCCGGATAAACCGGGAAGGTGTGAGGGAAACGGATCGGATCAGTCTGTTACCGGAATGACGGAGCCGTCAGACCAGTTCTTCTTGATGAAGGATGTGATTTCATCAGACTTCAGAACTTCAACCAGAGCCTTGATGTTAGGATCATTTTCATGACCTTCCTGGCAGGCAACGATGTTGACGTAAGGGTTGTCTTCGTTGGCATCTTCAAGAATCAGAGCATCAGAACCCGGCTTCAGACCAGCCTGGATCGCATAGTTGCCGTTGATAGCGACTAAAGCATCAGGGTTGTTTTCATAAGAAGTTGCGAGCAGTTCAGGCTTGACTTCCTGGAAGACGAAGTGGTGCGGGTTGTTTTCATCATTGTCGATATCCTGGATTGTGATCTTGAGTACATCCGCATCATCCGGCAGCTTGACGAGGTCATCCTGGGCAAGCAGAGCCAGGATTCTGCCGTTATCTGCAACAGAGTTTGAGATGATGATTGTGGAGCCGTCCTTGATGTCATCTACACTCTTAATGTTCTTGGAGTAGATGCCGAACGGTTCAATGTGGATATAGCCGGCAATGGCAATCTTGTAGTTGTTTGTTTCCTTTTCATTGTTGAAGAACGGAACGTGCTGGAAGTAGTTGGCATCCGCATCGCCGTTGGAGACAGCTTCATTCGGAATGTAGTAGTCATCTGTGACTTCAATATCAAGATCGATGTTGTACTTGTCCTTGAGAATCGGCTTGGCCTGTTCGAGGATAACCGCATGCGGGTTTGCGGTGGCGATGACCTTCAGCGTGCCGCCTGTTGTTCCGCTTGTAGAACCTGCAGTAGATGCGCTGGAAGCAGCGGAGGATGAGGAACTGCCGCAGGCTGTCAAGCCAAGTGCGAGTACAGCAGAAGTAATAATCTTAGTCAGTTTTTTCATTTTCTTTCTCCCTTGCGTGATTAACGCTTATCAATATGTTTGACGACTGCATCGCCGATCCACTGGATGGCAAATACAATCAGAACGATGATGACTGTGCTGGTATACAGTACAGCGTTGTTTCTTCTGGCAAAGCCATAGAGGTATGCCAGGTTGCCAAGTCCGCCGGCACCGATGGCACCTGCCATGGCGGTGTAGCCGATCAGCGAAATGGCAGTAACCGTAATGCCGGAAACAATGGCCGGCATCGCTTCAGGCAGAAGCACTTTCCATATAATCTGCCAGTTGGTAGCGCCCATTGACTTGGAAGCTTCTACGGTTCCTTTATCCACGTCCTGCAGGGCAATCAGAACAAGCCTTGCAAAGAACGGTGCGGATGCGAGTATCAGTGAAGGCAGAGCTGCGGAAGCACCGAGCATCGTGCCGACAATGGCTTTGGTTACCGGAATCAGGATAATCAGCAGGATGATGTACGGAATGGCACGCAGCACATTGACGATGACATCTACGATCCGGTTGATCACCCTGTTCTGTAACAGGCCGCCGGTCTCTGTGATATACAGCAGGATGCCGATCACAAGACCGAGTATGACCGCAAAGAGCAGTGAGAAGAAGGTCATGTATACGGTTTCCCATACCGCCTGCAGAAGCTGGTCGAGATTCAGTGTTGTTGATATCATCTTACAGTTCCTCCACCTTCACACTGTTCTCTGTCAGGAATGTGACGAAGACATTGTATTCACTGTCTGAACCATGCGTTAGGTTCAGATAGGTCACGCCGATCGGACCGGATTGGGAATTGGCTATATCGGCTGCCACAATGGACACATCGAATTTCACTTTGCGGATAGCATCCGCAATGATCGGATGATCCGCATTGTTTCCGGTAAATGAACATCTGATCAGAAGACCATCCGGATACTTCTTCTTGAGATCATCAGCGATTTCTTCAATGCTCTGGTCACTTTCAATGTTCTGAACAAACTTCTTGGTAATTTCATTCTGCGGATGTTCGAACAGCTCTTTCACTGTTCCTTCTTCCACGACCTTTCCATCACTCATGACCGCCATGCGGTGGCAGATCTTCTGAACCACTTCCATCTGATGGGTGATCATGACAATCGTAATGCCGAGTTTCTTATTGATGTCCCGCAATAGATCCAGGATCTGGTCTGTGGTATCCGGATCCAGGGCACTTGTTGCTTCATCTGACAGCAGGATCTGCGGATCGTTGGCCAATGCTCTGGCAATGCCGACTCTCTGTTTCTGGCCGCCGGAGAGTTCGCTTGGATATGCATCCTCACGTCCGCTCAGCCCGACAAGCTCACACATCTGCTTTGCCTTGGCTTCTCTGTCCTTCTTCGGCACCCCGGCAAATTCCAGCGGCAGCTCTATATTCTCCAGTACGGTACGGCTCCAGAGAAGGTTGAAGTGCTGGAAGATCATGCCGATCTTTCTGCGCTTTTCCCTCAGCTCCTTCTTGCTTAAATCCTGCATCTTCTGGCCGTCGATAATAACATCGCCGGCACTCTGTTTTTCCAGCTGATTGATCAGTCGGACAAGGGTTGATTTACCGGCACCGGAATAACCGATAATACCGTAAATCTCACCGTCTTCTATCTTCAGTGAGACACCATTGACCGCATGAATATCTTCTTCCTTGGTCTTGAATGTCTTCACCGCATCGACAATTTCAATCATTTGGATCCTCCTTTCCCTCACAAACAAAAATCCCGTCCTTGTATAAGGACGGGATATTAATCTCGTGTTACCACCTTAATTCACATGTGCCTCACAGCATATGTCTCACTGACTGCCATCACAGCCCTGTCCGATAACGGGAACTCCCGGTACAGCTTACATTTCAGCCATACAGCTCCAAGACCATGTTCGCCTCATCCTTCTGCATCCCTTCTCAGCTGCCGGGACTCTCTGTAAGCTCTGTCTGAGGTTACTCTTCTCTTCCTTGCTTATGGCTCTCATTATAGTTTCAAGAATGAAAATGTCAACGCAAATTTTATATTTTTTCTGAAATTTTTTTCTGTAAGTTTTATCTGCTTTCAGAGGTCTGAAAGATGAGCCGCTCATGCATGAAAACCATCAGTAAAAGGATGGCAAGCAGATAGAATGGGAACAGCACAATCGACATATGCTGAGCCAATAGACCGAATAAAGGCGGCATCAGACAGGAACCGATATAAGCCGAAGCCATCTGTACGCCAAACACTGCCTGAGAGCGTTCTCTACCGAAATGAGTGGGAGTGGAATGAAGCAAGGAAGGATAAACCGGGGCACAGCCAAGCCCGATAACAATCGGCCCGATACATGCAAGCGTTGAAGATACAGGCACCGCCAGCATCACACCTCCGATTGCAATCACGCCCTGTCCCAGCCGTACTAAAGCCGTATCACTCAGCCTGAATGTCAGAAAGCCGCTGACTGCCCGGCCGATGGTAATGCCGATGTAGAACATGCCGGCAAAGGAAGCAGCCGTTTCAGCAGGAACATTCCAATGCAGAGCAAGATAGCTGGATGCCCATAAGCCTGCGGTCTGTTCCAGAGCACAATAGCAGAAAAATGTAACCATGACGGCCTTTGCCCCGGGAATCCGCAGGATTTCACGCAGTGAAAGAACTTTTCCAGCATCCACTGTTTTTCCGGTTTCTTCTGCTTTTTCGTGCCAGAGCGGAAGTGACAGCAGAAGAACAGCCGTCAGTCCAAGCTGAATATACCCGATCCAGCGATAGCCCGTATTCCATGCCTGGCCTTTTGCGATGGCATAACCCATGATAGAAGGACCAAGGGAAGCACCGATGCCCCACATGCAGTGCAGCCAGCTCATATGACAGCTCTTATAATGCAAAGCAACATAATTGTTTAATGAGGCATCCACTGCCCGGCTCCAAGCCCATAGGGAACCGCCCAGAGCACAAGCAGAACAAAAGTATGGCTGAAAGAAAAACCGAACAGGGCAAGACACGTAAGGCCGACACTGGCTGCTGTAACCCTGCCGGTACCGAAGCGTCCTGTCAGACGGTCACTGTTCAGAGAAAAGACAATGGTGCCGGCCGCAATGATCATGGAAATGATGCCGGCATAGGATACCGGCACCGCAAACTCTCTGTACATGGACGGCCAGGCCGAACCAAGCAATGAATCCGGCAGGCCGAGGCTGATGAACGAAAGATAGATAATGGCTAACAGAAGCTGAAACATTCAGTGCTTCCCCTTTTCCTTAAGAGAATGGAAAACAGGCACCATATGATCAAACGTACAGAATGCCTCAAAACCGATATCCAAAAGCTCTGCCTTTGCTTCATCGATATAGGCACCAAGATGTTCCTTCTGATGAGAATCAGATCCGATTGTGATGATCTTACCGCCAAGGTCATGATACAGCTGCAGAATCTGACGTGAAGGCTGACTGTCATGCAGACCATAGCGGTGCCAGCTTGTATTCAGTTCAATCCCTTTTCCATCCGCAATGACTTTCTTCAGAATTTCCGCGACAAGATCTTCCACTTCCTCAAAGGCAATCGGACCAAGCGGATCATATCTGACAATCAGATCCAGATGCCCCAGTACGCTGTAGTCATGGTACTTTTCCATGCAGGCAAGAATTTCTTCATAATACCGGCGGTTGTATTCCCGCTGGCTTCTTCCCTTCTGAAAGTCGCCGGTCCAGAACTCTTCATTATCCACCTGATGGCAGGAAAGGATGATAAAATCAAAAGGATAGCGGGCAAAAAGCTTTTCATATCTGTCAAAATACTCTTTCTGCATGCCGAATTCCATACCCTGGCGGATCACAATCTGTCCGGCATACTTCTGCCGCAGTGCATTCAGCTCTTGGTTCCACTTTGGATAATCGACATTGGCCAGCGGTTCACTTCCCCGATACGGCATGGGATCAATCTCATCCCAGTCATATTTGATGCCATAATCCACATGATCGGTAATGGCAATTTCATCCAGTCCTTTTGCTATAGCATCTTTAACGACTTCTTCCATCGGATAGATCGAATCATCGCTGTAATATGTATGTACGTGATAATCTGCTTTCATCTTTCTTCCTTCCCGCTGTAGCGATACAGCATCATGCCATGCATGCCGGCACACATCATTTCATTCAGATCCGCCCGTACTACCTGCGGCTGATCTTTATCAGGCATGCGGAAATGCACCGGCACATCTGTCTCAATGCAGCTGCTGTCCCAGCCGATCAAAGCCGGATTCAATACGGCATTCAGCACTTCCATCTGTTCGGCCAGAAGCTTTTCCGGCTCTGTTTTCACTCTTTCCATCTGTCTTTTTTCATCATCCAGATATCTTACTTCTCCAGCCATATGCCTTGCGCCGTTATACAGCTTTCCCCCGATGACAATTCCGACTCCGGAAAACGCTGTATCCGGCTGATAGATATAGGCAAGGTCTGTTTTCTGTGTTTTACGCTGCAGACCGATGGCAGCGATATTGACATCATTTTCAATCACCGGCGCCAGGCCGGTTTCTTCCATGATCTTCTGTTTCAGATCACAGCCGGAAAGAAAGGATATGTCGCATTCCCGTATCTTTCCTTCTTCAGAAACACCCGGTACGGAAATCAGGATTTCCTTCATGGATGGATCAGTTTTAAGCATTTCTTTTAAACCTGACAGAACAGAAGCTGTGTCAGAAATAACATATGTCTTTCCCTGCCCTCTTTTTCCATACAGATCCATGGAAAAGCATTCCATCCGTGCTTCTATTCCTGCTTTAAGAAAAACACAGCAGGCGTGACAGGCATCCGGGTTCAGCCGATACTGATGCCCGGGTCTGCCGCCGGTGGAGGCGGCATCTTCTTCCTGCAGAATTTCCTTTCTTTCCTTCAATTCCTGCAGGATGGATACCATACCGCCGCTGGAAATGCCGGTAGCAGCAATCAGTTCATTCTTGGTCCAGATGGAAGTATTGCTGAAACAGGTTCTGACCCGGTTCAGATTTTCTTCTCTGAGTTCGCTTACTTTTGTCATAGCATAATGATAGTAAGTGTATTCTTCTCTTTTGTCAAGAATTGACAAAAGAGAAGATGGAAACCATCCCAAAACAGGACTACAATGTCTTACATGGAAAAAATACTGGCATTTCTGACATCAGCATCATTCATCACATCCGTAATATCAATTGTTCTCTGCTATATTCTTCTGGCCGTTCTCAAAGGCGTCTACCGCAGTTTCAATAAACAGAATGAACAGGAGGCAGGCCTGCGCGACCATATCGCTCCCACTTCCTATAAGATCATCCGCTGGATCATCATCGCTTTGACTGTACTCATTGTTCTGCAGGCCTATGGCATTGATCTTTCCAGCATGTTCACCGGCTTAGGCGTGGTTTCCATCATTGCCGGTCTTGCCCTGCAGGATCTATTTAAGGATGTGGTCATGGGCATGCACATCATGTCGCATCACTTCTACAAGGTCGGTGATATTGTAACCATCGGTGATTTTGAAGGACGTGTGCTGGAATTCAATCTGCAGACAACTAAGATTGAAAGCATTGAAGATCTTTCGATCCGTACCATCTGCAACCGTGAGATCACCAAGGCCACTCTCACATCCGACCTGACCGACTTCCGTCTGCCGCTTTCCTATGATCTCAAGCTTTCCGAAGTCGATACCATCATGGCTGAAATCACCCGTCGCGCCGAGCAGAATGAAGACATCAGCAAATGTACCTTTGTCGGCACCGATGAGTTTGCGGATTCCGCCATCTACTACCGCATCCGCCTTCTTGTAGCCCCGGACAGACGCTATGGAGCCCTGCGCTCTCTCAGGCGGATCGTACAGGAAGTACTGGAAGAACATCATACTTCCATTCCCTACAATCAGCTTGATATCCATTCCAAGTGAAAAAGAGAAGAACAGTTTCCTGCTCTTCTCTCATGACCATTCCCTGAAGCGGAATGGTTTTTTATTACAGATTGGCTGCGCCGATCATGCCGGCTTCATTGCCGAGCTTTGCCACACCGATTTCCGGTATGCCGCTGTTTTCACGGCCGAATACTTCCTTTGCCAGCATCTTCTTCAATTCAGGAATCATGAAGCCGGCATAGGCGGAGATCTGACCGCCGATGATAATCAGCTGCGGACGGAACAGATTGACAATATTGACCATGCCGGTACCGACCATTTCAATATATTCATCCACTACCGCACTCATCAACGGATCACCCTTCTCAGCCAGGGCAAAAATCTCTTCCAGCGCTACATCATGATGCGCCGCTTCCCGGGCTGACTGCAAAAGAGCAGGTACGGAGGCATACGCTTCCAGACACCCTCTGCGGCCGCAGGTGCACGGTCTGCCATTAGCTTTGATAACGGTATGGCCGATTTCTGCACCGCCCATCATGCCGCCTTCAAAGACTTCACCATTGATGATGATGCCGCCGCCGACACCATTGCCGAAGGTAAACATGGCTACATCCGAATAATCCCGGCCGGCTCCGCTCACCTTTTCACCAAGGGCAGCACAGTCCGCATCATTGGCAATCCGCACAGGACACGGAATCACCCGGCCCAGTCTTTCACTTAAAGCCACATTATGCCAGCCGATGTTATTGGAATATACCACCCGGCCGTTGCGTCTGTCAATGGTACCCGGAACACCGACGCCGACACCGATGCACTCATCCAGCGGAATTTCCTTTTCCTGCAGCAGTTTCAGGGTTTCGTTGGCCGCTGTATCAATGATTTCTTCAGCTGTACGTGTTTCCGCTTCCGTATTGTAGGAACGGCTGCCGATGATTTCGTTATGATCATTGACAATGCCGATCTGTACCAGTTTGGAACCGATATTGATGCCGACCCGGATCGGATTGGCCTTTTCCCGTATGGTTGTCAATAAGGCATCACAGCTGCCTTCAATTTCCCAGTTGCCGCTGTCTGCCGGCAGGAAGATGGAATCACCCTTATGATAGCTGACCTTCTCACCCTGACAGGCTATGGTTCCTTCGCCATCCAGGATCAGGATGGACAGGAAGGATTCCTTGCCTACGGTTCCCTGCATGCGCCGGGTCAGTACGCCGTCAAGATCCAGTTTATCTACGGTAAAGTAATCACAGTCACCTAAATGCGGATACTGATTGACCGGTTTCTCGGCCGGTTCAAGCTTGGTGACGGCAACGGCCTGTCTGATGTGAAGCTGCCTCGGCTTGCCATCACGGCCCAGTCTTCCATAGTCGTAAATACGATAGGTGACATTGGAGTTCTGCTGGATTTCCGCAATCAGGATGCCCTTTCCGATGGCATGAAGCGTGCCGGAAGGAATGAATACCACATCACCTTTGTGAACCGGCAGAGCATACAGCACATCCAGCAGCGTATTATTGCGGATCCGCTCTTCAAACTCTTCCTTGGATATCTTCTTTTTGAACCCGTAGTACAGGAAGGCACCCGGCTCTGCATCCAGCACATACCACATCTCTGTCTTGCCATACTGTCCTTCATGATGCAGGGCATAGGCATTATCCGGATGCACCTGAATGGACAGATTGCTGCGGGCATCAATGAACTTGGTCAGGATCGGAAATTCACGAAAGCGCCGGCAGTTTGTTCCAAGCACTTCCATGCCTTCTTCGTTCAGATATTCAATCAGAGTTTTACCGGCATATGGACCGTTGATAATCGTACTGGGTCCATCCGGGTGCGCTGACAGCATCCACGCTTCCGCCAGCACTTCCCCATCATATTCAAAGCCGAATTCATCCCTGAGACGGTTTCCACCCCAGATATAGTCTTTACAGGCAGGTTTCAGTTTCAGAATGGTCATAAAAGTCTCCTCATTACAATTTCTCTGCTTCTCCATTATACGGTAGAAAAGAAAAAAGAGCGGGAAACTTATTCCTCACTCCGTCACTTTCTGACCGCGCTTAACCGCCTGCGGGGCAATGAAGCTGCGCTTTTTACCGGCATCATTGGTAATAATCAGCATCGTGCTCATATCATACTTTGCCCCGAGCTTTTTCAGATCCGCTTCTACAATCGGATCACCTGCTTTAACCGGGTCACCCTGCTTTTTAGCCTGCAGTCTGAAACCGTCGCCCTTGGCATTGACCGTATCAATGCCGATATGCACTAACAGTTCCGTTCCATCCTTCATCGTCACGCCGAAGGCGTGTCCGGTCGGAAACAGAACCGAAAGCGTTCCATTAGCCGGTGCACACAGCGTCACTTTATCACCGTCATATCTGAACGCTGTACTTTCCCCCATCATCTTCTGGGCAAACACCGGATCAGAAACCGTAGTCACATCAATCAGATTTCCATCTGCCATGGCAACAATATCATCATCCCCTGCATTCACCGGCGGCAGACTCTTCTTTTTAAATGCATCAAATAAACCCATAATACACAAAACCTCACGGTATCAGAATACCACTGAAAGCGTTTTTCCATCCTTTCACCTTTATAAAATAAGCCTTAAAACGTTCTCAATTTCACAAAAAAAGAGACTTGCGTCTCTTTTTCAGGCCAGATGATCTGCCGTATCCATATTCTTACGGATACTTTCAGCACATGCATGAAACTTTTCCTTTTCTTCTTCTGTCAAAGGCAGCTCAACCACCTTTTCAGCACCGTTTTTGCCGATGACACAGGGAACACCGATGAAAAGATCCTTTTCACCATATTCTCCATGCAGCAAGGCACTGGCTGCGGTTACGGTCTTTGTATCATGTACAACACAATATGCCAGTCTTGCCGCTTCAGAAGCAATGGCATATTCCGTGCACTGCTTGCCGTTGAAGGTGACCCAGCCGCCCTGTCTTGCCTTGGCCTCCAGATCATCATGATCAAAGGCATAGCCCGTACTTGATAAAGGCATGCCGTTGAAGCTGACGCATGACCATGCCGCAAACTGGGCATTGCCATGTTCACCAAGCATATAAGCACTGATTGAGCGGGGATCAAGATCTGTTACTTTGGAAATCTGGGCAACGAGTCTGGCTGTATCAAGACCTGTACCGGTGCCGAAGACATGGCCTTCCGGCAGTTTGAGGATCTTGGCAATTTCACGGGTCACCACGTCACATGGATTGGAGACATTGATGACAATACCCTTGAACCCGGCAGCTTTGACTGCCTTTGCCCATGTTCTTGTCTGCGGGACGGTATATCTCAGTTCAGTTGTACGGTCATTGTTGCCGATCAGCAGGTCCACTTTACCAGCGGCGTTGATGATGATATCGCATCCGGCAAGATCTTCATAAGTGCCGGCTGTAACTCTGACCCGATGCGGATAGAATACACCGGTATCAAACAGATCCTGTCTTTCACTGTCCAGTTTCTTCTCTTTCACATCGCAGATGACCACTTCATCCGCAATGCCCTGGATAGCTAATGCATAAGCGGTATGGGCACCGACGTGTCCCGTACCGACCACACCGATCTTTACCTGCTTCTCCATGCTTACAGAATCCTCATGATCCATCCTTCAGGTGCTTCAACTTCGCCCATCTGAATGCCGAGCAGTGTCTCTCTCATCTTCTTCATGACCGGACCGATTTCTTCCATACCGGACGGAAAGTCAATGATCGTACCATGATCATTGATGCGTCCGATCGGTGAAATGACCGCTGCTGTACCGCATAAGCCGCATTCCACAAACTTGTGATCCAGTACCTCCTGCCAGTAGACCGGTCTTTCATCAATCTTCAGGTTGAGGTAATGTTCTGCAACATAAACAAGCGAACGTCTGGTGATGGAAGGCAGAATTGTATCAGACTTCGGTACAACAAGCGTACCGTCCTGGTCAACAAAGAGAATATTGGCACCGCCGGTTTCTTCTACCTTGGTACGGGTTGCAGCATCAAGATAAATATTCTCGGCAAAGCCTTCCGCATGTGCTGTCACAATGGCATGCATACTCATGGCATAGTTCAGGCCTGCCTTGATATGGCCTGTTCCTCTAGGTGCGGCACGGTCAAAGTCAGATACTCTGACCGTAATCGGCTTGACACCGCCCTTGAAATACGGACCTACCGGCGTACCGAAGATACGGAACTCATAGTCGGTTGTCGGTGCTACACCGATGACTGGACTGTAGCCGAATTCATACGGACGCAGATACAGCGTGGCACCTGTTCCATACGGCGGAACCCATGCAGCATTTGCCTGTACGACTTCCTTGATTGCTTCAACAAACTTATCCTTGGGATAAGGCGGCATCTCCATACGCTGTGCACTGTCATACATACGCTTGGCATTCAGATCAGGACGGAAACAGACAATATGGCCATCCTTTGTGGTATAGGCCTTTAGGCCTTCAAATACCTGCTGGGCATACTGGAGAACACCGGCACATTCATTCAGAACAACATTGGGATCATCACTCAGTTCTCCTTCCTGCCAGGCGCCATCCTTATACATGGCAACATAGCGCTTATCGATCGGCTGATAAGAGAACGTCAGGTTCTCCCAGTCAAGATTCTTTTTTTCCATCAGATACTCCTCCTCTATTCGACTGAGTCATTATAATATCGAAAGGAAACAGTTTTCATTATTTTGATGATTATTTTCGTAAATTATTTTCATTTTAATGAAAGCTATTTATATTTTCTTTCATAATAAAAGCGGACAGCTGTATCGCCATCCGCAGGATGTTTCTAGAAGCCGAGATCTTCTCCGATCAGAAATACCTTGATTCTGCCTTTGACACCGCTTCTTCTTGTTATGACAAACTGATTGCACACACTCTCCTGGCTCAGGCAGTTGGCACATCTGCCGGTCTTGAGGCATGGTGTACTTGTTCTGCCGACTCTCAGAAGGTTGGCCGGGGCTGCCAGGCTGCGGGCACGCTTGATGGCACTGTCAAGATCCGGTGCCACTTTGTTCATACCGCAGACCACAAAGACATGGGAAGGACCGGTAATCAGACAGGCCACACGATTGCCGCGGCCGTCAATATTAACTAACTCGCCGTCGATGGTAATGGCATTGGTGCTCATCAGGAAGTAGTCACAGAGCGTCTGTTCGGCATAGAGCCTGCGCTGTTCTTCCGGTGTTCTGGCCGTGGTGCGGTCAAGCGCCTTCAGTCTGTCACTGTTAAGACATGCATCAAGCAGTCCCATGTCCTGGCACGTCATACTGCCGCCCCAGGTCACTGAACTGCCATCCGGCATTTCCTGCAGAATCGCTTCCTTCGCTTCTTCTGCTGTTTCAAAGTACACACCATCCATATTGCGTGTTTCCAGGTTATGGATAATTGTCGCTGCCAGTTTCCTGTATGTTTCTTTTCTGAAATCCATATGATAAACCTCCGTTTTTCTCATTATATCAGTGATTTCTCAGACAGACGGATGATATTCCCCAGGCAGGTCATCAAGGTCTTTCTCTGTCAGCGTATAACTGTCCCCATACATGGTCCATGCCAGAGGCAGAGACAGGAAAAAGTTTCCTTCATCAATAAATTTCTGCTGTGCTTTCAGACGAGACAGATCCTCATGTGCTTCTTCTTCCTGCATGATCTTCTGACGTGCCTTGAGAAAAGCCGTCAGATACTGTGCCTCATCTCCGCCTTCAGCAGGTGTCTCTTTCTCATGTTCTGCTTTCTGACGGATCCCGGCAATATCGCCATGAACAACGTAAGCATCATAATGAATTCTCCACTCCCATTGTTCTGACGCCCAATGGGAGTGGTATCTATCCAAGGGGTTCATTCCAGATGGGAATTTCATTTGTCAGTTCCAGAATCACATTGGCTGATGGTACTTCTGCTTATCCTTCACCGGACAGGAACATTCACAGGTTCCTCTATTCCTCTGGCTGATGAAACCATCGGAAATACTTTTATTCGGCATTTTCGGAATCATTTATCCTTTACCGACCTCTGTCGGGTGCAGCCGAATCACACTATGACATTCAGATTATGCGGCAGAACCGATAATCTGCTGATAAGACATTGCCTCCGGTAAGCCAAGGAAACGGAAGTCATTTATTCCTTCCCAGGCACCCGGAATCGCTTTCCTGAGAATGTTGGCAGCTCCATTGCAGTCCGCATTGATGGTGTATCCCTCATGCGTGCGATACAGCCCGCGCTGAACGCGGCGCCCGGAGAAGGTATATGAGCTGTCTGCCTTCGGATCCCCATATACAGGTATGTGATCCATGGCACTGATGTCTGCACGGGAAGTATAGCTCTCCTCCTGCTCAATGACACGAATGCCTGCTATAGCCGCCTTGTACTCAATCATCTGGATAAGCTGATAATGCGGAACAGAGACAAACCTCTGATTGCCAACTTTTCCCATATCAGCCTTCTGTTTCCACTGCTTGTTTCTGCCGATCACAAGCGTACTGACCTTATGCTTCACACACCAGGAAACGATCTTTCTGCTGCACTGATGCATAAAGTTCGTTGTGCGCATCTCATGATTCAGCGACAGACGATCCAGATAGGCGGATTCTGCATGCATATGCTTATGCCCGCATGTGATGGCCGATACCGCATCTGCTTTCTTTTTGGCAAACCACCGGTTCTCAGAAAGAACAGCACCGCCCTTGTACACAACAGACGTTCTGTCTGTGCATGCTAAAGCTGCGATGTTGTCTATCCCGAGGTCGAGACCTGCCTTTTCAGAACAGCCGGTCAGCACAGAAACATTGGCGTTGGTTTCTACTGTCAGTGCAATCATATAACATCCATAAAGAGGCTTGATCGTCACCTGCTTCAGCTTCACTGCATTTGAAATACCGTGAAGAATGAGTTGATCCTCTTTCTTCATACCAGGAAGCTTCAGTCTCATCTGATCCGGAAGCACATTTCCGTTACCATCTTTTACGGGATACAGTACCGCATCCTGATTTGTAATAGAGAATGTGCTCTTATCAGATTTCTTATATCCAGGCATCTTCGGCCTTCCGGTAAATGCGGAAGGCTTTTTCTTATAAGCTTTCAATGCCTTCAGCCAGTCCTTGAATGCCTCAACAGCCTGACGTACAACATGCTGTGCGGACTGCATAGGCATTCCTGCATAAAAGTCTGCATTCTGATTTGCACGCATGATCTTATCCAGCGCATTGTAGTTCAGCACCCGCTTTGCCTTGAAGGATGGATAAACTGTTTGCGTATGTGCAATCTCTGCAAAGACTTCTTCCTCATGGTCAGTACGATTCTCTTTATCCCAGCCGGTAAAGGTCTGACGCAGCCGAAACATTGCCGCATTATAAAGCAGCTTTGCCTGTGCAGAGTCCCTGTCTGCATATTCTGCAAACTTGGGATACCGGTCTGGTTTTATAAGAATCTTAACGACTGTTATCATAAATGGATGTTCCTATCAGAAAGTATTGAATACCGCTTTACTTTCCTATATCATTATAGCAGATAAAGAAATGGGTGTATATGCACTGAGAGGTTAAAATATGTATAAAAAGCATCATGATCAGCCA